>DATCNH010000111.1:0-28985 GCA_036565345.1 Candidatus Limnocylindria bacterium | reverse complement strand
GCGGGGAGACCGGCGGGCGCGCTCCTTGTATGGTGTCCCGGGTGTCGCCGCTGGTGTCCATCGAGGATCTGGTCAAGGTCTATCCGAACGGCACGCGCGCCCTAGGTGGCGTGAGCCTTGAGATCGAGCGAGGCGAATTCCTCGTCCTGATCGGGCTCTCCGGCTCAGGCAAATCCACGCTGCTGCGGTGCATCAACCGCCTCATCACGCCGACCTCCGGACGCATCCGGTTCGACGGGATCGACGTCACCGCCGCCAGCTCCCCTGACCTCCGCCGCGTCCGGCGGCGGATCGGCATGATCTTCCAGCAGTTCAACCTGGTCCGCCGAAGCTCGGTGTTCGCCAACGTCCTTGCCGGCCGGCTCGGGTACCGCACCACCTGGCGGACGATCGCCTCACGCCCGAGCCGCGAGGATGTCGCGCTCGCGTTCGAGAGCCTCGGCCGCGTCGGGATCGTCGAGAAGGCCTACGGCCGGGCCGATGCCCTGTCCGGCGGCCAGCAGCAGCGGGTCGGGATCGCTCGCGCGCTCATGCAGCGGCCGGAGCTCATGCTCGCCGATGAGCCGGTCGCGAGCCTCGACCCGGCGACCAGCCATTCGGTGATGAAGTACCTCGAGGAGATCAACCGGAAGGACGGCATTACGGTCGTCTGCTCGCTTCACTTCCTGTCGCTCGCGCGGCGGTACGGGACCCGGGTGATCGCATTGAAGGACGGCAGGATCGCGTTCGACGGCAGGCCGGCGGCGATCGACGAGCGCAAATTCAAGGAGATCTACGGAGAGGACGCCGAGGAGGTGGAGATCGGCGTCGACCAATCGGCGGCACAGCCGATGAGCCCGAACGACGCGGCCCTGCTCGCACTGGCTCAGGACGCGGCCCACCTGGACGGGCCGCGCTAGTGGCGGAGTACTTCACCAGCCGGGGCCTTCCGGTGCCCCGCGAGCTGGCCCGCAACCCGCTGACCGATTGGCGACGCCTCGGCTCGGTCGCCGCAGTACTGGTCGTGCTGTTCATCGGGTTCCGGATCGTCGATGTCGACCTGTCGCGCGCGAACCCGCCGTACATGGCCGGGGTGCTCCGTCAGCTCGTCGACTTCGATTTCTCGGTCCTCTGGCCCCATGGTGAGTTCGAGACCTTCTGGGACGGCGGCCTCGGGCTCATGATCATCACGATCTTCCTTGGGATCATGGGCACCGCGTTCGCGATGGTCGTGGCGATCCCCCTGTCGTTCCTGGGAGCCCGGAACATCATGACCGGACATCCGATCACGAACGGCATCTACGTGATCATCCGTCTCCTTTTCACGATCGTGCGCTCGATCGATGTGCTGATCGTCTGCATCATCGCGGTCATCCTGTTTGGTCTGGGGAACGCAGCCGGAGTCCTCGCCATCGCCTTCCACAACGTCGGGGTAATGGGGAAGCTCTACTCGGAGGCGATCGAGGGCATCGACCACGGGCCGATCGAGGCGATCACCGCGACCGGCGCGAACCGCTTCCAGGTCATTTGGACAGCGGTCCTCCCGCAGATCGTGAACCCATTCATCTCGTTCACCATCTACCGCGCCGACACGAATGTCCGGCTGGCGCCGATCCTCGGCCTCGTCGGTGGCGGCGGGATCGGGCAACCGCTGTTCCAGAACATCCAGCTGCTGCAGTACCGGGCCGCGGGGACCTTCATCCTGCTCATCGTCGTGACCGTCGCGGTGATGGACTTCGTCTCGGCCCAGGTGCGCCGCCGGCTCATCTAGCCCCCCTAGCGTCCCCAGGCCGGACGGCTGGTGCCATCCACGCCCTCGCCTCGGGTGATCTTGAACGCCTGGCCGATCCGGCCTCCGGCGAGCGCTTCGGCTAAGTCCACGACCCAGAGGTCGATGGTGAATCCCTCGGCGTGAAGGAACGCCAGCTGGCGGCCATCCGGCGAGATGACCCCGTTCCAGCTCGTGCCGTCGGACGTGAGGGCCACATCCCTGCCGGTCTGGACCTCGATGGCGTGCACGTCGTTCTTCCGCCCATCGTCGTGACGAAGGCTGTAGACGAGCCACTTCCCATCCGGTGAGTAGGACGCGCCGTACGGCTCCCCGGTCGGGATCCCCTTCACCGGCACCGCGGCGCCACGGTTGTCGGCCGGCTTCAGCAGCAGCTGCGGCACCCCGCGGTCGTAGGAGGTCACCACGATCGTCGTCCCGTCCGGCGACCACGCCGGATCGGCCCAGTCGCCCCCGTTGGAGAGGACGAGGGGCCGCTTCGTCGCCAGGTCGAACACCACGAGATCGGCGGTCCCGTCGTCGTCGCCTTCGATCGCCGCGAGCCGCTTCCCGTCAGGAGAGACCGCCGGCGCCAGGAACCACTTCACGACGTGGAACCGGTTCGGCGCCGGCGCCGTCAGGCCTTTCACCAAGGTCTCCTCGGTCCCGCCACCCGCGGGCTTGCGGACGATGTCGCTGAAGCCGAGCTGCGCGTTCACCACGGCGCCGTCGACCGCCCGCAGGCCGTCGATCTGCTCGACCCGCGAGAAATACAGCGTCCCGCCGTCCGCCGAGAGCGATGGCTGGACCGATCGTCCCTCGGTCGTCCGGTCGGTGTATTGCCCATTCCGAAGGACGAACACGTCGCCGCGGAGGATGAAGGCGATCGTTCCTCGCACCATCGGCGCAGGCACCGCGCTGACCGGCCTCGCCGGCGCGGGGCTCGCCGCTGCCCCCGGCGACACGAACGGTGCCACCCTGCCGCCGACCACGGCGTAGCCGACGAGGAGCGCGGCGGCGATCGCGCCGAAGATCAGCTCGCGGAGGCGCATGCCTGCTCCACCGCCTGGGCGACCCGTTCGATCTCGCCGGCCAAGCCGGCACCGTTGCGGAGCTCGATGAACCCACCATCGGGCGGCTCGAAGGCCTGTTCCTTCATCCGCTCATAGACCCGGACGTCGGCGTCCGAGTGATCATCGGTGGCGCGGGCGGTCCGGCGCCCGGCGAGCCGCTCGAGGATCGCCGCCTCGTCCGACACGACCCGCACGAACACGAGCGGCACGGCGTGCCGGCGTGCGGCGGCGACGGTCGCCTCGCGGTTCCGCGCCACGAGATTCGTCGCGTCGACGATCACACGATGGCCTTCGTCGACCAGCCGATCCACGAGCGCCTCGACGCAGCGGAAGATCGTGTCATTCTCCGCCTCGGTGTACGAGGCAGCGATGAAGAGCCGACTACGCAGCTGGTCGGTCGCGATGTGTGCCGCGCCCAGACGCGCCGCGATAAGGCGCGCGCAGTGGGACTTCCCGGCCCCCGGGACGCCCATGAGCACCACGAGCGCCGGCCGGCCATTCGGCGCCTCCGGCGCACCGATCTCGCCCCGCAACGACGCGACGAGGTCATCGAGCCGCTCGGCGTAGGCACGGGTCTGGCCCCGCACCGCGGCCGGCGACGGACGGAGGCGGAGCCGGGTCATGCCCGGAAGCCCTGCGCCAGCAGCGCGTCTCGCGCCACGGCGGCCTCGTCCCAGGGGATCTTGTTCTCACCCACGATGATCGAGCCCTCATGGCCCTTGCCCGCGAGGACCACGGTGTCGCCGGCGGTGGCGCCCGCGATCGCCGTGGCGATGGCCCTGCGTCGATCGCCGATCACCTGATAGTCACGCTCGCGCCGCCGGCCCGCGGCGGTCGCCCCGGCCTCGATCTCGTCCAAGATCCGGGCGGGATCCTCGAGGCGGGGATCCTCTTGGGTGATGACGAACCGGTCGGCGCGGGTCGCGGCGACCTCGGCGAGCCGCGGACGCTTGCCCCGGTCGCGCTCCCCGGCGCTGCCAAAGACGACGATGAGCCGGCCCGGTGTGAGCGGCCGAAGGAGCGCCAGGACCTTGTCGAGCGATTCGGCCGTATGGGCGTAGTCGACGATCACGGTGAACGGCTGGCCGCACTCGACCCGCTCCATCCGTCCCCGCACCGGGCGCGCCCGGGCCAGCGCATCGCGGGCCTGCAGGAGGGTGGCACCGGCCGCAAGCCCCGCCGCTGCCGCCGCGAGGGCGTTGTGCACATTGAACCGGCCGACGAGCGGCAGCTGCAGATCCACCGACTCGCCGAAGGCGGTGATGCGGACGCGGGACCCCGCGGCATCGGCGCGCTGGATCGTCCCTTGCACGTCGGCGAGCGCGTCGATGGCGTAGGTGATGATCCGGGCGCCCGGCGCACGACCGGCGAGGTATTGCCAGTGCGGGTCGTCGGCGTTCAGCACCGCGGTCTTGGGCACGCCCTTGTCGGCACCTCCGATCAGCTGCTCGAAGAGGAGGCCCTTCGCGGCAAGGTATTCCTGGAGCGAGCCATGGAAATCCAGGTGTTCGGGCGAGAGGTTCGTGAACACGGCGATGTCGAGATCCACGCCGCGAAGCTTGCGCAGCGCGAGCGCGTGGGACGTCGCTTCCAGGATGCCCCAGGTCCCGCCGGCGACCAGCAGCTCGGCGAAGAATTCCTGCACCTCGACCGCCTCCTGGGTGCTCTGGCGGGTCTCGTTCGCCCACGCCGCGGGACCGAGCTTGAAGTCGACGGTCGTCGCGAAGCCGGTGACCTGCCCGGCCGCCTCGAGGACCTCCGAGACCAGGTGGACGGTGGTCGTCTTTCCGTCGGTCCCGGTCACGCCGACAAGCCGGAGCCGTTCGGTCGGGTGGTCGTAGAACTCCGCGGCCAGATCCGCAAGCGCGGCGCGGGCGTCCGCGACCAGCGCCACCGGCACAGCCGTGGCGACCGGCTGCTCGGCCACCACCGCGATCGCTCCCCGGGCGGTCGCGTCGGTGACGAAGGCCGCACCGTCCCGGTGAAAGCCGGGGATCGCGACGAAGAGGGCGCCCGGGATGGCGCGCCGCGAGTCGTAGACGATCGCTCGCACCTCCGTCGTGTCGGCGATGCCCGCCGGTACCGGGAGCGCGCAGCGGGCCAGGAGCGATGCGAGCTTCACTGCGCGCTCACTCCGCCGCCGCGCCGCGGCGGCCGGCGAGCTGGAGCGCGCGGGTGTAGATCGGCTCGGCCAGGCGAAGCGCGGCGTAGAGCAGTGGTCGCGGCACGGTGTCGTACGCACCCACGAACCGCCGGATCGTCCCGCCGAAGCCCTTCTTGAAGAGATACGGCCCATGCATCGTGTCGCTGGCGTCGCCGAGGTCCACCGGAATGCCCCCGAAGTCGTACGTCCGTGCCCCGCGTGCCCGCGCCTCCAGGATGCAGTGCCACTGCAGCGCATACGCCGCGTAGATCTTGCGGCCGGCGTCGTTCGATGCGCCGTACATGTACAGCTCGCGCTCGCCGCAGTGCCAGATCATCGCCGCCGCCACCGCGGCGCCGCCGGCTTCGGCCAGCCAGAGATCGGCGAGCCCGGCGTCGATGAGCGTCCGCCAGGTGAGCCGGTAGTAGTCGGCGGTGCGCGTGATGAAGCGCGCGCGCCTCCCGGTGATCGCGTACAGGCCGTAGAACGCGTCCAGGTCGGCGTCGGTCGTGCCGCGGCGGAGCGCCACGCCGCGCTTCGCACCCTGCTTGGTGCTCCACCGGGTGTCCTTGTCGCATCCGGCGAGCAGCACCTCGGGCTCGGGGGTGAGGTCGAGCACGAGCGTCGCGCGGACCGGCTGGACATCCGGACCGCGACGGAATCCCGCCGCGGCGAGTGGCGCGGCGGCCACCTCGGGCTCCAGCTCGGGGTCCACCTTCAGCGCGAGTGCCCCGGACGTTCGTGCGTGGGCCGCGAGCGCGTCGAGTGCCGGCCCGAGGTCGGCCACCTGACCGATCACCGGTCCGCGCGGCACGTACCCGAACCGGAATCCTCCGGGTGTCATGCGCCAGAGGATGAGCGCACACGGGAGTGGAGCGGTCCCGAGGCGAAGGTATTCGGCCTGCCAGCCCTGCTGCTCCTTGATCCGGGCCCAGGCCGTCGATTGCATGACCTGGCCCGCCGCGGACCGCGCCGCGGCCGCATCCCATCCGTCCGGAGCTTCGGCGGTCATGCCGAGGCCGCCAGCCGGCGGCGGCCGGCCAGGCGCCAGAGCGGGTAGAGCGCGGCCCGCACCGGAACGTCCACCGCCCCGATCCAGCTGACGATGTCGCCGCCGAACCCGACCTTGAACTGCTCGACCCCCGCGAGCGGGTCGTCGTTCGCGACGCTGCGGTCGGCGCTCACGCCATGTTCGGTCAGGCCCCACATGTCATAGCGGATCGCACCGAGCTCGCGCATCCGCGAGATCGAACGCCACTTCAGAAGGTAGAACGGCCGCGCGTCGGCGTGCTCGCCGGACCACCCGCCATACATCTCCCAGGCCCGGTCGCCCCGGCGGACCACGAGCAGGGCGCCGACATCGTCGTTGCCGACCCGGGCGATCGTCAGGTGCACGCCGTCACCGAAGGCCGACCGGATCTGCTGGAAATACGCGCGGTCGTGGAGCGCGAAGCGATCCCGCGCCGCGACACGCCGGAGGACCGCGAGATAGCGGTCCAGGTCGTCGGTGCCCTCGGTCACCACACCTGCCCGCTCGGCCTTGTGGATGTACTGTCGCGTCTTCTTCTTCATCGCCCCGAGGAGCTCCTCCGGCGGCGGCCGCAGATCGAGAAGCAGCGTTCGACGGGGCTGCACGAATATCCCGGCCGGCCGAATGCCCTGTGCGGCGAGGGCGGTGTGCACCGACGGCGCATCGGCCTCCTCAGGATCGCAGAGCAGGCTCGCGCAACGCTGCGCCGCGAGCGCGCGCGCCAGCGCGACGATCGCGTCGGGGAGATCTTCGCTGGCCACCAGCGGACCGCGTGGCGCATAGGCGATCGACAGACCGAGCGGGAGCGACCGCAGAAGGACCTGGGCCACGCCGACCGGCTTGGCCGAACCCGCATCCGCGATGACGAATCGGCGCGCCGTCCAGCCGGTCGCCGCCTTCACCGCCGCCCAGCCGGAAAGCTGGAGGAGGTGCGGGCGGCCGGTCGCCTCGACCAGCCCATCCCAATCGGCGACCTCGGAGACGCTCGCCGGCCGGGCCCGCAGGCGCAACGCTATTCGGCGGCGCCGACCGGCTCGGGCGCCGCGGCCCCGTCGGGCACCGCCGGACCTCCGGCCGCCGGCAGCTCGCGTGCGGTGAAGCTGCACTCGGGGTAACGCTCGCAACCGAAGAAGAACGACTTCCCGCGGCCGCGCCGCCGGACCAGCTCCCCCTTCCCGCAGTCGGGGCAGACGACGCCGGTCTTGACCTGGGTCTTCTTGATGTACTTGCACTCCGGGTAGCCGGTGCAGCCGATGAAGGGACCGAACCGGCCCCGCTTGCGCGCCAGGGGCTTCCCGCAGTCCGGGCAGGTCTCCCCTTCGACGATCTCCGGCCCCTGCTCCTCCTGTCCCTCGAGCGGCGCCGCGTAGTCGCAGCCGCCCGGCGGCATCGGCTGCCCCTTCTTCCCCTTCACGAACCCGGTGCAGGAGTAAAAGCGGCCGTACCGTCCGAGCTTGATGATGACCGGACGTCCGCACTTCGGACAGATCTTGTCGGTCGCCTCCTCGGTGACGTCGGACTTCTTGATCGTCCGGGCCTTTTCCTTCACCAGCGCGTCGAACGGGGTGTAGAACGCCCGGACGATGGGGGCCCACTCGGCTTCGCCGCTCGCGACCTTGTCCAGGTCCTCCTCCATGCGGGCCGTGAACCCGAGATCGACGATGTCCGGGAAGTGCTCGGTGAGGAAATCGGTGACCGTGAAGCCGACGTCCTCCGGAACGAGCGCCCGTCCGTCCTTCACGACGTACCGGCGATCGGTAAGCGTCGAGATCGTCGGCGCGTACGTCGAAGGTCGGCCGATGCCGTGCTCCTCGAGCATCTTCACCAGCGATGCCTCGGTGAAGCGCGGCGGCGGCTGAGTGAAATGCTGCGCCGCATCGAGCCCGAGCAGCTTCAGCTCCTCGCCCTCGGCGACGTCGGGGAGCGGATCGACCTCCTTCTCCGGCTCGTCCGAGCTCTCGCTGTAGACACGCAGGAATCCGTCGAACAGGATCTTCCGGCCGTTCGCGCGGAGCGTGTAGCCCTCGGCGGCGACGTCGAGGCGGGTGTTCTCGAAGCGGGCGGGCGCCATCTGCGAGGCGAGGGTGCGCTGCCAGATCATCGCGTACAGCCGCAGCTGGTCCTTGTTCAGATAGCGGCGCATCTGGTCCGGTGTACGCGCAAGGTCCGTTGGCCGGATCGCCTCGTGCGCCTCCTGCGCACCTTTGCTCTTGGTCTTGAACAGCCGTGGCTTCTCCAGCGCGTAGCGCTCCCCGAACTCGGCGGTGATGACGTCCTTGGCCTGCCGCAGGGCACTGTCGGCGACGTGGAGCGAGTCGGTGCGCATATAGGTGATGAGACCGACGGCGCCGTCGCCGAGCGACACCCCTTCGTAAAGCTGCTGGGCGAGCACCATCGTCCGCTTCACCGAATAGCCAAGCTTTCGGGAGGCCTCCTGCTGCAGGGTCGAGGTGGTGAACGGCGGCGCCGCGTTCCGCCCGGACTCGCGCTTCTCGAGGCTGGCGACCCGGTACACCGCATCGGCGAGTGCCGCACGGTGCCGATCGGCATCCTCGCCGCTGCCGATCGCGAGCTTCTTCCCGTTGTGCTGGATGAGCTCCGCATCGAACGACTCGCCGAAATGATTCGCGAGCAATGCGTCGATCGACCAGTACTCGACCGGCTCGAAGGCCTTGATCGCCCGCTCGCGGTCGACGATCAGCCGCAACGCGACCGATTGCACCCGGCCGGCCGAGAGGCCATAGCGGATCTTCTTCCAGAGGAGCGGCGACATCGTGTAGCCCACGAGGCGGTCAACGACGCGACGGGCCTGCTGCGCGTTCACCAGATCCCCGTCGATCTGGCGAGGATGCTTGAACGACTCGGCGATCGCCGCCGGGGTGATCTCGTGGAACGTCACTCGGCGCAGCTTCGCTGCCGGCACCCCCAGGATCTGGGAGACGTGCCAGGCGATCGCCTCGCCTTCGCGGTCGAGATCGCTCGCCAGCCAGACCAAGTCGGCCGACTTGGCGTCTTTGCGCAGCTGCCGGACGTGCTTCTCGGAGTCCGGCGGGACGATGTATTCGGGCGCGAACGTCTCGAGGTCGATGCCGAGCTTGGACTTGGGCAGATCCCGGATGTGCCCATACGACGCTTCGACGGCGTAGCCGGGGCCGAGCATCCGGGCGATCGTCCGCGCCTTCGTCGGGCTTTCCACGACCACGAGGTCGCGCCGTCCGGCAGTGGGGGGCGCTTCCACTTCGGGCTCCGCAGCCGCTGCGCCCGCCGCGCGACGGGTGCGCTTCGCGGCGGCCGGCTTGGCCGGCGCGGCGGTGGCGGCCGTCTTGGCCCTTGTAGCCGGCGTGGCCCGCCGAGCCCGCTTCGGCACCGGGGCGGCCGTCGCGGGCCCGGGCGCTTCGTCCGCCTCGGCCGCCTGGTCGTCTGCTCTCGCCACCTGTCTTCGGTCCCCTTCCATGCAAAAGGCGCCCCTCCGGGCGCCCTCCTGGATACCACGTTACCAGCGAGCGCAACTCTCGCCGGCCGACGGGCCGTCTGCTCACGCATTAGAGCAGATGTTCGCTCCCGTCGCGCTGCAGTCGATCCACCACCTGCTTGACCGCTTCGGACCGGTCCCGAGTGGCGACGAGGAGTACGTCCTCGGTCTCGACGACGACCAGGTCGGAGAGGCCGATCGTGACGACCGTCTTCCCGGGCGCGAAGACGTAGCTGCCGCTCCCTTCGACCTCGATGTGGTCCCCGGCCGACCAGCTCCCCGAGCCGCCGATGCGCAGATCGGCGAGCCGAGACCAATCTCCGACGTCTTGCCAGCCGATCTCCGACGGTACGACCGCGACGTTGCGTGCCCGTTCGGCGATCCCGTAGTCGATCGTCGTGCGGTCGGTCTCCTCCCAGACCTCGGCGAGCACCGACTCGTACCGCGGTGTTCCGACGGCCTCGCTGAGCGCATCCATCGCCGCGGCGGTCCGCGGGAGATGCTCGCGGTACGCCGCAAGGATCTCGCTGACCCGCCAGACGAACATGCCGGCGTTCCAGTAGTAGCCGCCCGCGGCGAGCATCCGCTCGGCCGACTCGCGCTTGGGCTTTTCGATGAACCGGTTCACCCGACGGACTTCGAGCGTCGCGTCGATCGGCAGGACCTCGCCGGCCTCGATATAGCCAAAGCCGGTGTCCGGCCGCTCCGGCCGCACCCCGAGGGTCACGAGATAGCCCGCCTCGGCCGCCGCCGTCGCGGCGATGAGCACCGACCGGAACGCCGCGTTCTTGGTCACCACGTGATCGGACGGAAGCACGGCGACCACGGCGTCCGGGTCGAACGCGTGGAGCGCGGCCATGGACAGGCCGATCGCCGCGGCGTTGCCGCGTGGGTACGGCTCGACCACGATATGGTCGGACCGGAGGTCGGGCAGCTGCTCGTGGATGAGGGCCCGGTGCTCGGGCGGCGCCGCCACGAAGATCCGTTCCATCGGGATGAGCTCGCTCACCCGCGACACGGTGTCCTGGAGCATGGTCCGCTCGCCGGTCAGATCGAGGAACTGCTTCGGTTTCCTGCGGCGCGAGCGGGGCCAAAGGCGCGTCCCGGCCCCGCCGGACAGGACCAGGGCGTAGAGCCGCGGCATGCGGTCCGCCCTAGAGACCGAAGTAGTCGAGGTGCATCGCCGCGCGGACCTCGTGCAGCGTGCGGCGCGCCTCCTCGCGGGCCCGCGCGCTCCCGGTGGCGATGATGTCGTCAATCATGTCCGGCTGCGAGGCGAGCTGTGCCCGTCGGTCACGGATCGGAGCGAGGAACGCCTCGACCGCGGTCACCAGCGTCCGCTTCACCTCAACGTCCCCGACCGTCCCCGCGCGATAGCGGGACTTGAGCTCCGCGACCTCGGCGGCGTCGAGGTTGAAGGCGTCGTGGAGCGCGAACACCGGATTGCCCTCGACTCTGCCCGGGTCGGTCGCCCTGATCCGGGTCGGATCGGTATACATCCCCATGATCTTCTTGGTGACCGTCGCGGTGTCGTCGGTCAGGAAGATCGCGTTGTGCAGGCTCTTCCCCATCTTCGCATTCCCGTCGGTGCCCGGCAGGACCCCGCCGTCCGGGATGAGCGCGTCCGGGACCGGGAACACCGGACCGAAGAGCTCGTTGAAGCGGCGCGCGATCTCCCGGGTGAGCTCGATGTGCGACTCCTGGTCCCGCCCGACGGGCACGAGATCGCCCTTCACCATGAGGATGTCCGCGGCCTGGAGGATCGGATAGCCGAGGAGGCCGTACGTCGGCGCGGAGAGTCCGTGGTCGCGCATCGCGTCCTTCAGCGTGGGGATGCGCTGGGCCCGGGGCACCGTGACCAGCATCGCGAAGTAGAGGAAGAGCTCGGTGACCTCGGGGATGAGCGACTGGAGGTAGATCGTCGTCCGCTTCGGGTCGATGCCGACGGCGAGGTAGTCGGTCACCAGCTCGCGGATGTTCTTCCCGATCTCCTCGAGGTCCGCGATCCGCGTGGTGAGCATGTGATAGTCGGCGATGAGGAAGTAGCTTTCGTACTCGTCCTGGAGGCGGACGCGATTCGCAAGTGTGCCGTAATGGTTGCCCAGGTGAAAGCTCTTCGCCGTCGGCCGATCGCCGGTGAGGATGCGCTTCCGCGTTCCCGGCGGCTTCGCGGCCGGGGCAGACGTGGCGGCGGCGGTCGGCGCAGTCGTCATGGGAGCGCTCAGTCTACCGAGTTTGCGATGCCGCGCCCGCGGGCGCGAGCCCGAGCGCGCCAAGCAGATGGTCGGCAATGAGCGTTCCGACCTCGGCGTGGTGGCGCAGAAAGAAGTGATCGACCCCGCCGATCTCCGCGATGGCGGCACGCGGATACGCCACCCGAAGCTCGGCCGCCGTACCGAATTGATCGAGCTCCGCCGCGACGATGAAGGTCCCATCCGGCACCGGCGGGAGCTCCTGGCGGATGAACGCGACCGACCGCAGGGGCAGCCCAGCGAGCGCGTACGCATCGGGCGACCCGCCGGCCGCGATCCAGCGCAGTGTGGTGATCGCTCCGAAGCTGAATCCGGCGACCGCGAGTGGCAGCTCCGGTGCGATCCGTCGCGCGTGCGCGACCGCCGCAGCGAGGTCGTCGACCTCCGCGCTCCCGCCGGTCCACGACCCAGCGCTCGCGCCGACGCCGCGGAAGTTGAACCGCAGCGCCGACATCCTCCGGTCGGCGCAGGCACGCGCGATGGCCGCGACCAGCGGATTGCGCATCGTTCCGCCGTGGGTCGGGAGCGGATGCGCGATGACCGCGATCGCCCACGCCGGTAGGTCGGGGATGCGAAGCGTCGCCTCGAGGATCCCGACGGCAGCGGCGATCCGTTCGGCCTGCTCGCGCACCGGCCGAGTGTTACAGGTCGCCTGTCAGAATGTCCGACGGTGAGTCCGACGGTGATGGGATCGGTCCGCCGCGCGCGCGGGCTCGCGCTTGCCTGCCTTGTGGTCGTCGGCTGCACGCCGTACGGCACTGACGCGGTGCATCGCACCGACGCGCCCGCCTCGACCACCGCATCGGCCACACCGACGGGCACCCCACCCCCCACGAGGATCGCCGACACCGCATTCACGCCGCGGCTCACCGACACCGTGGTCCAGTCCGGCCTGTCGATCCCGTGGGATCTGGCGTTCGCGCCGGACGGCCGGATGTTCGTCACCGAGCGCGCCGGGAGCATCCTCGTGTTCGAGAGCGGCGAGCCGAACGCGCGGCGGCTCTCGAGCACACCGGTCCCGCAGATGCGCGCGATGGGCGAAGCGGGGCTCATGGGGATCGCGCTCGATCCGTCATTCCCGACGAACGGCCTGCTCTACGTCTGTGCCTCGCGGACCGACGAGGGCGAATGGCGCAACCAGGTCCTCCGATATCGGGCGACGGGAGACATCCTCTCCTTCGACCGGTACGTCATCCGGAGCGGCATGGGCGCCGCGTCGATCCACGACGGCTGCCGGCTCCGCTTTGGCGCAGACGGCAAGCTCTGGGTGACGATGGGCGAGAACGGGAACGGCAAGCTCGCCCAGGATCCGAACGTCCTGAACGGCAAGGTGCTCCGCGTCGAGACCGACGGCGGCGTGCCGACCGATAACCCCATCCTGTCCGGCGCGGCGACGCGGACCGCCGTCTACACGATGGGCAACCGCAATCCACAGGGCCTCGCGGTGCAGCCGGGCACCGGGGCGATGTTCGAGGTGGAGCACGGGGCGTCGACGCACGACGAGATCAACCTCCTCGCGGCAGGAAAGAACTACGGCTGGCCGCTGCAGGAGGGCCCCGGCGGAACGGCGAAGGGGTTCACCGATCCGCTCTGGTCATCGGGAGGCGTGACCCTGGCCACCTCCGGCGCGACCTTCGTGAGCGGCCCGCAGTGGGGCGACTGGTCCGGATCGCTCTTCGTCTGCACGCTGAAGGAGCAGGACCTCCGCCGATTTCGCGTGACCGGGACGACCGTGGTCCCCGGCGAGATCCTCTTCGACCAGCGGTACGGCCGCCTGCGGACCGCGGTCCTCGGGCCGGACGGGGCGCTGTATCTCACCACGAGCCAGGGCTCGGGCGATCGCATCATCCGGGTGAGCGCCGAGCGTCCGTAGCGCGCGCCCAGGCGACCCCTGTGTCGTCCGGCGCGGGCGGAGGTCCGGGGCCCCGGTACGTTCGTCGCATTGTCCAGGCCGTCGCCACCGGATACGGTCTCGCCCTCATGCAACGCCTGCTCGCCGTCGTCGTCGTCGCCGGCCTGCTCCTCGCCGGAACGCAGCCGGCGAGCGCGGCACCGCCCGGCTATTACCCGACGCTCCGCTGGGTCCCCGCGGCGGACGCGAACTTCTCGGCCGGCCGGTCGGGCTCCGCCATCGACACGATCGTGATCCACGCCACGCTCGGCTCCTACGCCGGTGCGGTCTCGTGGTTCCGCGATCCCCACGCCCGCCTGAGCGCGCACTATGTCATCCGGGCCGGCGATGGCGAGATCACCCAGCTCGTCGCAGAGGCGGACACCGCCTTCCACGTCCGCGGCTGGAACCGCTCCGCGATCGGGATCGAGCACGAGTTCGACCCCGACCACGGGGTCGGCTACACCGAGGCGCTCTACCGGAGCTCGGCGTCGCTGGTCTGCGCGATCACCCGCCGCTATGGGATCCCCGCCGACCGCGCTCACATCCGCGGCCACAACGAGATCCCCGGGACCGACCATACCGATCCCGGATCGACCTGGGACTGGGGCCGCTACATGGCCCTGGTGCGCCAGTGTGCCGCTCCGGTCTCGGCCGGGGCCGCGCTCAGCGCTCCGACCGGCACCGACGCGAGCTTCGCTCCCTGCCGGACCGCGGCCTGCGTTCCGGAGCCGGGGCTCGGCGTCGGTGCGACCGGCCCGGCGGTGACGCTGCTGCAGACGGGCCTCGCGTCGCTCGGGCGGATGGAACGGGCGACGGTCCAAGCCGGAGGCGGTCGCTTCGGGCCGGTCACCAGCGCCGCGATCCGCTCGTTCCAACAGGACCAGGGCCTCCCGGTGACCGGGTTCTACGGTCCCCTCACCGCGACGGCCCTCTTCCGCTCGCTCGCCACCGCATCGGCGGCCGCGAGCGACGCGGTGCTGGCGATGGGCGATCGGTCAGCCGAGGTCACGCAGCTGCAGCGGGACCTCGGGGCGCTCGGATACCTCGCCGTCGTCACCGGCTACTACGGGCCGGTCACCCGCGACGCGGTCCGGCGCTTTCAGCAGGACCGCGGGATCAGCGCCACGGGCAACTACGGACCGCTCACCCGGGCGGCGATGGCCTGGGCTCGGCGTTAGCCCGACGCGGGGAGACGCCGCAGGCGGATCGCCGGGATCGCGCGGGTCGTCTTGCGCTCGTATACGGCGAAGCCGGGGTTGATCGACGACGCGATGTCGTACAGGCGGCGATGCTCGGGGCCTGTGGTGAAGGCAGTCGCCCGTGCTCGGAACTTCTCCGCCCCCAGCTCCACGACCACCTCGGGATGGGTCCGGAGGTTGTGGTACCAGGCGGGATGGGTCGTCGCGCCGCCCTTGGAAGCGATGATCAGATAGTCGTCGCCGTCGCGCATGTACACCAGCGGATGGGTGCGTGAAAGGCCACTCGTCGTACCGGAGGTCGTCAACAGGAGCAGGTCGCGTCCGGTGAAGGGACCCTCGGTGATGACGCCGTCGCTGCGGCGAAACTGTGCGATGAGCTCATCGTTGAAACCCACAGCAGCGCAACGACTGGGCCGGCTGAGGTATTCCACGCCGTGACCGCGGGAGCATCCCGGTGCGATCATCAGCGCAGATGCCACTGCTCGTCGTCTTCTCGGGCGTTCCCGGCACCGGTAAGTCTCAGCTGGCGGAACATGCCGCTCGGCGGCTCGGTGCGTCGCTCCTGAGCAAGGACATCATCGAAGCGGCGCTCTGGAGGGCGCGCATCGGCACCGAGCAGAACTCCGGATGGGCCGCCTACGAGGTCATGACCGCACTCGCGACGCATGAGCTTGGATTGGGACATGCCGTCGTGCTCGACAGTGTCGCCAAGACCGAGAGCATTCGGACGACCTGGCGCGAGGTCGCGCTCCGCTGCGACGCGAAGATCGTGATCGTCGAGTGCGTGCTCACGGATGAGGCCATGCATCGGGCTCGCATGGATGGGCGCCTGCGGAAGATTCCGGGTTGGCCTGAGCTGACGTGGGATGAGGTCGAGCAGGTGCGCGCCACCTTTGCGCCGTGGCGGGACGAACGTCTCGTCCTCGACGCGGTACTGCCGCTTGCGGAGAATCTCAAGGCGCTCGACGACCGTCTGGCGCGGGCGTAGGGGCGTGGGAAGTCAGAGGCCCACGAGATTCAAATCTAGATTCCGGCGGTGAATGTCGGCGAGGATGGGGTTCTTCGCTACATCACCCGCGACGGGCGCCCGGGGATGACCTGGGGATGTCGCGTGGTCGTGGATTGCCCCGATCTGCTCGCGCTGTACCTGCCCAAAGAGACGCCACATAAGCGGTGGCGTCCCGGGCCAGCAGGACCGGAGCTGACGGATTCGGCGTGGTGGGCGAACACGCTCCGGCTGATGTTCCCGGAGCGCGCGCATTCGGTGTGGTTGACCTGGGGGCCAGACGCAGAGTTCGTGGGTTTCTACGTGAACCTCGAGGAACCCTTCCGTCGCACCGCCATCGGATTCGATACGAATGACCACACCCTCGACATCGTGGTGACACCGGATCTGCGCTGGTCGTGGAAGGACGAGCAACTCCTGGAGGGCCAGGCGCGCGATGGCAACTATTCGGCGGAGCTGATCGCGGAGATCCGACAGGAGGCGGCATCCGTCATCAACATGATCGAGTTCCGTGGCGCTCCGTTCAGCGACGGGTGGGACCGGTGGCGACCCGATCCCGCCTGGCCCACGCCGGTCCTGCCGGCCACCTGGAACAGCGAACCGGCGGCGCTCTGGGATCGCCGCCGATGGGCGTATCCGCGTGCCGAGGACCCCTGGCGGAGCGAATCGGGCTAGCGAACGATGTAGATCACCGAAGGTGCAAGGCGCTCTCTTCCGCCCGCGCTTGAGGGCCGTCGAAGGGAGGAGCGGCGTTCGAAGCCCGTCGGGTTGGGCGCGACATCAGGGACGATGGATCGGGACCGCAGGCCTATGGAAGCAGCGAATCGAGGGTTCCGCCAACAACAACCGTATGACCCGACCGAAGGGTGATGTCAGTCGTAGCATCGACGATCGCACGAGCGACCTCGGGAATCGTGACCGTCGACCCTTCCGTTTCCGCCATCTCGGCAAGACCACCAGCCGCGCGGTCCAACAGGCGGGCTGTGATCGTTCCCTCTACGAGGGCGCCAGTCACCACGAGTAGCCGAACGCCACGACGCGCCAGATCCACCTGGCGGTCCCGCAGCGCGGCTTCGCCCGCGTGCTTCGTGCGCGCCACCGGCTCGTACTGCGGAAGTTGGGTGACGCGTCCATAGAGGTGGGCCCAGTGGCTTGTGACGTGGGCCACCG
This sequence comes from Candidatus Limnocylindria bacterium, assembly GCA_036565345.1. Lineage (GTDB taxonomy): Bacteria > Chloroflexota > Limnocylindria > P2-11E > P2-11E > UBA4735. The sequence goes on along the minus strand of DATCNH010000111.1, from coordinate 11,999 downwards.
TGGCCGGCGGCGACAGCAGTGGGCTGATGCAATCGAGAACGAGAACCTGGGCATCACGATTGATGTGCATCGGATAGTCGGGATCCGCCGCAAGCAGGTCACGCTCAAGACCGCCCGACGCATTCAGCACAAGGATGCGCAGCTCACTTGTCCAAGCCGAAAGCCCTGTCGCGAGGGTCGCAACGTCATCCCGACGAGTAATGTCTGCCCGGACCGATAATGCGCGAGTTCCGATGTCCCGAACACCGACTGCAACCTGCTCAGCTCGCTCTACCTTGTTTCGGAATGTGAAGGCAACGTCAAAGCCGCGCCGCGCGAATTCGAGACATGTTTCCGCCCCGATCCCGCGCGAGCCTCCTGTCACAAGCACGGCTCGTCTCGACGCGTTGGAACATCGCACTCCGCGCTGAGATTACTCCGGCTACCGCGCTGTCGACGACGCGCGTCAGCTACCGGCGTCGCCGACTAGAGGAACTGCCGCACTTGAACCGCAGCTGGCGCGGGCCATCGAGGTAGGCTCGACCAAGACGTCCGCTTGCCCGCTGGAACTGCCCGCCACTTCTCATCCCACGAACAGCTTGCGTTGCCGCTGGAGATCGGCGGCGTCCGATCGGAGTCCGTCGTGAACGCCCCAGTCAGCCAGCTTCTTGAAGCCCTGGTCTCCGGCGTCCGCTTGCGCCTGGACGAAGTCCGCGAAGAACCTCAGCTGGACGAGGAGCGTATCGAACACCTCGCCCCGAGCAATGCCATCGCCATACGCGCCGCAGAAGCGCCCGAAGCGCGCAGCCTTCTGGTCCACCGTCAATCCGACCATCTTCTTCGGATAGAGCGGCACCCAGGTGAATGCTGATCGGGCCACGTCCCAAGCTCGGCTCCCTGGTCCCGCCATGTCCCAGTCGAGCACCGCAACCGGCACGCGACCGTCGAAGACGGCGTTGTAGGGCGCCCAGTCGTTGTGACAGATCACCTCGTGTCTCCCGGGCGCGACGACCCGCCAGTGCGGCTGGGCGGGTGGCGTGAATCCCTGCAGGGCATCGTGGTAGCGGCGCAACAGCTGGGCCGCCGCAACAAGCGTGGTGTCATCTTCATAGGTCCAGGACGGCATCGGATCCGGCCAGCCCACATGCACGTCGCCTGGGATGAACGACAGCACCTCGCGGCCCAGATCGTCGGTGCCCAGCGGCTGCGGCGCGGACTCAAAGCCGACGCGTTGGAGGTGTCCGAGCAGCGCCTGCACCGCCGGTGTCCAGGGACCCGCGCGACGGCGCACCGTGTCGCCCGTGCGAACGCTCGCGCTCAGGTTGCCTCCAACGAAGGGCACCTCGTCCACCATTCAGCGGCTCTCGAGGCTGTCAAGGAAGGCGTTGCACTTCGCAACGGCCCCCGGCACCTGCTCGTTCCAGTGCACGCCTCCGAATACGAGCAGATGCATGATCCGGCAGGCGATGCAGACGAGAAATCCGAGGCGCCCAACGAGTGCAATGCCTTCGCGTTCAAGCCGGCGCCGGTCTGCCTGCGATGGCGGCGTGTAGCCGCCGCCGACGCTCGTTTCCATCAGGAGTGTGGCGAGATCGTAGGCCTGGGTCCCCTTTCCGGCATGGGCTGCATCGACCAGGAACGGCACCTCGTCCCGCACGAGTATGTTGTTGAGGACGAAGTCGCCGTGGACGAGGTCGTTCGCGGGGAGAGGCGTGTCTCGCGCTGCGGCCGTCATCCGCTCCAGCCGAAGCTGCAGGGCCGCAGTGTCGGGATGGGCGCGCATTCGGGTCGCGAGCTCCGCTCCGCCCTCGAAGACCACTCGGCCGATGTACGCCGACCAATCCTGATCGGTCTCGGGTCGCGCGTCGGCTTGGAGACGAACCGCGTCGAGCAACCGCTCGAGAATCGAGCCTTCGAGCGTCGTTGGTCTCGTCCCGGCGATGAACTCTTCGATGATGTACGCGCCGTCATTGGGTAGGGACCCGAAGGCGATCCATCTCGCCGTGGGCCACCCGCGCGACCGGGCATCCTCGATCGCGCGAGCCGTGTCCGTCAGCTGCTTGGCGGGGAGGTGCGCCGCATGCCATTTGAGGACGGCGCTCGTCGCATCGGGCCCGACCAGCTTGTACGCCCCCTGCTGGTAGCCGCCCGGGAGCTTCGCCACCAGCCCCCAGCTCGACGCGTGGCGGTCGTTGGCGACAGCGAGCACGCAGCGAACGTCCGGCGACGACACCCATCCAGTATGTCGAGCGATCCCGCACCCGGTGGTCTGTGGCTGGATCGGGTGCGGCGGAAGCGCGTCGGCCCCTTCGGCGGGCGCGGCTAGATTCGCGCGAATCGTCCGTCACCGGTCTCGCGGATCCGGCCCTCCAATAGCAGGCTGACGATCCGAGATCGCACCACAGCCCGCCCCCCGCCGACCCTGTCCGCGAGCTCGTCGAAGTCAGCGGGACCGGAGGCGAGCAGCTCGAGAAGCGCGTCGAACGCGCGAGCCCCTGCTGCGGGAGCCGCGTCCGCACTGCCAAGCCGCGCCACGAGGACCGCCGGACCCACCAGCGCGGTGGCGAGCCCGTTGGCAATGAGCCCATTCGTGCCCTCCGAACCGCGCGCACCGAGCGGACCGGGGACCGCGTAGAGCGGGCGCCCGAGGGATCGGGCATCGGCCGCGGTGATCAGGGCACCCGACCCGAACGGCGCCTCGACGATGACGACCGCTCCCGCGAGTGCGGCGATCAGCGCGTTGCGCTTGGCGAACATCCAGCCCTGTGGCGGGAGCTCCGGTGCGTACTGCGACACCAGCGCGCCGGTCGCCTCCAGCCGGCGGGCGAGGACGCGGCGCCGCCCGCGGACGCTCGCGGCGTGGCTGGTGAGCCCCTCGCCCAGCACGGCGACGCCGCGGCCCCCGCGATCGAGCGCCGCCCGGTGGGCCGCGGTGTCGATGCCCTGGGCCAGGCCCGACACGACGACGATCCCCGCGACGGCGAGCGCCGCGGCCAGCTCCGCGGCGACCCGTTCGCCATAGGGGCTCATTCGACGGGTGCCGACGATCGCCACCGCGGGCAACGCCAGCACCGCGGGGTCCCCGGCGACCCAGAGCGGCGTCGGTGCGGGTTGGAGATCACGCAGCCCCGCCGGATACGCCCCATCGGCAGCGCCGAGCGCGATCACGGCTGGGCCCGAAGCAGGAGCGCGGTGGCCACATCGTCGGCGGTCAGCCGCTCGCGGCCGGCCAGATCCGCGGCGGTCCGGGCGACCCGCAGGATCCGGTGATAGGCGCGCGGCGAGAGCCGCCTCGTGCGCATCGCGGTGCCCATCAACGCATCGGCGGCCTCGTCGAGCCGGCAGTGGCGGCGCAATCCGACCGCGCCCAGCTCGGCATTCGGGCGCGCCGAACGCGCGCGCATCCGCTCGCGCGCGGCGATCACCCGGTCGCGGACCGTCGCGGAGGGCTCGGCCCGCGCTTCGTCCCGAAGGCGCTCGTACGGCACCCGTGGGACGTGGACCCGAAGATCGATGCGGTCGAGGATCGGACCCGACAGGCGGCTGCGATACCGCTCCACGGCTTCGGGCAGACAGGTGCAGGCCACGGTCGGATCCCCGGCATGCCCGCACGGGCAGGGGTTCATCGCCGCGACAAGGTTGAACCGCGCGGGATACGTTGCGGTCGCCCCGGCCCGCGAGATGGTGATCGCCCCCTCCTCGAGCGGCTCGCGAAGGGTCTCGAGGACCTTCGGCGCGAACTCGACGATCTCGTCGAGGAACAGCGCGCCGGAATGCGCGAGCGATACTTCACCGGGTCGCGGCGGCGTCCCTCCGCCGACCAGGCTGAGCCGCGAAGCGGTGTGGTGGGGCGCACGGAACGGCGGCGAGGTCAGGATCGGGCGATCCGGATCGATCAGGCCAGCCACGCTGTGGATCGCGCTCGCCGCCATCGCGTCCATTGGCTCGAGCGGCGGGAGGATCCCGGGGAGCGCCCGCGCGAGCAGGGTCTTGCCGGTGCCCGGCGGTCCGATGAAGAGGAGGTTGTGCGCGCCGGCGGCGGCGAGCTCGAGCGCGCGCTTCGGCGACTCCTGCCCCACGATGTCGGCGAGATCCGGGCCGTCGTAGGGCATGCCGTCGATCGCGCGCGGCACGGTGGGTGCCTGGCGGGTCGTCCCGTCGAGGTGCGCGACGGCGAGCGCGAGCGTCTCGAAGGCGACGGTCTCGATGCCGCTCGCGGCCGCCTCGATCGCGTTGTCGGCGGCGACGAACGCTCGCGACACTCCGGCGGCGCACGCCCGACGCACGCGGGGCATCGTCCCACGAACGCCGCGGACCGCACCGTCAAGACCGAGCTCCCCGAGGCAGAGCCCATCCGGGTCGGCCTTCAGCTGGTCGGTCGCGCGCAGGATCGCTAGCGCGATCGCCAGATCGAAGCCGCTCCCCTCCTTTCGACGCTCCACCGGCGCGAGGTTCACCGTCACCCGGCGGAGCGGGAACTCGAATCCGGCGTTGCGGATCGCCGCACGGACCCGCTCCCGCGCCTCCTGCACCGCGGTATCAGGCAGTCCGACGATGGTGAAGCTCGGCAGGCCATTGGAGATATCCGCTTCGACCGTCACCAGCGCGGTCTCCAGGCCCCAGAGCGCGCAGCCGAGCGTTCGCGCGACGCTCCCCATCGGCCGACGGTGATGGCCGACGACCAGGCGAGCGACGGTACGGAAGGTCGGTACAGCGGTACCGGATTGACCACGGCACCCCTACGGGGGTACGGTCAGGGCTCCAGCAGCATCCATATCCGGACGCAGCAACGACAGAGGGGAGCCTGTCTTGGAGCGACCCACGCACACGATCGAGTCCCACGACCGCCTGCCGGCGTTGCCGGAGGGCCACGGCACCGAGATCACCGCACTGCTCGACGGCGCCGCGCTGCTGCTGCGTGCCGGGAACCGGGTGTCGGCCCTCGCCGCGCTCTGGTCGGCGGTGGCCGCGGACCCCTGCCACCTCGGGGCGCATCGCCGGCTCGCCGCGACCCTGGCCAACGCGGGCGATGTCGGTGGGGCGGTCGCGGAGTATGAACGCTTCTTCGAAGCGCTCACCGCGGCCGGGCAGCTGGAGCGCGCGGCCGCGGAGCGCCACTACGGGCACGCGCTGCTTGGGGACGCGATCCCCCTCGCCCCGGGTGCGACGGTCCCGCCGTCGGCCGCGGCGAAGGCGCCGACGCAGTCCCTGGCCCACGGTGCACAGCAGCTCGATGCCGAGCGCTCGCAGGCGTTGCGCCGCCTCGCCGTCGCTGGGGTCGCCCTCGTCGCCACGTTCGCGGCGATGCTCATCGCCGGATCGCAGATCTTCGCGCAGGGCATCTAGGCCGCCGAGCACCGTCCGCCTTCTAGTCCACGTCGATCAGCTCGACGACCGTGCGCGATCCTACGGTGACCGCCGCCACGACCACGCGCGGCGATCCCCCCGCAGCGCCCTGCTCGGCCAACCAGAGGAGCGCGAGGCGACGGATCCGGGCCAGCTTCCGCGGATCGACCGCCTCGGCGGCGGACACGAATGAGCCCGCGCGCCGCGTCTTCACCTCCACGAACAGATAGCCCCGCCGATCGCACGCGACGATATCCAGCTCGCCGAACCGCGTGCGCGCGTTGCGGGCGACCACCCGCAGGCCACGATCGGCCAGGGCCTCGGCCACGAGGCGCTCTCCGCGGTCGCCCAGGAGCCGCCGCCGGTCGGACACACCTGGAGAACGGCGATCCCTTGCGCTAGGTGGCCGTTGGCACTCGCTCCTCGGCGTCGAGGTCGAGCACCAGCTGCCGGTCACGCGCGATCAGCAGCTTCACCGTCCCGAAGTCGCGGCGGTGAAACGGTGTCACCCCGAGGGCGTGAAGGGCGCTGCGGTGGTCGTTAGTCGGATACCCGCAGTTGTGCTCCCAGCCATACCCCGGGTACTTCCGCGAGAGCTTCGTCATCAGGCCATCGCGGGCCACCTTGGCGATGATCGACGCCGCGGCGATGGCGAAGCTCTTGCGATCGCCCTTGACGATCTCGGTGTGCCCGCCCGGCGCGAATGCCGGATCGAGGATCCGCCGGCCGTCCACGAGGACCCAGTCGTACTCGCCGATCTGGCGGAGGGCACGCGTCATCGCCAGATGGCTGGCGTGATAGATGTTCAGCCGGCCGATCTCGGCGACCGACGCCGCGCCGATACCGACCTTCGTCACGCGCGCACGTATCTGCGGCACCAGCTCCTCGCGCTGCTGGCGCGACAGCAGCTTCGAATCGGTCACCGCGCGGATGAGGCGCACATCGGGCGTGACGAGACAGGCGGCGGCGACGACCGGTCCCGCCAGGGTCGCCATCCCGACCTCGTCCACGCCGACGACGCGGGTGAAGCCGCGGGCCCACAGCTGCCGTTCGTGGCGGAGCGATGGCACCCGCTGATTATCGGCCCGCGCGTAGCGCCCAGAGAATGAATAGGGGCTGCAGCGGCAGGCGCGCCCAGGCCATCCAGGGGCTCGGGTACACCGGGATCTGGGCGACCGCGACGTAGAGGTTCCCGGGAAATACCGCGACGAGATACAGCGCGATCAGGGTCGCGATCGCGCGCCGGCGCGGCGGTCGGACGATCAGCAGGGCGCCGGCGAGGGCGATCTCGAGGGCGCCGGTGGCCGAGACGATCGGCTGGCGGCCGGGCAGACCACTGGGAAGATGGGCGACGAACGGACCGGGCACCAGGAAGTGGGCGAGGCCGGCGGCGATGAAGAACGCGGCGAAGGCGAAGCGGGCGGAATGACCGAGGTGATCGGCGCTAGCGGGCCGCCCGAGCCACCGGCTCAGGGTCCTAGCGACGCTTCTCGCGGAGGGTGGCGGCCTTCCCGACGCGATCACGGAGAAAGTACAGCGCGGCCCGCCGGGCGTGCCCGTGACGGAGCACTTCGATCTTCTCGAGGCGTGGCGAGTGAATGAGGAAGGTCCGCTCGACGCCGATCCCGCTCGCGATGCGGCGGACCGTGATCTGCTTATCGAGGCCGCCGTTGCGCACGCGCAGGACGGTGCCCTCGAAGTTCTGCAGCCGCTCGCGGTTGCCTTCGACGACGCGCACGGAGAGACGCACCGAGTCGCCGGGACGGATCTCGGGAAGATCCGCCTTCAGCTGCTCGGACGCGAGCGTCTTCAGGACATCGTTCATCGGCATCACAGTCATCGTCACGGAGTGAGGCAATGATAGCAGGTCGGGTCTGCGGGCAGGGCATCCTACCCCTGCGTGGAGCGCTTCAGCCGGTCGAGGATCGTGACGTGCGACACCCCGTAGTGGCGCGCGAGCTCGCGGATGGTCAGGCCGGTGGCTCGCATCCGCACCACTTCGGCGACGGTCGGTGCACGAAGCGTGCTGCGCGGCGCACGGAGCCGCACCCCGGAGCGCCGCAGGCGCGAACGGACGGTCGCCGGCGACACCCCGAAGCGGGCGGCGATGCGATACGAGCCGACGCCGGACCGGTAAGCGGCAATGAGGTCGGCGTCGCCGACCGGCGCCTTCGTCGCCGGACGCGGGAGCCGGGCCCGCTCAGCGGGGGTCAGGGTCGCCGCGTCGAGGAGCTCGGGCCGCCGCTCGACCGTCCGGCGGATCGATTCGGCGCGACGCCACTTGGCGATCGTCTGATGGTCGCCGGACAGGAGCACCGCCGGCACCCGGCGGCCGTCGAGCTCGGGCGGCCGGGTGTAGTGCGGTCCTTCGAGGAGCCCGCCGGTGTGCGACTCATCGGCGAGCGATGCGGCGTCGATGACGCCCGGAACGAGCCGGCTCACCGCGTCGACGACGACCATCGCGGCGAGCTCGCCACCGGTAAGCACGTAGTCGCCGATCGAGAGCTCCTCGTGGACCGCGGTCTCGATCACCCGCTCGTCGACGCCCTCGTAATGGCCGCAGACGAGCACGACATGCGGAAGCGCCGCCAGCCGCCGGGCCTCGGCCTGATCGAACAGCCGACCCTGCGCCGAGAGGAGCACGACGTGGCCGTCGGTCCCGGCGAGGGCCCGGATCGCCCGCAGCAGCGGCTCGGGTTTCAGCACCATCCCCGCCCCGCCCCCGTACGGCGCGTCGTCGACGACGTGATGCCGATCCGGCGCCCAACCGCGCAGATCGTGGAACGCGAGCTCGATCGTGCCGGCGGCGCGGGCGCGCGCCACGATGCTCTCCTGGAACGGACTCGCGAACATCTTGGGGAAGAGGGTGAGGACGTCGATCCGCATCAGAGCTCCTCCTGCGGGACGAGGGTGATGCGCCGCCCCTCGAGATCGACCGCCCGCACGACCGATGCGAGCGCGGGCACGAGCAGATCGCCGACGCCGTCGCGCGCGATCACCAGCACGTCGGTCTCGCCGGCTCGCAGGACCTCGCGGACCTCACCGATCGGCGTGTCATCGGAGGCGAAGGCTCGCAGGCCGATGAGGTCCGCCCAGAGGTACGCCTCCCCCGCCGCGCGACGGGCTTCCTCTCGAGGCACCCGCAGGAACCGGCCCTGCAGCGTCTCGGCCGCGGGCCGGTTCCGGTACCCGTCGAAGCGCACGAACGGCCGGCCGGCCAGTCCGCCTACCGCCGCGATGCGGAGCGGACCGATGCCGTCGCACTGCAGGATCGCGCCGACGCGGAAGCGCTCGGGGACGTCGGTACGGGGATCGACGCTCACCTCGCCGCGGACGCCGTGCGGGGCGCGGATGAGGCCGACGATGAGCCCGTCAGGCTCGGGACCGGCCGGACCGGTCAATCGATCTCGAGGTTGACCTTGGAGCCGCTGCGCGTGGCCATGACCTTCACCAGCGCGCGGATCGCCTTGGCGATACGGCCGCCTCGGCCGATCACCTTCCCCACATCGGCTTCACCGACCTGCAGGTGCAGCTTGAGGAAGTCACCGTCCTGCTCCTCGGTCACGACGACCGCAGCCGGGTCGTCCACCAGCGCCTTCGCGACGTGCTCGACGAGGGCCGCTTCCTTGCCGGTCACCGCGCGGTCGGTGGAACTTCCGCGTCGGGGATGCCGCTGCGCACGAGAAGGCTGCGGGTGGTGGCGGTCGGCCGCGCGCCGGCCTTGATCCAGTGCCGAGCCCGCTCGCCATCGATGACCAGCTCGACCGGCTCGGTCCGGGGGTTGTAGTGGCCGATGATCTCGAGGAATTTGCCGTCGCGCGGCGAGCGCGAGTCGGCGACGACGACGCGGTAGGTCGGAGCCTTGGTCTTACCTGTCCGACGCAGGCGGATGTGCACTGCCAATCTGTTTGTGGATCCTCCAAGAAGCGTTCCGCGCGGGAACGTAAGTATAGCCTTAGACCTTCAATTTGCCCCGCTTGGCCATGGCCCCGAATTGCTTCATCAGGCCCTGCATCTCCTTGAACTGCTTCAGACATCAGTTCACCAGGCTACAGACGGACAATCAAACGGGACCACGCTCTCACGCCGGCCCCGACAGGGGGTGCCGCCGCTCGACGGCCTGGCTAGCCTCCGCGACCCGAACACAGAGCCGCCGGCGCTTCCACACCGGCGGACTCCGCAAAGGAGACGTGTAGTGATCACGCATCCCTCAGCGACCAGCGTAACGACCGCATTCGAGACCCGACTCATCGAGGAGCTGTTCCTGAATGCCCGCGGCTGCTCCCGCGCCGTCACCGCAGCCCACGACGACACCCAGGTGGCCCGGACGTCCCCTGACCGGATAGACGCGATCGACTCGCTCGTGGCCTTCGAGAACGTCGTCAGCGACTTCCTCGCCGTGGTCGCTCCGGCCGTCCTCGAGCGGGCCCACCTCGTGACCGTCATCGCCCCGGGCTACGCCGAGTCGCTCATCAACCTGACCCACCAGCAGATCGACGCGCTCATGCTGCCCATCTTCGAGCAGGCCGGCATAGGGAGCGACTTCCTGCCCTGGCAGGAGCGCTTCCCGGGTCTAGCGGCAGCGGATCCAGCGAACTAACCGGCGAAGGAAGGGGCGACGGCCGCCAGGAGAATGGGCGGCCGTCGCCTCACGCGCATCGCCCTCAGTAGCATAGGTGGATACACTCTCCCCGGTGCTCACCACGCTGCAGCTCGACCACCTGGCCCATCGGACCCTCCGTGACCTTCGCGGCCTGAGCGCCGCGCAGCGGGACGCCCTCATTGAGCGGATCCTCCGCTCCGATCCGGAGCTCCGGCCGGTCCTCCCCGAGCTCCTGGCCCTCTACCGCACCCGCCGGCCGGGGATCCGCCTGGGGCCGCTCAGCCGTGACTCGGTGATGTAGCCCGCTGGGCGCCGTAACGCCAGACCCTGATTCCTGCGAGTTGAAGACCCTGCCGATCGCATCGGGTGAGCTCCTCGACCCCCCGGTGCGTGCCAATGGCGCCAGACGGCCTGTAGCGGCCGGATTCGATCACGGGACGACGGCTCCGAAGGTGTCGGACGCCAGCGGTGGCAACGGACTATTGTTCCGGCCGAAGTCATCTCGCAAGGGGAGAAACGCGATGGGCAAGGTAGCGGACATGGCGCGCAAGTACGCGGATGCGATGAATGGCCACGATCCGAAGGCGTTCTCGGCGCTGTACGCCGACAATGCGGTGGCCTACGACCCGTTCTATCCCGAACCGCTGCGCGGGCGTCCGGCGATCGAGCAGGACGCTACGAGCTTCTTCAAGGGCTTCTCGGACCTGCGAGTGGAGGTCCACAACGTTCTGGACAAGGACGATCGCACCGGAGCGGCCGAGCTTGGGTTCAAAGGGACCCACGATGGGACACTCTCCTCACCGCAGGGCGATGTTCCGGCGACGAACAAGAAGATCGATATGCGCGGCGTCGGCGTCATGAAGCTGAATGACCAGGGTCAGATCGTTGAAGAGCGCCGTTACTACGACACCGGCCAGATGATGCAGCAGCTCGGCCTGACGGGGGCCCCGCCGAGCAACGCCCCGGACGCCAACTAGCCCTCGCGGGAAAAACAAGCAGAAGACCCGCCCTCGGCCAGGAGGGGCGGGTCTTCTGCTGTCCAGCCTATGCGCCGGATCCCAGTGAGCGCATGAGCCGACTCCGAAGCAGCACACCTCGGACGGTGCGGGCTCCCCGCGAGGGAAGGAAGTGCCCCGCGAGGAGCCCGCGACTAGGGTCTGTCATCACCTGCCGCGGATCCCGGTCACGATGCGGTCCAGCATCGAAGGATCGGGCTCGGGATAGGACTCGAGGTACAGCGCCCGGGTGGCCTTCGCGGTGCGGATCGCCGCCAGGCGGTTGATCTCGAGCAGGAGCGCCCGCTCCTCCTCGATCCGCTTCTCGCGCTCGATGATCGCCTGCTCGACCTGGGCGTCCAGGGTGATCCCACGCTTGGCCGCCGCGACGTCGAACCAGTGCGAACGCTCGCCGACCGTCCGCAGCTCGTAGGCCTTGAAGATCGCGTCATTGGCCGCCTGGCGGGCGATCTCCCGCTGCTCCTGCAGCGCGAACTCCTCGGGGCTCTGGGAGTAGCCGGCGAAGAGGGTCGGCGACGCCTGGGGCCCGTCGTCGTGGAAGTAGCGCTTCATCTGCTCCGGGGTGTATTCGCCGAGCGAGGGGATGAACTCGCGGCAGGGCTCATGGATCTGACCGCGTTGGACGCGATGCTCCTCGAACTTTGGGCAGGTGCTCGCGTCGAGTGCCGGGGCAGTGTCCTCGGTGATCTTCGCCATCTTGGGTACCTGTTTCGATTTTTCTTAGGCGCCGACGGCGCGTGCCGCCGAATGGATCCAGCCGGCGGACCGACCACGCTCGACGAAGCGCTGCGCGACGCGCTCGGCGGTTTCGTGATCGAGGTCCGTGGGGTCATCGGTGAGATGCCCGACGTGCGCGACCTCGTGCAGCGCGATCTCGGCCTGGTCATACCAAGACTGGTCAGCGCCGACCCAGATCTGATCGAGGTCGGTGGCGTCGGTCGCGCCCCGGAACTTCATCCCCTCGGAGCGATAGAACCGCACGCGCGGCGGGTCGATTCCGAGCGCAGTCGCGGCGTACTGGACGACGCGCTCCACGATCGCGCGGTCACCGGGAT
>DATCNH010000110.1:0-48436 GCA_036565345.1 Candidatus Limnocylindria bacterium | reverse complement strand
GGGGTCGCGCCCCTTCGGAACGCCAGAAGGGGAAGGCCCTAGGAATCCGGTGACGGCCGGGCTTCCCTGACCAGTCGGGGGATCCCGGCCGTCGCCACGTTCACGTCACCTGGCCGGCGGTACCCGGCGCCCTGGGCGGCGACGTCCAGATGGAGCGTCGCGACGTCCTCGGCCGCGAGCCGCACCGTCGGGTACGACGCGAAGGCGGTGATCGCTTTGAGGTAGCCATGACATCGCTCACAGGTGTCGACACGGGCCGCAGGCGCCGCGGCCGGCTCCGGCGAACCCAGCGCGCTCGGCTGGTCGTCCGCCGCTTCGTGGAGCGTGCCGAGCGTCCGGTGATCGTCGTTGCCGCAGTACGGGCAGAGCAGGAGGATCCACGACCAGCCGGTGCCGCACCGCCCGCAGCGCAGGACCCGGCGTCGCTCCGACCCGACGAGCTCGGCGAGTGCCGGCCACGCGCCGCAGACCGGACAGAATCCGCGGTTCCAGCGATCGAGATCGACGAGCGCCGCGATCCGGCCGGCAGCCTCCCACAGCACCGGTTGGAGCGCGAGCTCGAGGAGCTGGGCAAATGCCGCCGGATCGACGTTGCTCGCGAAGGCCGCGGATTCGATCGTCGCACGATCACCGTCGAGCGCCGCCCGGAGCACCGGCGCGAGGTCGAGCGGCGCGTTCACCAGACGGCTCGCACTCTCCTGCGCCGGCGTGCCGGCGGCGCTCGTCTCGGACAGGTTGCGCGCCAGGCGATGAAGCTCGGACCGGATCTCGGCCGGATCGCAGGCGAGCGTCGCACGGCCGAGGAGCGGGCTGCCGGCGGCGATCGCCTCGGCCGCGGTCGCCGCGTCCAGCTCCAATGCGACGTCGAACGGCGGATGTTGGCGCAGGCTCGCCAAACGTTCGTCGTGGAATGCCGCGATCGGGCCCAGGGCCGGATCGAGGTCGGCGAGCGCGCGCCAGCGGGCCCGCGCCTCGTCGATCTCGAGCGGTGTCGGGGTCAGGACTGAATGAACGCGATGGCGGAGTAGAACATCGCGTAGCGGAAGGCCAGCGCCCCGAGCAGGACGACGACGCCGACCATGGCGAGCCGTCCGCTCGGCAGATGGCGGGCGCGGGGCGCGAGAAGGACGAGCGGTATGAGGAGCGCCGCCCCGACGACGCCGATCCAGAAGACCGGGCCGACGAGGAGGCTGGCGACGAGCGCCTTGAGCGCGACGCCGTCGGCCGCCAGGCTGACGAGGAAGATCACGAGCACCACCGCCGAGACCACCGCGGCCCCGAAGAGCGCCACGCGGATCGCCGCCGAGGTGCGGGTCGCGGCCATGCGATCGCTCACGATCGCCGCGACGGCAAGGCCGGAGAGCTCGCTGAAGACGATGACGAGCGCCCCGACGAGGAAGGTGTCGGACCAGACGCCCTGGTTCGTGACGTTGATCAGCACGCCGCTGTAGCCGCTGACGACGATAGCGACGAGCTCGCCGATGGCGAGGAACCCGACGTTGTGCGCGATCCCTTCGATCCAGGGGAGCCGGAGCCGGTCGCTGTGGTGGAGCGCATCCACGAACGCCACCAGGGCGAAGCCGGAGAAGATGATGATCGCGAGCGACCCCCAGTTCATCGGCGAGTTCGGGTTGAACATGATCGGGCTCGGGCCACGCTCCGCCGCGCCGGAGCTGCGGAACACGAGGTTCAGGAACCGTCCGGGCTGACCGAGGTCGAAGATGAGGAAGAGCGGGACGATCGCCATGAGCGGCAGCGGGATGAACGCGAGGCGGTGGGCCACGACCTGATCTCCACGGTCGCCCGCGAAATGGATGAGGCCCATCGCGCCGTAGGTACCGGAGGCGACGCCGGCGATGAAGAGGGCCAGCATGATCGGCCACTCCCATTCCGGATGGAGGACGTAGCTGCCGGGCATCGCTTCCTCCTAGCTCGCGGCCGGCGGCGTCGCCGCGGTCGTGTTCTCATCGATCCGGCGGCGCCGGAACGCGGCGAGACCGGTGACGCCGAGCACCGCGGCCGAGATGAGCGCGACGCCGGCCGACGGGGCGAAGTTGCGCTGCGGCATTGCCGCGTGTGCCGGGAGCTTGTAGACCTCGGGCTTGTCGAGGAGCAGGTAGAAGACGTTCAGGCCGCCGACGACCTCGACGTCCTTCACCGCGGTGCCTTTGTTCGGGCCCTGGGTGATCGTGCCGCTGTTGCCGAGGTCCCAGCCGTAGATGTACGCGTCGGTCTGGCCACGGCCATGCAGCGCCTTCACCCGGGTGGATGCCATCGCCTTCAGGTCATCGACCTTGCCGAAGGTGATCGACGCCGTGGGGCAGGCCTTGGCGCAGGCGGTCCCTTCATCCGCCTCGAGGCGGTCCTGGCAGAGGATGCATTTGTTCACTCGCCCGGTCTTGTGGTTGAACGCGATGACCCCGAACGGGCACGCGCCGATGCAATAGCGGCAGCCGATGCAGACGTCCTGGTGGATGTCCACGGAGCCGAACTGGGTGCGGTACAGCGCGCCGGTCGGGCAGACCTCGAGGCAGCCGGCTTGCTCGCAGTGCTTGCAGGAGTCGGACATCATGAGCCAGCGCGGGTCGGACCGGTCGAGGCTCTCGGTGGTCGGCGCGATCTGCTCGATGAACTTCACGTGCCGCCAGTTCGTCGAGGAGAGGTGTCCGGTGTTGTCGTACGAGTCGCCGGTGAAGGCGGTGTGGCCCTTGACCGCGGCCTCGTCCTCCATCTCGAGCTCGTTCCATTGTTTGCAGGCGACCTGGCAGGCCTTGCAGCCGGTGCAGACCGAGGTATCGATGAACATGCCACGGTTCTCGCTCATGCCCGGGCCCGTCCCTTCTCGATGCGGCAGGTGAAGGCCTTGCCCTCGTGGATGGTGACGTTCGGATCGGCGACCAGCGCGCTGATGTTGTTCACGATGTCGCCGGTTGCGATGCCCTGATAGCCCCAGTGCCACGGCATCCCGACCTGATGGACCGTCTTGCCGTCGATGAGGAATGGCCGGAGCCGCTTGGTCACGAGGGCCCGCGCCTCGGTGGTGCCTCGCTCGGTGATGACGCGGACATAGTCGCCGTTGGCGATCTCCTTCTCTTTCGCGAGCTCCGGCGACAGCTCGAGGAAGAGCTCCGGCATGAGCTCGGCCAGCCAGGGGAGGAACCGGGTCATCACTCCGGAGAGGTGATGCTCGGTGAGCCGGTAGGTCGTGATGACCGTCGGGAACTGCGATCCGGCGTACTCGTTGTACTTGTTGTTCGGGACGTCGTAGATCTTCGCGATCGGGTTGCGGTCCTGCTTGTAAAGGAAGTTGCGGACCGGCGACTCCCATGGCTCGTAGTGCGTCGGGAGCGGCCCGTCGGAGGTGCCCTCGTAGGCGAAGAGCCAGCCCTTGCCGTCCTTCTTGAGCAGGAACGGATCGGCGCCGGAGTGGAACGCGATCCCGATGCCGTTCGGGTTCGCCGGCGTGGTCGGCGCCTTGGTGGGCGTGAAGTCGATGCCCTCGCCGGAGTCGTTCTTCCAGGTCTTCGCGGCCTCGTCCCAGTACGTGTACTTCTTCCGTTCCGACCAGGGCTTCCCGGCGGGATCGGCGGATGCCCGGTTGTAGATCTGATGACGGTTCGACGGCCAGGCCCAGCCCCAGTTCGGGCTCACCCAGCCATCGTTCTTGCCGGGCGTCATCTCCGCCCGATTCACCAGCTGCCCGCTGATGGACTGGAGCATCCCGGTGTAGATCCACGCGCCGCAGGCCGTCGAGCCGTCCGAGGCGAGGGTGGCGAAGCTGTTCAGGGGCACCTTGGTCTTGTAGTCGTAGCCGTTGATCTCCTTGAAGACCTTGAACGCGGACGGCTCGTCCTTGTGGACCCAGTCCTTCACTTCGTCGGGGTCGGGCTCGTAGTCAAGGGTCATGTTCTTGATCGCGGCGTAGTTCTTGGCCGTCGGGTTGTTCTTCGCGTACCACGCCTTGAGGCGCTTCCCGAGGTCGTACCAGAAGAACAGGTCGCTCCGGGCCTCACCGGGCGGATCCGCGGCCTTGTGGTGGTACTGAATGGTCCGCTGGGTCTGGGTCATCGACCCATCCTTCTCGGCGATGTGCGCGGCCGGCAGCAAGAAGACCTCGGTCTTGATCGCCTTGATCTCGTCGTCGGTGAGGCCGGCCTGCTTGCGCCAGAACGTCGCCGATTCGGTCTCAAAGAAGTCCAGCACCACGAGCCACTCGAGATTTGCCATGGCCTTCCGCTGGAAGCCCGCGTTGATGCTCGTGGCCGGATTCTGGCCGGTGAGGATCATCCCCTTGATCTTCCCCTGGCTCATCTCGACGAAGACCGGGAAATGGCTGTGGTCCCCGGTGATCTTGGGCAGGGTGTCGTAGAAGTAGTCGTTGTCGGCGCTCGCCGCGTCGCCGAACCAGGCTTTGAGCTGGCTCACCATCCACGCCGGCGTGTTCGACCAGAACGAGGTGGGCTGGGTCTCGGTGAGGATGTAGTCGAGGAGCGTGTCGTGCTTCTTCGATGCGTCAGGGGCCGACAGGTAGCCGGGGTGGATGTTGTAGAGGCTCGCGATGTCGGTCGAGCCCTGGATCGACGCGTGGCCGCGCAGGGCCATGATCCCGCCACCCGGCCGGCCGATGTTCCCGAGCAGAAGCTGCACGATGCCGGCGGTGCGGATGAGCTGCACGCCGGTCGTGTGCTGCGTCCAGCCGACGGCGTAGACGAACGCGGTCGTCTTGTCGCGTCCGGAGTTGCTGGTGATGATCTCGGCCACCTTCAGGAACAGCTCCTTCGGCGTGCCGCAGATCCGCTCGACCATCTCGGGCGTGTACCGAGAGTAGTGCCGCTTGAGGATCTGGAAGACGGTGTTCTTGTCCTCGAGCGTCTTGTCCTGCAGCGGCACGCCGGGAAGGCGGTTCGCGATGAGCGCCGCGAAGTTCGCGCCCTTCACCGAGTTGCCGCGGGCCGCCCCGGCCGCCGGCTTGTCCGCGGCGTTCTCCTGGCCTTCCTTGTTCTCACCGGTCCCGCTGGCCGGCGGCTCCGGCAGCCGCTCGGGCGCCTTCGTCGTCTGGTACTGCCAGGTCGTTCGGTCGTACGCGCGGGTCGTCGGGTTGTACCCCGAGAAGAAGCCGTCGTTCTGGTCGGTGTCCTGGAAACCGCCGTTGATCAGGGTCGCGGCGTTGGTGAAGCTGACCATGTACTCCTCGAAGTACTTCTTGTTGGTCAGGATGTAGTTCACCAGTCCGCCGAGGAACGCGATGTCGGTGCCCGACCGCATCGGGACGTACAGGTCGCACATCGCGCTCGTGCGGGTGAAGCGCGGGTCGACGTGCACGAGCGTGGCGCCGCGGGCCTTCGCCTTCATCGGCCACTTGAAGCCGACCGGATGGCATTCGGCCATGTTCGAGCCCATGAAGATGACAGCGTCGCTGTGCTGCAGGTCCATCTGGAAGGTGGTGCTACCGCCGCGTCCGAAACTGACCCCCAGACCGGGGACCGTCGCGGAGTGTCATATCCGGGCTTGGTTCTCGATCCGGACGACGCCCATCATCCGCATGACCTTGCAGATGAGGTAGTTCTCCTCATTGTCGTTCGTGGCCCCGCCCAGGGCGAAGATGCCGGTCGTCTGATTGATGAGCTTCCCGTTCGCGTCCTTCTCCACGAAGGTCGCGTCGCGGGTCTTCGCCACGAGCTCGGTGATGCGGTCCATCGCCTTCTCGCGGGTCCAGGTCTCCTTGTCCCAATCGGTCGCGCCCGGGGCGCGGTGCATCACGGTCTTGACACGGAGCGGGTTCACCGCGAGCTGGTAGGTCGCCGATCCCTTCGGGCAGAGGCTGCCGGTGGAGATCGGGCTATCCGGGTTGCCCTCGATGTTCACCAGGTTGGTCCGGCCGTTCTCGGTCTTCGAGCTGATCATCGTGCCGCAGCCGACGGCGCAATACGGGCAGATGCCGGCGGTCTGACGGGTCCCCTCGAGCTTGCGTCGTGAGGCCCGCTGGCTGGCGAAGGCGAGATCGAAGCCGAGGCCGCCGAGCTCGGCCGCCGCGATCCCCGCGGTGCCGATCCCGGTGAGCTTCAGGAACTGACGCCGGGTCGCTTCGGCTGCCATCGCGCATCCTCCCTACTTCGTGACAGGTCATACGGCGAGTTGGCCGCAGCATATGCCGATTGTCGCGTCGTGCACGGCCTGTTTGGTACCGCGGATGGGACCGGGGGTCGAGGTCAGCCGGCGCCGGCGCCGATCTCGCGCGCGAGCGCGAGGAGCGATTCCCGACTGTTTAGGTCGGGATCGTCGAGGACCCGCTCGAACAGCCCGGCGACGACCCGCCCGACCGCCGGGCCCGGCGGGATCCCGAGCTCGGCCATCACGTCGGTCCCATCGATCGCGAGGTCGCGTGGGGAGAACGCGGTCGAGCGGTGGATCTCCTCCTGGACCCGGGTCCAGAGGTCCTCCAGCGCGTACATCCGGGGCGAGCGGGCGCCGCTGCCGATGTTGTCGGCCCGGCGGAGCTCGAACAGGTCGGGGATGTTCTCCAGGCCCACCGTGCGGACGAAGCGGCGGACGGCCGAGCCGCTCCATTCGGTCTGGTACCAGAACATGTGATGGCGGATGAGGTGGGTGACCTTAGCGATGGTGTCCTTCGGGTACTTCCAGCGCCGCAGGATCTGGCGTGCCATCGCCTCGCCGACGAATTCGTGCTGGTGGAAGTGTCCGTCGGCGAAGGTCTCCGGCTTTCCCACGTCGTGGAACAGACCGGCGAGGCGGAGCACCAGCTCCGCGTCGACCGGCGTCGCGTCGACGGTGATGAGCGAGTGCTCGAACACGTCCTGCGCCACCGCCTTGTCCTGCGGGATGGTCGTGCAGATCTCGAGCTCGGGGCAGAGGACCGCGAGCAGGCCGAGATCGGAGAGCAGGCGGATACCCACGGACGGGCGCTCGGCTGCCAGGATCTTCGACAGTTCCTGCTGGATGCGCTCACCCGACAGGCCGGCCGCCAGCCCGGCGTGCTCGCCGATCGCCGCGGCGGTCGATGGTTCGATGTCCATCCGCAGCGTCGTTGCGAAGCGCACCGCGCGCAGCATCCGGAGAGCGTCCTCGCGGAAGCGCTCGCCGGGGACCCCGACGGCGCGCACGAGCCGGCGGCCGAGATCGGCCTGGCCGGCGAACGGGTCGACCAGCTCGCCCCCTTGAGGTCTCTCCCTTGTGGGACGCCAGGCCATCGCGTTCATCGTGAAGTCCCGTCGCGCGAGGTCTTCATGGAGCGACTCGGTGAATGAGACGGTCTCCGGGCGGCGGTGGTCGGCGTAGTCGGCCTCGATCCGGTAGGTGGTCACCTCGATCTCGTGCGTGCCGCTCGAGACGACGACCGTGCCGAAGCGATTCGTGTAGAGCGACCGCTTGAACAGGCGCTGGATCTCTTCGGGCTGCGCGCTCGTGGCGACGTCCCAGTCCCGCGGGTCCACGCCTCGCAGCGCGTCGCGCACGCAGCCACCGACGATGAAGGCCTCGTGGCCGGCGCCGATCAGAGTGTCGATGACCCGGGTGACGTCCGCCGGGACCGCCAGCGCGAGGTGGGTGGACACGCGCGAAGTCTAGAGAGGACCACCTGGGTCCGAGGGCCGCCGGCTGGGTCCGAGGGCCGCGGGGCCGCGGACCGGCGGCCCTCGATTCACATCCCGAGGTAGGCGCGCTGGACGTCAGGCGAGTCCAGGAGCTCCCGGCCGGTGCCCTGTTTCACGATCGTGCCGGTCTCGAGCACATACGCGCGGTGGGCCACCTCGAGCGCCTTCGTCGCGTTCTGCTCGACGAGCAGGACCGGGGTCCCCTGGCCGTTGATCTCGACGATGATCTTGAAGATCGTCTCGACCAGGATCGGAGCGAGGCCGAGCGACGGCTCGTCGAGTAGCAGCATCTTCGGCCGGGCCATGAGCGCACGGCCGATGGCGAGCATCTGCTGCTCGCCGCCGGAGAGCGTGCCCGCGAGCTGGGTCGACCGCTCCTTCAGGCGAGGGAAGAGCTCGTAGACCCGTCCCAGATCGGCGGCGATGCCCGCGGCGTCCTTCCGCGTGTACGCGCCCATCCGGAGGTTGTCGAGGACCTGCATGCGTGGGAACAGCCGGCGGCCCTCCGGCGACTGGCAGATCCCGAGACGGACGATCTCGTGCGCTGGCGTGGCGCTGATGTCCTTCCCGTCGAAGATGATCGAGCCGCGCGGTGGATGACTCAAGCCAGAGATGGTTCGCAGCGTCGTCGTCTTGCCGGCACCATTGCTGCCGATGAGCGCGACGACCTCGCCCTGCTCGACGGTGACGCTCACTTCGCGGAGCGCCTGCACCCGCCCATAGAACGCGTCGACACCGGAAAGCTCGAGGAGCGCCACGATCAGGCGCTCTTTCCGAGGTAGGCCTCGATGACGCGCTCGTTGCGGCGGACCTCGTCGGGCGGCCCTTCGGCGATCTTCTCGCCATGGTCGAGCACGACGATCCGGCGGGAGATGCCCATGACGACCTTCATATCGTGCTCGATGAGGAACACCGTGATCCCGTCGGCGATGATCTTCTCCACCAGACGCATGAGCTGCACCTTCTCCTGCGGGGTGAACCCGGCGGCCGGCTCGTCGAGGAGGAGGAGGCGTGGCCGCGTGGCGAGCGCGCGCGCGATCTCGAGACGCCGTTGGGAGCCGTAGGGCAGGTTGCGCGCGTAGCTCTCGGCGTACTTCTCGATCCCCACGAAGCGCAGGAGCTCCATCGCCCGCTCCGTGATCTCACGCTCTTCGGAGCGTTCGCGCGGCGTCTTGAACAGCGAATCCCACAGCTTGCTATGGGTCCGGCAATGCTGGCCCACGCGGACGTTGTCGAGCGCACTCATGTACTCGAACAGGCGGATGTTCTGGAACGTTCGGGCGATGCCGAGCGCCGCCGCCTGATGCGGCTTGACCCCCGCGATGTCCTTCCCCTCGAAGATGACGCGTCCCGATGTGGGGGGAAAGATCCCGGTGATCGAGTTGAACAGGGTCGTCTTCCCGGCGCCGTTCGGCCCGATGAGCGCGAAGACCTGGCCGCGCTCGACGTCGAACGACACGTCGTCGACCGCGACGAGCCCGCCAAAGCGCTTCGTGGCGTGGTCGACCCGGAGGATCGCGTCCGCAGTCTCGGCGGTCATGTCCCGGTCGTCTCCGCGTTGACGTCCTGGATCGTCGTGTCCTCGTTCACACCCTTCACCAGCTCCTGCTCTCGGGCCCGGCTGGGAATGAGGCCCTGTGGGCGCAGCAGCATGGTGAGCACGAGGATCAGGCCGAAGAGCAGGAACTTCAGGCGCTGGACCTCCTGGCCGATACCCGGCCAGTCCCCGTTCTGGGCGATGAGCGAGCCAAAGCCGAGCGACTCGGCCCAGGACTCCACGAGCGGCGGGAGCTCTGCCAAGAAGCGGAAGATCACCAGATAAATGAGCAGTCCTCCGGCGATGACGCCGGGGATATTCCCCATGCCGCCGAGGACGACCATCACCAGGATCGTGATCGAGACCGAGAAGCCGAAGTTCTCCGGGCTTACGAGCGAGAGCTTCGCGCCGTAGAAGGCGCCGGCGAACCCGCTGAACGCCGCGCCGATCGCGAAGGCCATGAGCTTGAGCCGAACGGTATTGACGCCCATCGCCGCCGCCGCCACTTCGTCCTCGCGCACGGCCATCCAGGCGCGGCCGATCCGGGAGCGTCGCAGGTTGTTCACGAGGATGATGCAGGCGCAGAGCAGCATCACCATGATCACGTAGAAGCCGAGGGGGTTGATCACCTTGAAATCCGGGACGAACGCGAACGGATCCCCCGACCACGGCCCCTGGACCCAGACCGGCAGCGATGGCTTGTCGAGCGCGGAGATCCCGTTCACGCCGCTCGTCCAGTCCGCGAGGTTCCGGAACACCCGTGGCACGATCTCGCCAAAGCCCAGGGTCACGATCGCCAGGTAGTCGCCGCGAAGTCGCAGCGTCGGCGCGCCGAGGACGAGCCCAAAACCTGCCGCGACGAACATCGCGATGAGCAGAACGATCCAGAACGGCAGATGGATGGGCGTGTGGAGCGGTGTGGTGAGAAGCTGGTTGGAGGCGAGGAACGCGTAGGTGTACGCGCCGATCGCGAAGAACGCCGCGTATCCGAGGTCGAGCAGGCCCGCGAATCCCACGACGACGTTCAGTCCGATCGCGAGGAGGATGTACACCCCGGCGTCCGCGAGCACACTGATGAGGAAGTCGCCCTGGCCGCCGGTCGAGACCTGCGCCCAGATCGGGTACGCGATCGCCAGGATCGCCAGGAGCGCGTAGACGAGCGGGTTCGGGTCGCGCCGCGGGTCGGTCTGCCACACCCGTTGGATCGTGTGGATCACTTCTCTGGCACCCGCATCCCCATGAGCCCGGTCGGCCGGAACACGAGCACCAGGATGAGGATCGCGAAGATCAGGACCTGCGTCCAGGCCGAGTCGCCATAGCCATCGGAGAGGGATTGGATCATCCCGATGACGAGGCCGCCGATCGCCGCCCCCTGGATATTCCCGATGCCGCCGAACACCGCCGCGGTGAACGCGACGAGCCCGGCGCTGAAGCCGAGGTCGAAGGTCACGTTGTTGAAGTAGAGCCCGTAGATCATCCCCCCCGCGCCGGCGAGCACGGCGCCGATGAAGAACGTCGCGGCGATGGTGCGGTTGATGTCGATCCCCATGAGGCCCGCGGCATCGCGGTCCTGCGCCGTCGCGCGCATCGCCTTCCCCAGCTTCGAGCGCTCGACGAACAGGCTGAGCGAGATCATGAGGGTCAAGGCGATGACGACCACCGCGATGTCTTTGTACGCGATGGTGGCCCCGCCACCGAGGGCGATCGTGTCCGCCGGGAGGATGCTCGGGTAGTGAAGATTGAACGGCCCGCGCCAGAGGAACATGATGCCCTCGAGCACGAAGGACATCCCGATCGCGGTGATGAGCGGCGCGAGGCGTGGGGCGTGACGGAGCGGCCGGTAGGCCACGCGCTCGATGGTGACGTTCACCACGCCGCAGATGAGCATCGAGATGACGAAGATCGCGAAGAGCGGCAGGATGACGGCGGCGCCTGAGGGGCCACCTTCGGAGAGCCCGAAGACCGGCAGGAGCGCGAGCGAGATGAATCCGCCGAGGGTGAACACATCGCCGTGGGCGAAGTTGATGAGCTCGACGATGCCGTAGACCATCGTGTAGCCGAGCGCGATGAGGGCGTAGATCGAGCCGTCGGCAAGGCCGTAAACGAGGATCTGGATGAAGTACGCCGGTCCGAGCGCCACGACCTTGGTGGCCAGGAGGATGGCCGCCAGCACGATGAGGACGATGAGCGTCCCGTTCATGATCCGGCCGCGCGAACCGGACAGCAGGTTGGCGCGGGCATCGCGCACCGACGCGATCACTTCTTGCGAACCTCCGCTATAGGAAAGGGAGGGGGCGTTCCCGCCCCCTCCCTCGAGTCACCGTCGCTACTGGACGCTGAACTGCTTGACGAAGGCCCAGTCGAGTGGGGTACCCGTCGTCTTGTAGAAGGCCATGGTCGCGGAGGTGGGGTCGCCGTTCTTGTCGAAGGCGTAGCTGCCGACCGTGCCCTTGAGTCCCTTGGTCGCCTGGACCGCTTCGACCACCTGCGCACGGGTCGGGACCTTCCCGCCGTTCGCGTCGATCGCGCGCTTGACCGCGTCCACGAGGATGAGGGCGCAGTCGTAGGACGGGAAGGTGTACGCGCCGATGTCCTCTTTCTTGGTGTACTTGGCCTTGAACGCGTCGATCGTCGCCTTCGCATCCGCGTTCTGGGTCGCGTCACCGGCGGCGTTGGTGAAGTACATGTTCGCCGCGTTGTCGCCGGCGTCCTTGATGCACTGGGTGTCACCGATGCCGTCCGGTCCGGTGAATGGGATATCGAGGATGCCCTTCATCTGGCTGCGGACGATGCAGCCCTTGGTCGCCGAGGTCGCTCCGGCGTAGACTGCTTCGGCGCCGGCGGCCTTGGCGGCATTGATGAAGGCCTTGAAGTCGCTCGTCGCCTTCATGTCGAAGTCCTGGCGGTTTGTGATCTTGCCGCCCTTTTCCACGATCCGCTTGGCAAAGTTGTCGGCAACGCCCTTGCCGAAGGTCTCGTTGTCGGAGAAGACCGCGACGTTCTTCAGCTTGAGCGTGTCAAGGATGAAGTCCGCCATCGCCGGGCCCTGGACGGTGTCCGGAGCGGCGATCCGGAAGTACTGGTTCTTTCCGGTCGGGCGCAGCGCGGCCGGCTGCGGGTTGCAGTACGGGAAGGTCTGAGTGAGGCACTCAGCGGTGTTCGAGGGGCTCATCATCGCGAGCCCGCCCTGGTTCGCGATCGGGATCTCCGCGCGGGCGACGTTCGAGTTGAACGGCCCGACCATCGCGAGGACCTTCGGGTTCGAGAGCATCTGCTGCACGTTCTGCGCGCCCTTTTGCGGGTCGTGCACGCCGTTGACGGCGTCGTCAAAGGGCAGGAAGGTGATCTTGATGCCCTTGTACTCCGGGGTCTGCGACACGGCGAAGGCCGCGCCATTCTGGGCCGGCAGGCCGCTCGAGGCGTCCGCGCCGGACGTCGGCAGGTCGCTCGCGATGATGACCTCGCCGCCCGAGGCGGCGGTGGTGGCCGTGGCCGCACCGCTCGCCGCGGTCGAGCTCGCTGCCGGGCCGGGGGTGCCGCTCCCGCCGCAGGCCGACGCGACGAGCGCGATGGCCATGAAGGCGGTGATCAGATTCAGCCAGCGTTTCTGCATAGTTCCTCCCACGCGTTGGGTGCGCCGGTACAGCGTCCCCATCTCGGGCCCGTTGGGCCTGTGAACGACGAGCGTACGGGCACCACCTAGGCTCGTCAACGAAATGACCGTCCGGCTGATCCGGGCCGACCAGGTCCGGCAGGCGTGTCCGATGGCCCTCGCGATCGAGTCGGTCGAGCAGGGTTTCGTGGCCCTCTCCGCCGGAAGGGCCCGGGTGCCACTGCGCTCTCGGACCGATCTGGGGGCGGGGGCGGTCGGCCTGACGATGCCCGCCGCCCTCGGCGGCTCCCCTTATTCCGTCGTCAAGCTGGTCGCGGTCGTCCCGGCGAATCCCGGCCGCGGGCTCCCGCTGGTCAGCGCGACAGTCCTGCTATCCGACGCGGCCACCGGCCAGGCGCTCGCGCTCATCGACGGCGAGTCCGTCACCGCCCTGCGGACCGGCGCCGCCGGTGGCGTCGCCGCCCGGCTGCTCGCAGCCTCCGGCGCGCGACTCGTCGCGCTGTTCGGGGCCGGCAGCCAGGCGCGGGCCCAGCTCCTGGCCCTTGCCGCGGTGCGGCCCATCGCGCGGGTCCGGGTGGTCACCCGGTCGCCGGAGCACGGCGCGGATCTGCTGCGCTGGGCGGCCGAACGTCCGGAGCTGGGCGGCGTGCGCGTCGATCGGTGTCCGGCCGCGGCCGCGATCGCCGGAGCCGAGATCGTCGTCACCGCGACCTCGAGCCCGGTCCCGGTCTTTGACGGGACGCTCCTCGGGCCGGGAACGCACGTGACCGCGGTGGGGGCGTTCACCCCGGATACCCGCGAGCTCGATGGGGCGACGATGCGTGGCGCCACCGTGTTCGTCGATGAGCGGAAAGCGGCACTCGCCGAAGCCGGCGAGCTCGCCGGGCTGGGCGCGGAGGATGTCCGCGAGATCGGCGCGGCGCTTTGCGGCGAGGTGCCCGGACGTTCGGACGCGGAGGAGCGGACCGTATTCAAGAGCGTCGGAAACGCGATCCAGGATCTTGTCGTCGCGGCCGCGGTCTACGATCGGGCACGCGAGCTCGGTCTCGGCGAGGAGGTCGTATTCCCCTGAGGCTGTTCTTTGGGACCCGGGCGCGGAGCGTGGCGACCATCGTCGTACTGGCCGGGATCGTCGCCGTGGGCTGGTACCTCGGCTCGCCGCTCTTCATCCGCACGACCGCCGACGAGGCGTTGCCCTCGGCGCGCCCGGCCGCGGCGAGCGCGGCCGCCCCGGCACGCCTCCCCGCCGGCGTCGGGACTCCGGTATCCGCTCCGCCGCCCGGACCGCGAACGACCGCGACCGGCGAGCTCGGCCACGTCGATGCGCTGCACAACGGACGCGGCACGGTCCTCCTGCTGCGGACCGGCGAGGACGTCTTCCTGCGATTCGATCAGGTCGCGATCACGAACGCGCCGGACGTGCACGTGTACCTCTCACCCGACATCGGCGGGAAGTGGAGCGAGGGGACCAGCCTCTACCTCGGACCGCTGAAGGCGACGAACGGCTCGTTCAACTACGCGGTCCCCGTCGGGACCGATGTCGCCACCTATAGGAGCGTCGTCGTCTGGTGTCGACAGTTCTCGGTCCTGATCACCTGGGCCGATCTCCGGACCCCATGACCGCCGGACGGCGCGCCCCGCGCGCACCGAAGCCCGCCGGCCCGAAGCCGAAGCGGCGCGCGGCCGCGGTCACCGGCTCACCAAACCGGCGGCGGGCCGCCGCCGAGGGGGCGCCGGTGCCCGTCGCGGCCTCGGAGCGCGCCCGCGGACGGCGCATCCTGGCGCGTCTCGAGCGCGCGTATCCCGACTGGGGACCGACGCTCGAGTTCGCCGACCCGCTCCAGCTCCTGGTCGCGACGATCCTCGCGGCACAGGCGCGCGACGAGCGGATCAATGAAGTGACCCGCACCGTCGTCTTCCCCAAATACCGGACCGCAGCCGACTACGTCGCCGCCGATGTAGCGGTGCTCGAGCGGGAACTGCGCCCCACCGGGTTCTTCCGCCAGAAGGCTCGATCGGTGAAGGCCGCCGCCCAGGGGATCGTCGACGACTTCGGTGGTGTGGTGCCGTCCGACATGGACTCCCTCGTGCAGCTCCATGGTGTCGGACGGAAGACTGCCTCGATCGTCCTCGGCGCGGCGTTCGGGGTTCCCTCGATCGCGGTCGACCGTCACGTAGCACGGACCGCCGAGCGCCTTGGCTTCACCTCGGACAGCGACCCCGATCGGATCGAACAGGACCTGCGGCGGCTCTTTGCCGAGAAGGATTGGGTCAAGGCCACCTGGTGCCTCGTCCTGCACGGCCGTTCCGTTTGCACCCCGACGCCGCGCTGCCCGGAGTGCCCGGTCCTGTCGCTCTGCCCCTATCCAAAAAAGACGAAGGCCGCACCCGCGCCGGCGGCGCCCCGCCGCTCGAAGCCGAAACCGGACTAGCTTCGGGTCGCCAGCCAGCCGCCGGCCGCACCCACGGCGAGGAACAGGGCATCCCGGCCGATCGTCGCTGCGGTGTCCACGACCAGGTCGACATTGCCGGCCGGGCCGAGGGAGGCGATCGCGCCCCCGACGACGATGAACAGGCCCGCGACGACCGCGCCCTGGAGCAGGCCGCCCGCGCCCGCGATCCGGCCGGCGAGGAAGCCTCCCGACGCGACCGCCAGAGCCGTCACCGCCAGACCGCCCGCCACCAGCCCCACCCCGAGCGCCCCGATCGTTCCGGCGAGCACACCCGGCCAGGAGATCGCGGGGAGTCGTCGCTCGGGGACAGGGCTCATGGCCGCAGCCTACCGGGACCGCCGAGCGGGATCGTCGGATCGATCGGGGGGGGCAGAGCGTGACCGCAGAACACCGCAGAACGAGGGCTCGCCAAAAAAAGACCGATCCGCTCAGGCCTAGAGCGGATCGGCGGGATCGCGAAAGGTGCCGGTCACGTGGATCGTTCGCGTGGATCGGTGACGCGTTCGTCACCCCTGTTCGTCACCCTTGGCAGAACTACTTCTTCTTCTTGGTCGACTTCTTGGCAGTGGTCTTCTTCGCTGCCTTCTTCTTCGCTGGCATTCGGATCACCTCCTCCTGGCCACGACTTGCTGGTATATAGACACACCAGCAAGCGGAATGTCAATAGAAGCGGGTCAATAGAAGCGGGTCAGTTGGTCTCGTGCCGCCATCGCGTGACGATCCGCTCGCGCAACTCGACCGGTGCGCGGTCCTCGGTGCACGAGTCGTGAACGTGCTTGAGGAATCGCTCCTCGACGACGAATTCGTCCTTACAGGGACTGCAATGACCGAGATGCGCGTTCACCTCGACGATCTCCGCGGGGTCAAGCTCGCGGTCCAGGAACGCGTACAGACGCTCGACGCAGTTGGTGCAATCCATCCCTCGCCCTCCCGCTTCTCTAGTCCACCGGGCGCGGCATCGTGCGGACGGCAGCGATCCCGCGCTCTTTCGCGATGTCGTAGAGACGCTTCTGGAGGAACTTGCGGCCGCGGTGCAGGCGGCTCATGACCGTCCCGATCGGGATGTCCAGGGTCTCGGCGATCTCCTTATAGGAGAAGCCCTCGACGTCGAGGAGGACGGTGGTGCGGAACTTTTCGGGAAGCTCCTCAAGGGCCTCTTTCACCTCGGTGGAGACGGTGTTGTCGACGATGAGGGTCTCCGGATCCGGTGATTCCGACGCGGGCGCGACATCGCGCATGTGTCGGTACAGGATCGACTCATCCACGTCGTCGAGCTCGGTGCTCTGCGGGCGGGCGGCCTTGCGCCGGTACTGGTTGATGAAGGTGTTGGTGAGGATCCGGAAGAGCCACGCCTTGAGGTTCGTGCCTGGGGTGAATTGCTCACGGAAGCGAAAGGCACGGATGAACGTCTCCTGGACGAGGTCCTCCGCGTCCGCCTCGGAGCGAGTCATGCGCAGCGCGGTCCGGTAGAGCGCGTCGAGGTAGGAGAGCGCATCGCCCTCGAAGGATTCGATCGACACCGGTCCACTCTAGGTGAACGTCGGAGCCCCTCCGACCATTCCGCCAGGCCGATGGGACACACTTCCGGCGTGGTCACCACCCTCCCGAGGCGGCTCCGCACGGTCGCCCGCCGGCTCGCCCGAGCCTACGGGGCCGCCCCGCCGCCGCGGCGCCTGCCGCCGCTCGACGAGCTTGTCCTCACGATCCTGTCGCAGAACACGAACGACACGAATCGCGATCGCGCCTATGCCGACCTCCGGCGGACGTTCCCGACCTGGGACGACGTCGCCGACGCGCCGATCCCGGCGATCGCACGCGCGATCCGAAGCGGCGGACTCGCCCCGACGAAGGCGCCGCGGATCAGGGAGGTGCTGCGTGCACTTCGGACGGAGGGTGTGACGCTCGACGAGCGAGCCCTGCGCGATCAGGACGATGGCGTTCTGTGGGATCGGCTCGTCGCGCTTCCCGGCGTCGGGCCGAAGACCGCGGCCTGCGTCCTGTTGTTCTCGCTTGACCGGCCGTTCTTCCCGGTCGACACGCATATCCATCGGCTCGCGATCCGGCTCGGCTTCGTCCCGCCGCGCGCCACCGCGGTCGCCGCGCAGGCCACGCTGCAGGACGCGATCGCGCCGGCCGATGTCTATGCGGCGCACATGGACCTCATTCGCCACGGCCGGCACGTCTGCCTCGCCCGTCATCCGCTCTGCTCGGAGTGCGTCCTCGCCGATCTCTGTCCCAAGGTCGGGGTGAGCGACGCTCGATGAAGGCCCGCTTCGCCGGTCCGGCGTAGCGCGGCGCTCCTCTGCATGCCGCGCCAGCCGATGCGCGTTACCGCATCGTCGACCGACCGACGCATTCTCGCTGGACGCGGTCCAGCCCGCGGCAATGAACCTGCTCCGGGTGGTCGTGCGCAGATCGCGCCTGGAGGACATCACGTATGACCCAGCCACAAGAGCGCATGCCCACCCGTACCCATTACGTCGGCGTGTTCGACGATCGGGATGACGCCGAGCTCGCGGCCCGGGACCTTCGCGAGAAGGGGTTCAGGGACGATCAGATCGGCTACGCCTGGCGGGACGACTCAGGAAAGACTCACGCCCAGGGCAACAAGGCCGGCAAGCTCGCCGCCTCCGGCGCCGGCACCGGTGTCGTCCTCGGCGGACTCATCGGCGCCGGCGCGGCGCTGCTCATTCCCGGTATCGGTCCGGTCGTGTCCGGCGGCATCCTGGCGACCGCGCTCGCCGGAGGCGTGACCGGTGCGGTCACCGGTGCGGTGGCCGGTGGCGTGGCCGGAGCGCTCGTCGGCCTCGGCGTCCCCGAGGAGGAGGCGACGTACTACGACCAGCAGTTCCGCGACGGCCGAACGCTCATGACCGTTCGGACCGATGACCGGTATGCGGATGCCGGCGACATCGTCCGCCGTCGCAAGGGATACGACTACGAGACCCGCAACGACCGTCCGGTCCGCGAGACCGAGCGGATCGAGACCACGCGCTAGGAGCGTCCGGCCGCCGACCCTCGAAAGCCGGAACGAAAGGGACCCGCCTCAGGGCGGGTCTCTTCGTCTGTTCGGCGGCGGCGGCTCTGCCCGGTGCGGCCGGTGGGGCAGGAGGCGCGCGAAGTCGGCCGGCTCGACGTCGTCGTCGTTCAGGTCAGGGAAGAGCCGGACGCCCGCGGCGGTGAACGCCTTGGTGACGAATTCGCCGCACGAGTACGCCCCGAAGCCGTGGTAGTGCAGCCGCAGCCGGGTGATGACGCGATCGAGGAAGATCACCAGGAAGTCGAGCTGATCGAATTTCGATCCGATCTTCGCGCGCGCCCAATCCAGCGCGACCGGGCCTGCTCCCTCGGGCGCTGGGATCGCGACGAAGATGTGACCGCCCTCCTTCGTCCGGAGATCGCGGCGCACGACCCCGCGCTGGCGGGCCTCGATCGTGAAGGTTTCGCCATCGAAGATCGCCACGTGGTAGTAGGACGATCGGGTGACCAGGCTGATGATCACGCCGAGCCCTCCCTTGGGTCGGTCGAAGAGGAGGATGTCGCCCGGCCTGGCGCTCGCCAGCGAAGCGTCGAGGCTCGGGTCCGTTTGGGACATGTGCTGAGTGTCGCAGGCGGCCGACGGCCCGGCTCATGGTCGTGCTCACGGCGGGGAGTGATCCGCCGCGAGGCAGATCGCGGCGGAAACAAGACACAATGACCCCCGTCCACGGCAGGCAGAGGAGGAACCGCGATGGTCAAGAGCAAGGTGAATGTTCGGGAGCTCCAGACACCCATCCGTGAGCGGTGCCAGCGCGATCCGAGGGCCGGCGAGATCGAGCTCCGGGTCACCAGCGCGCCGACCGACCTTGCCGATCCGCTCCACTGCGCCGTGCGTCCGCAGGCCGTCCCCGACGCGGTCCTTCGCACCGGCGCCCATCCCGCGGTCGGCGGCGCCGGCGACGCTCCGTGCTCGGGTGACCTCCTGCTCGCCGCGCTCGCGGCCTGCCAGGAGACCACCCTGCGCATGGTGGCCGCGAACATGGGCATCGATCTCATCTCGGTCGAGGTGGACGTCAGCGGCGATTGGGACGCCCGAGGCACGCTCGCCATCCCCGGGGCGCCGATCGGCATCACCGCGATCCGTTGCCAGACCACCGTCGTCGTCGGCGGTGATGAGCGCGGAGAGCGGGCGGACCGCCTCCTGCGCAGCGCCGAGAAGTACTGCGTGATCCTCAACACGCTTCGGTCCGGGGTGAACGTCGAGTCGCGCTTCGACCTGCGGCAGGCCTGACCTGCCCGACCTGCCCGACCTGCCTGACCCGGGGTCGGCTACGGCTCGGCGATCACCGTCGTCGTGAACAGGAGGGCGACCTGGATGCAGGCCATCCCACTCGGGCAGATGACCGTCCCCGTCGCGGAGATCGTGGACGATCCCGCCGCCGCGACGGTCCAGATGGCCTGCGTCCCGCGGACGAGGAGATAGTTCTGGACGCCGTGCACCAGCACGATCCCGTCCGGCGGATCCAATCGCCATTCGAACTCGGTCCCAAGCGCGATCTGGACCCGGTCACCGACCCGCACGTGCACGATGCCGCGGTCGTCCGCCCGGGTGACACGCACCGTCCCCGGGACCGGGAGGGGACTGCCCGAGGGCGGGGACAGGCCGGCGCTCGAGCCGCAAGCGGTGAGGACGAGCGAAGCCAGGACGATGGCCACGATGGCCAGGATCGGGCGTCTCACTACCGCGTAGACGTTGGAGCGTCGGTCCTGGTTCCCGACGGGTCAGCAGGCGCCGAGCGACGCCGGACCGACGCCGATGGCCGGTCCGGCACGAACGTCAGTCGTGCATCGACCGAGCGGCATGGTCTTCGGGTGGCTTTCCTTCATCTCGGGACGCCACCTGAATATCGTCGCGGCCGCACTTCTTGCCGTGGTCGTCGCCGGGGCGCGACGCCTGCTGCTGCGTGCCTCCCTTATCCGGGCATGGGCGCACAGCGACGACCGGCGTTTCGGTCGGCTTGGGTGGGGGTGGCGCGGTCGGACCCGGTGTCTGGCCCGGTGTCAGGCTCGGCCCAGGCGTTGGTCCGGGCTCATGGGTCGGTCCGGGCCCCGCGGTCGGTCCAGGAGGAGTCGGCTCCGGCGGAGTCGGCTCGGGCGTGTTTCCGGGCGGCGACGTCGACTCCGGGGGAGTCGTTCCGGGCGGCGTCGGCGGCGCGGTCCGGTCCGGCGGCTCTGGCGTGACCGTTGGCCGAGGCGGCGTCGTCGGGAACGGCGGGGGACTCGGCGATCCAGCCTGATCGGGCCCGGACGAAGGGCCCGGCGTCAGACCGCCTGGCACACCGACCGGTGGCGGCGTCGCCCCGGTCGTCGGTCCGGTCGTCTGTGGGGCCAGCGGATTCGGCGTCGATCGAGCGCCCTGTGGTCCTCCGGCCGTCGGGATGTCGGGCTCCGCCCGGGCGACCTGCGGCGGGACCGCGACGTCGCCGGGAAAGGTCGGCGCGGTGCTCTGGTCAGGCGTCAGGCCGAAGCTCGGCGATGCCGTCGGGGACGGCTGCCGCGACGGCGCCGTCGCGAAGAACGGGACGGGCGTCCCGCCGTCGGGGAACACCAGCGGTAGATGGCGCCGGGTCGGACCGGGAAGCAGCTCGCTCGGCCACCCAAGCAGGAACACCACCGCGACCGCAGCCACGGCGGAGATGACCAAGGCGAATGTCCCGCCGATCGGGGCCCCGCCGCCTCCTGGACGTCGTATCAAATCGAACTCACTTGCACCAGTGTTTCCGCCAAGCCCCCTGTTGTGAATGAGCCGTATGGACTAGACCAGTTGACTTTTGGTCAAGACGAGCGGCCGGCCCCACGGTGGTCAGGGCCGGCCGCCGAGGGCGAGCGCCTCCGCGCGCTGATCGAGCCCGAACAGGCTCCAGGTCCAGGGGATCCCGGCCACGACCCACGCCCCGACGATCCGGCCCCGTTGGTACGCGACAGTGGCGCTGTACTGCTTCTCGGTCGAGGGTCGATCGGCCTCCAGGTGCAGGGTGAGCATGCGCGCCGGTCCGGGCACGGCCGCACCGAGGTCGAGACCGACCCGGCGGGACGCGATGACGAAGTCGCGAAACGTCGTCCCATCCAGAACGAATGCCTTGGTCGGATCTGCCGGAAGCTCGGCGTCGCGCGTCGTGCCGGTGTCGAGGATCCGCCACCCGAATCGCTCCACCAGCGCGCGCCCCGAGGTCTTGTCGATCGCCCGGATCGCGGCGATGTCCCGCTCGAGCTCGGCTGCGCTCGCGCCCTCGTACGGATGCACGGCCCGCTGGAAGGTGAAGAACGGTCCGGCGACGGACCCCCGGTGCAACCGCGCCTGACCCTGCGGCCCGCCGAGCGTGACGTAGTGGTCGCCACCCGCGTCGGGACCGTAGCGCGGGTCAACCTTTCGCAGGAACAGGATCCACTCGTCGCCGGGGGTCAGCTCGAGGCCGGGGCAGACGTCCTCGAGCACTCGGACCTCGGCGACCGGAGCGATCGATGGCGATGGCGGCAACAGCGTCGCGAGCACGGTGAACGTCACCCGCGCGCTCGTTCGATACGACACCGCGTCGTTCGCACCGAACGCCTTCAGCGTCACCGAATCCGTTGCGATCGCCGCCGCGCGAACGATCAGATCGCTGTCGTCGACGAGCGCGTCGAGCGTTCGATAGCTCTCCGCCCAGCTGACCGTGCAGTCACGCACCGCCGGAGTCATCGGCCGCGGGGTCGGCGACGTGGTCGCGGTGATCGGCTCGGCAAGCGGCCGCAGTGACGCGGACGGGCGCGCCTGCCCGGCCGTGAGCAGGACGAGCGCCACGGCGGCGACACGGATCATCAGTGTGTAGACGTCGCTCACCGGCGAAAGTTGCTCCCGCGCGGGGCATCTTCGCCCCGCTTCGCGTCACGGCGCCGTGGACGTACCCGGGAGCCAAGGAACGCGGGGCAACTCGAGGCCGATGGATGCCCACGGAGCGATGGGTCCTGGGCCGAGCGACATCAGCGTCCCGATCGTTATGGCGGTACAGAGCGGGAATGCGAGCGCCGCGAGAAGCGACCCGGCCAGCGCCTGGTGAGGCGGGAACCGCAGGAGGCGCCGCAGGGCGACGGCGCCGAGCGGAACCGCCACCGCGGCGATCAACAGGAACGAGCGGACCGCCAGGGCCTTGAGGGCCGGCTCTTCGCCCATCGCGGCCAAGGCAACGGTGCCGGACGCGCCGCAGACCCCGAACGCCACGAGGGCGCCACGCGCAAGAGGGAAAGGCTCCTCTGTCCTCACCGCGAGCGCGCAGCCGACGCCGATCGCGACCGCGATCGCGAACGCGAGGTAGAGCCACATCGCCGGCGCGATCGCGCCGAGCCAGCCCCCACGCCACAGGGTCGCGGCGAGCAGGAGCGTGTAGGCGGTCGCGACCGCGAGCGCGGTCAGACTGAGGGCGGTCGCAAGATCGATGAGCGTCCGACGCAGGCTGCGCCCAGTGCGGATCGGGAGCGCGAGCACGAGCAGGCCGACCGGCACGGCGAGCCAGGGCGTGAGCACCAGGATCGGACCGGTCGCGAGGGCGGCGAAGGCCGTCGTCGCGATGCCCGCCAGATGGACCGAGCGCGTGCGCCACGCGACCGCGGCAAGGAGCGCCAGTCCGGCGAACAGCGCGGCCGGCCAGATCAGTGCCGGCATCGCCTCAAGCGAGAACGGGTACACGCGTGTCCCGCAGCCACCGAAGCCGGGTCGCGAGATGCACGTCGTGACTCGAAAGCTACCGAGCAGCAGCGTGGCGGCTCCAAGGAGGGCGGTGCACCCGAACGCAAGCGCACTCGCCCATCTACGCACCGCTTCCGCCGACCGGGCCGGCGGCGCTTCTGCAGTCGCCATCACGCGGTGCCCGCATGATCGGCGAGGACCGCGGCGATCTTGCGTCGGGCGCTCGCCATGATCGCGGGATTGGTGTCCCGGTAATAGGGCAGGGCGATCAGCGCGGTGGAGAGGGCCCAACCGCGGCCGCGCTCCCACGTCGCGTCGTCGACACCGAGGGCCTCGCGGAAGGCCTTCCGAGCTTCCGCGGAGAAGAGGTCCCAGGCCACGATCAGGTCGCAGGCCGGATCGCCCACGCCCAGCCCTCCGAAGTCGATGACCGCGCTGAGCCGGCCGTCGACGGTCAACAGGTTCCCCGCCGACAGGTCGCCGTGGACCCACACCGGCGGGCCCGGCCAGGCGGGAGCCTGGAGCGCCGCGTCCCACGCCGCGGTCACCGCGATGGTGTCGACGATCTCCTGCAGCGCGCCGATCGCCGCACGGGTCGGGGCGTCTCGTCGTCCCAGCGGGATGCCGCGACCGGCGGGCGGGCCGTCGGCCGGATCGACGCGGTGCAGGGCGGCGACGAACCGCGCCACCTCCGGCGCCAGCGAGTCCGCGTCGGCGCCCGGCTCGACGGAGGGGTTCTCGCCCGGGAGCCACCGATAGACGGACCAGGGCCAGGGGAAGCCCTCGGCCGGCTCACCGCTCCCCAGGGGAACGGGAATGGCGAGCGGCAGGAGCGGGGCGATCCGCGGCAGCCACTCACGCTCCTTCTCGACATCCTTGACCGCCCACTGGATGCGGGGAAGCCGCACCACCATGTCGTCACCGAGCCGGTACAGCGCGTTGTCTGTCCCAGCGGAGGCGACTTGCTCGATCGGGAAGTCCGCCCACGCTGGGAACTGCGCCGCGAGCAGACGGCGCACGAGCGTGGCGTCCGTCGCCACTTCGTCGGCATGCATCATCCCGCGCGAGACAGGATGGTTCGGAGCGGAGATACGCCGGAGCCTAGCTCGGTCAGCCGCGAATTCATCGGCCGAGCGCCTCGGCAAGAGGTGCGAGTCGTCTTTACTAGCGGCCGCTTTCGATCCGCAGGATCGCCGGCACGTACTGCAGCTTGACCTCGCCGAAGCTCGCGCCCGTGCTCGCGTCGATCATCACGAGCCTGCCGGCCGAGTTGTCCATCGCGTACAGACGACGACCGTCCGAGGACAGGCGAAGCGTGTCGAACTGGTGTGCCTTCTGCCACACGGTGCGTGCGCCGAGCGACGCGGTGTCGATCACCGCAAGTCCGTCGCGTGCCGCGGCATAGAGCGTTCGTCCGTCGGGCGAAAGCGTCGCTCCACCGATGAGGTAGCGCTTCGCGTCCGCGATCCCGAAGAAGAGCTGCCCGACCGTGGTCAGGAGATCGCCGCCGCGGCGCGCGACGGAGATCGCGGCGGTGCGGCGAAGGCTCATCGTGCGTGCGTCGATCTCGTCGATGACTCCGAGGGCCGGATTCGCGGCGTACAGGGTGGATCCGTCGGGGGCGATGGCGAGCGACCAGAGCATGTACTGCTCGAACTCGCCGGAGGCCTGGGCCGCAGGGAGCGTGAGCTGCGTGGCGCGACGCGTCGCCAGGTCCAGCGCCACCAGATACGGCGGCCTGCTGTTCGGCGTGCAGGCCGGCCCATCCGTCGAGGTGCAGTTGGTCGTCGGGCTGCCGGCGTCAAGCCGGAATAGCCAACGTCGGTCGGCGGAGAGCACCGCCGCGGTCCGGAAGCCCGTGGTGACGAGCCCCTCCCCTGACGGATCGACGAGCGTCCCGCTCGCGATATCGAAGGCGCGCGTGCGCGTCGCGCCGTCACCGTACTGCTCAAGAAAGAGCGAGCGGCCGTCCGGTGCGAACGTGACGAATCCGTAGGTGCGCTGACCGCGGAACTCGGCCGACGACTCGATCGCGCCCGTCTCGGTGTTCACGACAACGAGCTTCGTGACCCAGTCACCGTCGAGCTTGTACGGGGTGTTCATGAGCGCGAGGTGGTGGCCGTCGCCGGTAAGGCGTCCATCGCCCGCGAGCGGGCTGAAGCTCGCCGGATCCCCCGCCGGTCGGAGATCCCCTTCGACCGTGAAGCTTCGAAGCTCCCTCCCGCTCGCGAGATCGGTGAGGTGGATCGCGGTCGTCGTGCCGCCCACCGACTCCTGCCAGTAGACCGCGGCACCGTCCGCCGTGACCGCGCCGTCGCGCATCGTGCGCAGCGTCTGGCCGGTGCGCGCGTCGATCGCGAGGATCGTGGCGGACGGGCCGCCGTTCAGACGCAGGTAGATGACGTCGGTCGATGCGTTCGTGGGTCGCGGCGTCTCGGACATCCCCGGCGTCGCAACGGGCGTCGCGCTGGGCCGCGGGGCGGCCACCTGCGCGCTGCAGCCGGCGACCAGGAAGGCGAGGACGAGGGCGCCGAAGCGTCGAGGGCGGGCCACTTAAGATCAGTACAACAGCCGCGCGCCAGCGGTTCCCGATCGGCCGGACCGGATGGCCTGGCCTGGCCTCCGTCGCGCCGTCCCGTTACGAAGAGTGGCTCGCGGATGCGTTCGTCACCGTCCTGCTCGAACCGCGCTGAGCCGATCGGGGTCCAACCGCTGCTGCCCGGTGACCAATGACGTTCGACCTGATACTGAGTGCAGCTCAGCCGGGGAGCGCAGCCCCGACGATCACGCCATCGAAGACAGTGACCGCCCGGCCGGTGACGATCACCCGATCGGCGTATAAGCGGACAGCGACACGGCCCGACCTGGCGGAGGCTTGCAGGCCGACCAGCGTTGCCTGGCCGAGCCGTTCGCCCCAGTACGGGCCGAGCACGGTGTGCGAGCTTCCCGTCACCGGATCTTCGCTGATCCCGGCCTTCGGAGCGAACAGCCGCGAGACGAACTGATGCGTCTGCCCCGCGTCCGCGACCGCGGTCAGGATGAGCGCCATGGCGTCGAGTGTGGCCACCGCGTTCGGATCTACGGTCCACGAGCGGACGGTCCGTTCGTCAGGCACGACCGCGAGGAGGAAGAAACCGTCGGGGCTGCGACCTGTCCATTCGACCGCCAGACCCAGCGCGGCGGCGACATCCGCCTCCACCGGAACATGGGACGGCGGTTGGGCTGGAAGGTCCATCGCGAGCGAACCATCTGGCTCCTGGGTCACGGTGAGTATTCCGCTGCGTGTCGCGAAGCGGATCGGGCTGCGGATACCGTCCTCGAAGAGGCAGTGGGCAGCGGCAAGGGTCGCATGGCCACAGAGATCGACCTCCATCTTCGGGGTGAACCAGCGCAGCTGAAAGTCGGCCTCCGACCCGGACCCGGGCAGCACGAATCCCGTATCCGAGGCATTCGTCTCCCGGGCCATCGCCGCCAGCCAGTCAACCGAGGGCATCGACTCGAGCGTCACGACGGCAGCTGGGTTGCCGTCGAACGGGCGACTACTGAAGCTATCGACCAACCGGAGCCGCGTCGGGCGCACCTGCGAAATGTACTTGACGGCCGTGCCGCGCCTGGGGTGCCTGTCCAGTCCCCGCTCGCTGAACACCTTGACCAACTTGACCGAATCGTCTGACCGTCACACTCAGATCGTCCCGATGTCGCGCGCCATCAGCCATCTGCCGGCGTTGCTGCTGCACGGATCCCCCGGCGCGCCGATCGGATCACCGCGATCCGCAGCCAGACCACCGTCGTCGTGGCGGGCGACGAGCGCGGCGAACGAGCGGGATCGCCTGTTGCGCAGCGCCGAGAAGTACCGCGTGATCCTGAACACCCGGCGGTCCGGGGTGAACGTGGAGTCGCGGTTCGAGCTGCAACAGGCCTGACCCACCGGCGCTACCGCGAGGCGACCACCGTCGCGGTGAACAGGATTGAGTCACCTTCCCTGCGCACCTCTCCGTTACGACCGCCAAGCCTGACGTCGGCTTACTCAGCTTCGCATGTCGTGATTCCGCGTAGAAGGCCGAATACCCCGCACAAAATGGGCACCCCTATGGGCCTTGCAACGCCCGGCGTCATTCGGCCCCAGTGCTGTGCGGACCCGGCGGCGCAGCGTGCCAGCTGCGCGGCAGGTGAGAGCCGTAGGACTGAAGCAAACGGGGTATGCGCCATTTGGCTGTCAGATTGTTGGTGCACGGCATCGCCGCGACGCGGAGAGCCAAATTCGCTTAGAAACGACTGAGCCGACGAAGGGGCTCGAACCCTTGACCTGCGGTTTACGAATCATGGTGCGCCCTTGCAACGGGATGCACGGAGTGGCATTCATTCTGGAAACCTTGCACCTCGATGCGCGGAGCGGCACCACCCGGCATCGGTGTTCGCATCAAGGTTGGCGTCAAAGACGCGATTGGTGAGTGAGTCGCCTGACTCGGCGGCTCGTGGAAACTGGCCACATCGATCGCGTTGGCTCTTGGCGTCCACCCGAAGGTGGTTCAGGAGGCGCTCGGGCATTCCACGATCGCCGTGACCTTGGATCTCTATTCGCATGTCGTGCCGAGCCTGCAGCGGGAGGCGGCCAAGGAGATGGGCACGGCGCTGTTCGGTTGATCCAGATGCTGTCTTTCGCGGTTCGACGGCTGTGGCACATGAGCACGAAGACGACTGGCGAGCGGTCTCAAAGCAACAGGGTACGTCGGCCGCTTCTTTCGACCTCTTCCCTTTTCGGGGTAGGTGAGTCACGGGTTCGAAATCCCATCCGGGCTACAGACGCCACTAGTACGCGATCAGTATTGAGGTTCAGGCCGCTCGGTTTGATTACGCTAACTCGCGCTCGTGCTTGAGATCGACACGCTCGTCATCGGCGGCGGCATCCAGGGGTTGGTGGCGCTCCGCGAGCTGACCCGTGTCGGCTATGGATGCGCGCTCGTCACGAACAGCGATCTTGGCGCTGGCCAGACGCTGCATTCCCATGGACTCCTCAACAGCGGCGTTGGGCTGTTGACCGGGCAGCTGAGGCAGACTCTCGAGGGGGCCGCGCTGCCCTTCGCGCGGGAACATGGCGTTCCGCTTTACGGCGACGACCAGTGGTTCATGCTCGCGCCGCCACCGATGCTCGATCAACTGCGCCCGGCTTGGGTCGCGTCAGGCTACGCGCCGGAGCCGGTCGAGGCGAGCGCACTCCCGGCAGGATTCGCGCCACTGGTTCCGGTGTTGAAGGTCAAGGGTTACAACGTCTCGAAACGTCGCCTCGTCGCAGCCCTGAGCGAAGGGTTACTCGACCGCATCGTCAGGGGATCGATCCAGCGCTCCGACGGGCTGGTCCGGATCCAGCCGATTGACTCTGATGAACGGATCGAGGTCAGGCCCAAGGTCATCGTCGTGGCCGCGGGCTGCGGCTCGAAACGGCTGCTGGAGACGGTCTTTCAAGTGAGCTCGCCGCAACTTGCGCGGATCTCGTTCGGCAAGCAGCACATGATCTGCGTGCGGGCACCGCGCGCCGTCCTGCCGCCAATCAGCGCGCTCGTGCCGCCCGGGCTGATGATCGTCGGCCATCCGAGTCAACCCGGCGGTTCGGTCGGTGCCGACGACGGAGACGTCACGTGGTATGTGACGCCAACCGACCGGGCGGCTCAGCGCGCAACGGATGCGCCAGACAACGCACGGGCGGAAGTCGATCGAGCCTTAGTCGCGCAGGGGCTCGAGGGAGTGCTTCGCTTCTATCCGAGCATCCGAGAGGCAGCGGGCGTGCGGCTCGCCGTCTTCGCGGGATGGAAGCAGGAGATCGACGATCAGCCTGCGGTCCGCCTGTGCGAACTCGTTGAAGGGACGAGCAACATCATCCTGGCGCTGCCCTCGGTGCTCATCAACGCGTGGCCGAATGCGGTGGACTTAGTTGCAATCGTAAGGAAGATCACCGAGCCAAGTGGAGTGACGCCACGGATCCCGCATGCCGGCCGGAATGTCCGGGTCGGTCAGGAAAACGAGCTGGAGAGCCAAACCACGTGGCTCGACTGGAATGGGTTCTCTCGCCTCTACCCGCGTTGAGGTGGCCTCCGGGTTGCCGCGTGACGAGCCGGATGCGCGCGGAATCGACCGCTTCCTCGGCCGACACGAACGCCGTCGGCGCCGCACCACGTTGCATCGCCAGCATGATGCTGCTCGCCGTCGCTATCGCAGCCCTCGGCCTCGTCGCGAACAACCCCGTCCTCGCGAGTTCGCCAGCGTTCGACAATGGCCTATCGCTTGGCTCCAGCACCGGTTACCTCTTATCGCGACGTGATCGGGCCGGTGGAACCTGGCGGTTGGCGCGTGGCCGTGGCCACCACGTAGCGGCTGGTCATTCTGAAGGCAGCGGGATCCTCGTTGGCCGCCTCGAGGATGCCGATCGCGCGCTCGGTGACCTCCTCTGCCCCGCCACGTGACGCGAGCACCGCCCGCCCGGCCATCGCGACTGGATGGTCGCGGCCCATGATCGCCAGGTACTCGCGCGCTGATCCGGCGGTGAACGCGAGCCGGCCCTCTTCGACGGTGACCGAGAAACCGTGGGGCCCAAGTAGGCGCTCGAGTTCACCGCTCTCGTGCCACGCGAAGGGTGGCGGACCAGGTGGCAGCGCCAGTGCATCCACAACCGCCTTCTGGAAGGCGCCCACGCAGTCATCAATCGCTCCCCCAGGGACCCAGGCCGTCAGGAGGATCCGGCCCTCTGGCGCGGTCACGCGTGCCAGCTCCGCCGCGGCTGCAGCCGGATCCGGCGCGAAGATCACTCCGAAGACGGACAGCACCACGTCGGCGCCGGCAGTCTCCAGGGGGATGGAGGCGGCGTCGCCCTGCTTGAAGCTCGCGGCCGTGCCGCTCTCGGCGGCTCTGGCCCGCGCAACCTCGAGCAGCCGCGCGGCGGGGTCGACGCCGGTGACCTGCGCTCCGCGGCCCGCCGCCAGCAGCGCGGCGTTACCGGTGCCGCACCCAACATCGACGACCCGGTCCCCCGGCGAGATCGCGGCTCGATCGACCAAGTCAGCCGCGGCCGGCCAGAGCTGTTCCGCGATGGTCTCGTACCGCCCGACGCTCCAGTCCATCTGCATCGCGCCAGTATCGGCCCACACGGTCGATCGCCGTGGTTCGATCTGTTGCCCACGGCCGAGTTCGGCGTTCAGATCGTCGCGCAGGCACGGCGCATTTACCGCCAGCGTCACAAGACCGAAGTCCAAGACCTATGGAAAGACGTGCAACACACGTTTTCTCGTCTGAAACGATAGGACGGCGCGGAACGGTCGGGGCGTCGTGGGTAGTTCGGGTTTCTGGCAGCTCAATATCGCCCTGTGCCGCCCCAACTGCTGCATCGATTGCTGCACGCGATGCCCGAAACCATCCTGGGCTAGCACGCGTCGCTAGCATTCCCTGTCATGTCCGGCCGTGGAGCGCAGGACCCGGATGCCGCGCGGTCGGAGCACGCCGAGCGGCGGCTGATCACCTGCTTGTTCGTCGATGTGGTGGGTTCGACACCCGCCACGGTGCGCATCGGGCCCGAGCGGATGAAGCGGTCGCTCGATCACACCTTCGCCCGGATCCGCGACATCGCCGAGTCCCAGGGCGGCACGGTCGAGAAGTACATCGGTGACGCAGTGTTCGTCCTGTTCGGCGCACCCACGGCGCATGCCGACGACGCCAGCCGCGCCCTGACGGCGGCGCTCGCGATCGTTGGCGCTGCCGGCACGGCGAGCGGCAGCGAGCCGTTCGCCGTCCGCCTCGGCGTGGAGACCGGCGAGGCACTCGTCGATCTAAACGCGGCGAGCGCCGACCGGCAGCGCATGGCGGTCGGCGCCTGCGTCAACATCGCAGCCCGCCTGCAGGCCCTCGCTGATCCCGGCGCAGTGCTCGTCGGCCCGATCGTGCGGTCGGCGGCCGGTCCTGCATTCAGCTACGAGGCCCTCGGCACACGGGAGCTCAAGGGAATCGGACCGGTGGAGACCGCGCGGCTGGTCGGTCTCAGATCCGTTGCCGAGTCGAGAACCCAGTTCGTCGGGCGCACCACGGAGATGGCGACGCTCGAGGACGCGTTCGCCCGCGCTTGCGCGGGCCGGACGACGCTCGCTCTCATCACCGCCCCACCGGGTCAGGGCAAGTCCCGGCTGGTGACCGAGTTCGTCTCGATCCTGGGCGAGCGAGCAACGGTCCTAGAGGCTCGATGCCGGCCCGGCTCCGAGACGGGTGCGTCGAACCCGCTTCGCCAGCTGCTGGCGCGCACGCTGGGCGACACCGATCAGAGCGCCGCGATCCCCGCGATCGCCGCGACGATGGCTGGAGGCCCTGACGCGATCGGTGCTGGCACTGCGATCGCGCACAGCGCCGGGATCGCGAACGACGCCCGCCTGCTCGGCCTCTCGCGCGTCGAACGCGAGGCGCGTTTCGTCGACGCGTGGGCACGCCATCTCGCGGCCGTGGGCCGCCCGGTCGTGGTGCAGATCGAGGATCTCCACTGGGCCGAGCCCCAACTCCTGCGGTTCATTGACCGGCTCGCCGCAACGGAGCTACCCGTTCTCCTTCTGACGACTACGCGACCCGAGCTCGCGGGCCGCACGACCTGGCGGCAGGGCGGCCACCGCGTGTCGATCGAGCTCGGGCCATTGAGCGACGCGGATGCTCGCGCGATCGTCGCCGGCCGCCGCTCGTTCGATACCGCGGCCATCGCGCGCTCGGGCGGCAACCCGCTCTTCCTCCTCGAGCTCATCGACGCGAAGATATCCAGCGGCGGGAGCGGCCTGCCGATCACCCTCGAGGCCGCGATCGGCGCCCGGTTGGACGAGCTCGCTTCGGATGAGCGTCAGCTCATCCAGCGCGCGGCGGTGGCCGGCGAGACCTTCTCGGTCCTTGACGCGGCGCTCCTCGCGGAACAGGAGCCCGCAGAGGTCGCGGCCGTCCTCGGACGACTGACCCAGCTGCGATTCCTCGATCAGATCGGCGGACACTTCCGCTTCTACCACCCGCTCGCGCACGACGTCGCGTACAACCGTCTTCCCGTCGCCGAGCGGATGCGGCTGCACGCCCGGTACGCACAGGAGGGCGTCGCGCCCGGCGACGTGGAGGGCGCGGCCCACCATTGGTGGGAGGGCCTGCGTCCGCCGGATGGCGAATGGGTCTGGGAGGGCGATCCGGAATTCCCGCGGATGCGGCATGACGGCTCTCGCATCCAGCTCGACGCCGGCTCCCGCTACAGCGACCGCGCATCGCACGAGCGGGCGATCGTCGTGCTGGAGCGCGGTCTGGCCTTGGCCGCGACCGCGGCGCACACGGCCGCGGCGCACGAGGCTCTGGGGCGCGCGTATGCCCGGAACGGCGACGGCAACCTCGCGTGGGATGCGCGACTCCGCTCGATCGCGGCGCATGAGGCCGGCGGCGGCGACGCGCCGGCCTCGTTGTACGCCGATCTGCTGGAGCTCACGGCGTTCCATTGGGGGTACTTCCACACCCTCCCTGACGAACGCGCCGTCCGCGAGCTCGCCGAACGCGGCCAGGCCGCGGCGGCGCGGAGCGGCGATGACGTCTCTCGTGCGCGGCTCACCGTGCAGCTCGCGATGCTGCGGCCCGATCTGGAGATCCCAGACGCGTTGGTCGAGGAGGTCATCGCCACGCAGGATCCGCTCGCGAGCGCCGATCTGCTCCAGCGGCTCGCCCTGGTGCAGATGCAGCGGGGCGAGATCCGGCTCGCCGTCGCGACCTACCGCCGGGTCGATGCACTCGTGGCACGCGGCGCCAAGATCAACCTGATCGAGCGCTCGTGGTGGGGTGCGCTGAACGCCTACGCGGCCGGTGATCTCGAGGACCTCGCACGGC
Organism: Candidatus Limnocylindria bacterium; assembly: GCA_036565345.1. Classification (GTDB taxonomy): domain Bacteria; phylum Chloroflexota; class Limnocylindria; order P2-11E; family P2-11E; genus UBA4735. The sequence continues at coordinate 15,654 of DATCNH010000110.1, read as the reverse complement.
ACGCCGAACGGCTCACGGCGGTCACCGACGGGCAGAGCGTGCACAGCCAAGGGCATGCCCGTGGGATCGCAGCTCGACTGCTGCTCGCGCAGGGCCGCTGGAACGAGCTTGCGGCGATGGGCGACGTCATCGCCGCGCTCGTGCGCGACAACCCGGGTGCCGCGTTCTGCATCGCTCCGGCCGGGGGCGCCGCGTTCGGGGCGATCGCCAAACTCATGCGGGGCGAGCGCCTCGGTCCCGAGCTCCGCCAGCTCATCGCGCGGCTCGTGCCCGAATCGACCGAGGTGCAGGACGCGATGCTCCTCCTCCCGAGCGCGCTCGCCGGAGATCCCAGTTTCGGTTCGCTCTCGCGCGGCGCCTTTGCCTTGGACCGCGTCTGGGACCGCGAGATCACCGACCCGACGTGGACGGGCCTGGCGATCGCGCTCGCGCTCGTCGGCGACCGAGCGGCGCTGGACCGCGAGCTCGTACGCCTCCGCGCTGCCGAGGCTGCGGGCGGCATGCTTGCCGGCGCGGTCGCCGATGCCCTGGTCGGACAACGCACGGGCGCATCCACCGAACATGCGCACGCGAAGCTTCGGGCACTCGGCTACGTCGGGCTCAGCGAAATCGTCGCGCGCGCCCCGCTCGCGTAGATCAAACCTGGCTCTGTCCTGACTTGAGCCCGCGCGGGTCGAACACACCCGATTGGCAGCATCTCTGAACCAGTTGACCCGACAGTATGCGAACCGCCCGGCGGGCTTTGTATCGCGGACCCTGGCCCTTAGCTTGTCGCGGGCTTAAGCGGACTCAACGTCCGTGGTGTTCAGCACCGACTTGATGATCCGGGCCCCTGGCCCTCGTAGTCCGGTAACCGAGCGCGCACCGCGGCTAGGCGCGCACCTCGTCGCACTGTCGCAGGAGTTCGTCAACCTTCGCGCGCCGCCGGAACGCAACGGGGTCGCGACAGAAGTCGCGCACCCCGTTGCAAATCTGCCGCGCCTCGGCGAGCTGGCCGTGCCGGATGAGGAGCCGCGCGAGGGTGGCACGGACCTCGGCGAGCCCGCACCTGTACATCGGCGGAAGTAAGGCGATCGCCTCACTCAAGAGCCGTCTTGCGTCATCGGCTCGGCCTTCGCGCGGAGACCTCCGCTGCCCGCCCAGGCTGCGTGAGATCGCGCTTCAGGGTGTGCGCAGCGTCGGGGGAGCTCGTCGCGGCGCAGCCCTGACCAAGCGAGCCACCGCTCGGTCGCGGGTCGCGGTCGCGTGGCGGACGCAATTATCGACACGCGGCATGCGGTGCCGGACGGATCAAGGCCAGTCGCTTGGACGTGGCGTCGGATGCCGACCGTGATACGCGGGAGCGGGCACGCGAGCCGCGCTGCCGGCGCCGCGCCCGGCGACCGTCCGGCCGATCACATTGATTCGCCGCTGCAATGTGGTTTCCGCCCGACGCTCCGAGAGCTGGCCATGCGCCCTATCATCCGCGGCACAGCGGAGCGACAAAGGTAAAAGAGAGCGATTCGGCTCGGTCGCGCGAGGAGGGGTTAGGGTGCACCAGATCAGCAAAAGATTCGTGAGCGTGGGGATCGCCGTAACGCTCATCCTCAGCATCGTCGCGGTTTCGCCCGGAGCGGCCAGTCCGGCGCCCGGCGACCCGGCGTTCTTCGTCCTCACGCCGGTCGCGGCAGATACGGGGCCGTCCATCGCCCACGGGAAGTCCAGCGATCGAGGGGCACCACTGCGTGATCTGCCACTGTTGAAGCCCGGTGGCGGCAAGCCCGGCGGCGGCGGCGGCGGGGGCACCGTCGACGCGTCGCTCCAAACCTCCGCGGCAACGCCGCTGGGTGCCGCTGCTGGCCTGAGCTTCGATGGTGTCGGTGTCGGATTGGGGAGCTACACCGATTGCTGCGCGCCGCCCGATACCAATGCCTCGGTGGGCGCGACGCAGGTGGTCGAATGGGTGAACCTCGACTTCGCGGTCTTCGACAAGGCCACGGGCGTGCTTCTGCAGGGCCCGACGGCCGGGAAGTCGATCTGGTCGGGTTTCACGGGTGGGAACTGCGCCACGAACAATGACGGCGACCCGATCGTGAAATTCGACGCGCAGGCGCAGCGCTGGTTCATGACCCAGTTCTCGGTCACCGGCGGTCCGCCGTACTACCAGTGCATCGCCGTGTCAAACAATGCCGACTTCATCACCAGCACCTGGACCCGCTACGCCTACAGCTTCGGCTCGAACTTCCCTGACTACCCGAAGGCTGGTGTCTGGCCGGACGCGTACTACATGGCGTTCAACCTCTTCGCCAACGGCCGCACGTTCGCCGGCGCGGGCACCTGCGCATTTGACCGCACCAAGATGGTGGCGGGCGATCTGACCGCGACCGGTCAATGCTTCCAACTCGGCACGAGCTACGGCGGCCTACTGCCCTCGGATCTCGATGGCGCTACCGGCGCAGCCGGATCAACCGCACTTCCGCCTGCGGGCGCGCCGAACACGTTCGCGAACTTCGGCACGAACGCGCTGAACCTCTGGAAGTTCCACGTCGACTTCGTCACCTCGGCGAACACGACGTTCACCGGTCCGACCACCCTTAGCGTCCCAGCATTCTCGACCGCGTGCGGGGGCGGGACCTGCATCCCTCAGGCGCGGACCACCAACCAGCTCGATTCGCTCGCCGACCGGCTCATGTATCGGCTGGCCTACCGGAACTTCACCGATCACGAGGCGCTCGTGGTCACGCATTCGACCAAGGGCAGCGGGACCGCGGCACCCCGCTGGTATGAGCTGCGGAGTCCCGGTAACGGCACGTTCGCCGTGTACCAGGCCTCGAGCTACGCCCCCGACGCGACCTACCGTTGGATGGGCAGCGCGGCGATGGATAAGGTCGGCAACATGGCCATCGGGTACAGCGCGTCCAGCAGCTCGATCAGTCCTGGTATCCGATACACCGGCCGCACCCCGGCCGACGCGCTAAACACGCTACGGCAGGAGGCGACGGTGCTCGACGGGACCGGTTCCCAGAACGGCACGCTCCATCGGTGGGGTGACTACAGCAGCATGGCCGTCGACCCGACGGACGACTGCACGTTCTGGTACGCCACCGAGTACCTGAAGGCGGACGGGACGTTCAACTGGAGCACGCACCTCACCTCGTTCAAGCTACCGGCGTGCAACTGATCCCCAGACCCATTCTTTCGTAGCGAGTGAGGGCGCCGAGAGGCGCCCTCACTCTTCTGCCGGCACAACGGCAACAGGATGGAGCGCTGTCCCAGCTGCGTGAAACCGTCCACCACGCGGCCGCAACGTCGCGCTCGCGACCCGGCTTCGCCTGATTCTCATCGCGTGCACGATCATCCTTGTTCCCTTGCTCCGCCACTCAGCGGCTCTCAGTGTGCGATCTCCGAATTTGGGAGCGGACCCAGTCGAAATTGAGGCCATCGATGTCGTAGTTCCGCGCGACGCTCGTGTACATGTCAACGATGTATTGGGCGGCGTCCGGGTGGCCCGGGTCGAAGAAGTAATTGGCCGATGGACTTGCGGTCTCCCGGAGCGATCCGTCGTACTTCACACCCAGCCAGGAGTCATAGGTTCCTGCGGCCGCTGGCCGTGCGTGTTGAACGCGTGCGTCGGGTCTGTCGGCGCGGTGCCGCTGTTCCACATCCCAGTGGTGATGATCCAGGCGTGGACCTCTATGCCTTTGGCGTGAGCCTTCTCGATGAGCGTCCGCAACGGGTCGTAGGGCGCCGTGTCGATGGCTGCCTGAGTCCGTGGCATGGCGGCGTCGTTGCAGAAGCAATCGCCGCGACGACCGACCTGCGCGACGATCGCGTTCATGTGCGCTGCCTGCACCGCGGCGACAAGCGTGTCGATCTCGAGTGGTGTGAACAGGCCCTCGCCGAAGGCGTCGACCCAATAGGCCCGGACTTCGGAGCCCGACGCGCGCGCGGCCTCGGGCGGCGCGGCGACCATCGCGGACATGACGAGGATGAACGCTAGGGCAATTGAAACAGGCCGACGGAATGTGCGGGCCACCAGTCACCTCCCACGCGTCGTGCGCATTGGTGCTCTTCTCGTCGCTCGGCGAGTGCCGCGCAGCGACCCAGCAGCCCGCGAAACCTCACCTCAAAACTGCCCAGCCCCCAGCAGGCTGTCGTCTGGAACACGCTGGCATGGGAGATGCGTAAGGTCCCGCCACGGGAAATCAGCGTCCATAAGGAGTTCGCCGATGCGCGGCCCATCAGGAATCATTGGTCTCATCCTCACCCTGTTCGTTATCTTCGTCCTTCTGCGTTTGCTCGGAATCGTCTAAACATCCCGTCGGCACCGGTGCTGACCACACGACCCGCCTAGAGGCGGGTTCCGCTCCGCTAACTGTGGCGCATCTTCATGCCGTGCTGCACAGGGCGCTGGGTCAGGCTGAGCGGTGGGGAGCCGTGACGCGGAACGTCGCACGCCTCGTCGACCCTCCACGGTCTGCGCGCCGCACAGTTTCGACTCTGAGCGTCGAACAATCTCGGGCGCTTCTAGGCGCAGCCGAAACGGATCGGCTCGGCGCCGTTTACCTCCTCGCCATCACAACGGGCATGCGCCAAGATAATCGGCTCAGTGCCCCGCCAGTTGCTTCCGACGGACGAGAGTCGCGAGCGCCTCGTCGCAGCCCTCCAGCAGCGCCGCGACGCGCTGCCAGCTGTCGTTGCGCAGCAGTTTCCGAGGCCGACTCTCTAATGGCTCTTCACCCTTTCCACTACGCGGTTGTGCGCGCCGTGCCCGACCTCAGCAGAGACGAGGCGCTCAATATCGGACTCGTCGTTCTGGCGGACGACGGCTCGTTTGCCGACGCTCGCTTTGCAGACATCGGGCGAGTCCGTCAACTGGATCCACGCGTTAACCTGCGCCCCATTGAGCTCTTTGCCGAAGGCGTTCGCGCCAGTCTTCCTCTGACGAAGAATCAACTGCCACTCCAATCTCCCCGCTCAAGTGTTTCGATCGCTCGCTTGGAAGAGTGGAGCCGGGAATTCGGTGGGATAGTTCGCGTGACGCCACCTCGAGTGATGCTCGGAAGCGACGGGCAAGTCCTATCCGACCGTCTCTATGGAGAACTCGTAGCGCCAAAGCGTGTCGCTATCTCGCAGGCTCGTCAGACGCGGGCGGTCACCCGTGGTGACCTCGTTCGCGAACTCGATCAGGACGTCATAACGTGGCAAATTGCGGACGAACTTGTGGGTCGGGACCGCCACGTTCGTGGTGCCCGAGCCGACCATCTGATTGACAGGACCTTCTATCGGCCGGACCGCACCGTTGGCGCGATCGTGCAGGCGATCAGCTTTCAGGCGAGTGAGTTGAGTGACATATACGCCGCCAGAGCCACTCTGATTGTCGCGAACGAAGACTTGCGAGAGGCGGCATCGGGGCCCGTGGGCGCCTACGCGCTGTATGCCGACGCCCCAGCGGCCCGGGCGGAAGTGCTTCGAGAGTCCGCTCAGCTCTTCGGATCACGCCAAATCACGCCGGTAGACCACCGCGAACTTGCGGCGCTTCGGCGCGAGGTGTCGTCCCGACTCTTCGTTTGACGACCTGTGGCTATCAGAATGGCTATCAACTCGACAGCCTCGCCCGAACGGAAAGGCTCTCCTTTCCGATTTGCCGAGCAAACTGCGGAGCCGACGAAGGGGCTCGAACCCTTGACCTGCGGTTTACGAATCATGGTGCGTCCTTGCATCAGGATGCAGGGAGTGGCATTCATTCTGGAAACCTTGCATCTCGATGCGCGGAACGGCACCACCCGGCATCGGTGTTGGCATCAAGGTTGGCATCAAAGTGGACGAATGGAGATGCCGGGGCGGAGTTTCTGAGCCTCTACCTTGTTGTGCGGGAGGCACTTGGACACTCGACGATCGCGGTGACCTTGGACCTGTATAGCCACGTCGTGTCGAGCCTTCCAACGGGAGTGTCAGCGTTCACGGATATGACCCACCTCCGCTGATTTCGTTCACGGATATGACCCACCCCCGTTCACGGAGATGACCCACCCGGCGCCGTCCTGATTCGAGCCCTGGCAGCCTCCTCCGGATGAGGAGGTGATCGCCAATGGCGCGCAGGAGGATGACCGTGGACGACGACGTTGAGATCTTGGTGCACTGGCGGGCCGGGCGCGGCATCCGCGAGATCGCCCGCAGCCTCGGGCGCTCGCGGAACACCGTGCGCGACCGCATCGCCCACGCGGAAGCCGCCGGGTTCGGCCCGACCGGGCCGCCCTGGAGCGCGTCGGAGTGGCGCGCCGCGCTCGGCGCCGCAGCGACCGAGCGCGGTCTCGCGGCCGGGCGCTTCCCGGTGCGGAGGGGCCTCGCACCGCTGCAGGAGGAGATCGCCGCCGCCCTGGCGGCGAGCACGATGACCACCGTCTGGCAGCGGCTCCACGATGCCGGCCGGACGACCGCCAGCTTTCCGACCTTCCGCCGCTACGTGGTCGAGCGAATCCGCGCCGTCGACCCGGCGCGGCTCACCGTGCTGCTGCCCGATCCGGTGTTCGGCCTGGGCATGGAGCTCGACTATGGCCAGCTCGGTCGCTGGACCGATCCGCTCGGCGGACGCCGCCACACCGTCTGGGCCTTCGTCGCGACGCTGCGCGCGAGCAACATGCACTTCGTCCGCCCGGTGCTGCGGATGGACCAGGAGACCTGGATCACCTGCCACCAAGAGGCGCTCGCGTTCTTCGGTGGCAGCCCGAAGCTCTGGATCTGCGACAACCTGAAGACCGGGGTGCTCAAGGCCGACCTCTATGACCCGCGGTTCAACCGCGCGTACCGCGAGCTGGCCGAGCACTATGGCGCGCTCATCGACCCGGCGCGGGTGTGTTCGCCGAAGGACAAGCCGCGGGTTGAGCGAGCGATGCCGTACGTCCGCGACAGCTTCTGGAGCGGACGCCAGTTCCCGAGCGTCCCGGCGATGGTCGATGCTGCGCTCGCGTGGTGCGCCGACGTCGCGCCGCGCCGGCCACATCCGCGGCTGCGGGTCCCGGTCGGCGTGGTCTTCGGCGAGCGCGAGCAGCCCGCGCTCCTCGCGTTGCCCGCGCGGCCGTTCGCGATCGTCCAGTGGCGATCGGTCAAGGTCCATCCGGATTGCCACGTCGCGATCGACCGGGTGCTCTATTCGGTGCCCTGGCAGCACGTCGGGAAGTCCCTCCAGGCGAAGATCGGCGAGCGACGCATCGAGCTCTTCGACGGCGAGGCGCTGGTGAAGACCCACGTCCGCGCCGGGCGCGGCCGGCAGACCGATGCGGCCGACCTGCCACCGGACAAGGTCGCCTTCCTGATGCGCACCCCAGCCTGGTGCCGCACCCGGGCCGCCGAGGCGGGACCGGCGGTGGCGGCCCTCGTCACGGCCGTCCTCGCCGAGGGCAGCCTCACTCGGCTCCGTGAGGTCCAGGCGCTGCTGCGCCTGGCCGACACGTATGCCCCGGCGCGTCTGGACGCCGCCTGCGCCCTTGCGGCGACCGCCGATGGCCGGATGCAGACGGTCCGCAACCTGCTGCGCGCCGGTCTGGATCAGCGCCAGCTCGAGCTGGCCCTGCCGACCACGGCCGCCGCGTTCCTCCACGGGCCCGCAGCGATCGCGGGCGAGGCGGCGGCACGATGAACGAGCACCAGCACCAACCCCGGCTCAAGCGGCTCAAGCTCGGCGGGATGCTCCAGACCCTCGAGCTGCGACTGGACCAGGCACACCACGACAAGCTCGGGCACCTCGCGTTCCTCGAGCTGCTGCTCGAGGATGAGATCCAGCGCCGGGCGCACAAGTCCCTGGCGGCGCGCCTCGCCCGCGCGCGGTTCGACGAGCCGCAGACCCTTGCCGACTTCGACTTCGCGTTCAACCCGAAGATCCCAGCAGCCCAGCTCCGGGATCTGGCGACGTGCGGCTTCATCGCGCGCAAGGAGTCGCTGCTCCTGGTCGGCCCGGTCGGGGTCGGCAAGACCCACCTCGCCCAGGCGATCGGCCATGCCGCCTGCCTCCAAGGCAAGAGCGTGCTGTTCGAGAAGACCAGCCGTCTCTTGGCCGACCTCGGGGCGGGGCATCTCGACGGCACCTGGGAGCGGCGCCTCCGCCGCTATCTCGCGCCGGACCTGCTCATCTGTGACGACTTCGGGCTGCGCGCCTTTAGCGAACGGCAGGGCGAAGACCTGTACGAGCTCATCAGCGAGCGGGTCCGCCGCGGCGCGACGATCGTGACCAGCAACCGGCCGCCGACAGAGTGGTACGCGCTCTTCCCGAATCCGGTGCTCGCCGAGGGCGCCCTCGATCGGCTGATCAACGCTGCCCACCACGTCACGCTGCAGGGCAAGAGCTATCGTCCACAGCGTCGACCGGATCGGACGAAGGAGGTGACGGCGAAGAAGGACTGACGCGACCCACTCAGGACGGCGCCGGGTGGGTCATTTCGGTGAACGCGGGCCGGGTCAAAAGCGTGAACGCCGACAGGAGCGGCCTTTGTGCCGCTAGGTCCAGCAAAGCGAGCACACGCCAAGTGCGCAAGGGAGTCGCGAGCCAACACTTCACCCCTCCGGCCCCCGCCGCTCGCAGACTACCTGGGTTCACCTGTAGTGAATAGAGGTCGCGCGCGGGTAGGACCTCTCCACGCGTCATCCCCGACCACGACACGGACAGGGCGGCGAGAGCACTATCGTCGGAGTTCGATCATCCGGTACACGGTGAGCTGCCCCGGATGCATGATCCTGCTGTCACCGGGCCAGACCTGGGTCCACATGATCCCGACCACCTGGAACGTACCGAGCAACTAAGGCGGACTAGCATCGCGGGCATGCCTGACACCGGACCGGCAGGAGCTGTGGGGCGGGCGGCGACAAGTGAACGCCGCCCGCTCACCATCCTGTTCGCCGACATCGCCGGCTCCACCGCGATCGCCGAGAAGCTCGACCCCGAGGATTGGACGCTCATCGTCGGGGAAGCCCTCGGCCGGCTCAACGCCGTCGCCGCCCGATACGACGGCACCGTCGCGCGGCTCATGGGCGACGGCATCCTGGTGTTCTTCGGCGCTCCGGTCGCGCACGAGGACGACCCTGAGCGTGCGGTGCGCTGCGGGCTCGACATGGTGCGTGAGATCGATGGGGTCAGGGGCGACGCCCACGCGCACCACACCGTGCCGCTCCAGGTCCGTGTGGGCATCAATACCGGACCGGTCGTCGTCGGCATGGTCGGTGGCGACATCGCGCAGGAGTACACCGCGATGGGCGACGCGGTGAACATCGCCGCGCGCATGCAGGCCGCGGCACCGCCGGGCGGCGTGCTGATCACCGCGGCGACGTATAAGTTCGTCGCGCCGCTCGTCGAGGCCACCGACGCCGGCCCCCTGGAGCTCAAGGGAAAGACCGAGCCGGTGTACGCGTATCAGGTCACCGCGCTCCGCCGCGGCGCCGTGAGCGCCCGCGGGCTCGGCGGCGACGTGCACTCGGCGATGGTCGGTCGGGACCCACAGCTCGCGCGACTCCGCGATGCGTTCGCCGTCGTCCGGGCACGGCAGGGTCGGGTCGCGTCGATCCTCGGCGAGCCGGGGATCGGGAAGAGCCGGCTGCTCGCGGAGCTGCGCACGCACGTCGAGTCCACCGAACCGTCCACGCGGTGGATCGAAGCCCGCTGCCTCTCGTACGGCCGCTCGCTTCCGTACCACCTCGTCCTTGACCTGGTGCGCTCCTGCATCGGCGTCGGGCCGACCGCGGACGAGCCCGAGGTCCGCGCCGCCCTCGAGGCTCGGATGAAGGTGCTCTTCGGCGAGGCCTGGGCCGATCCATATACGTACCTCGGCCATCTGCTCTCGATCGAGCTCGAGCCCGAGGTCCGGGCGGGCGTCTCCACGCTCGAGTTCGAGACGGTGAAGCGCTATGTCTCATCGCTGATCAACGTCCTGCGCGCGCTCAGCGCGTCCGGACCGGTGGTGCTCGCCTGCGAGGATCTCCACTGGGCCGACGCGGCGTCGGTCAACGTCCTGCTACAGCTCCTCCCGCTCGTGAACGAGCTGCCGCTCCTCATCGTCGCGACGTCCCGGCTGGACCGTGAGAGCGAGGGCTGGCGCCTCGTGTCGAGCATCCGCGACACCTTCGGCGACGCGCTCATCGAGCTCCGGCTCGACCGGCTGTCCGGCGATGACACGCGCATCCTGGTCGCCAATCTCTTGCAGATCGAATCGCTCCCACCGGCGACGCGCGATCACATCCTCGAGAAGGCGGAGGGCAATCCGTTCTTCGTCGAGGAGGTCATCCGGATGCTCATCGACCGCGGAGCGATCGTGCGCGATGGCGATCGCTGGATCGCGACCGCGAAGGCGGCCGATGTGGAGATCCCAGACACCCTCCAGGGGCTGCTGCTCGCCCGCATCGACCGGCTCCCCGCCGAGAGCAAGCGCACCCTCCGGGTGGCCGCGGTGATCGGCCGGCAGTTCGGCGTCACGATGCTGGAACGGCTGCTCGCGGCGAAGACCGGATGAGCGCCCAGAACGAGCTCGGGACGCTCGAAGCGAGCGGCCTGGTGCAGGTGGCGGTGCTCGAGCCGGAGCTCGAATACCTGTTCCGGCACGCGCTCGTCCAGGACGCTGCGTACAGCTCGCTCCTGAAGCAGGATCGCCGGACGCTGCACCGGCTCGCGGCCGAGTCGCTGCTCGTGCTCTACCCGGACCGTCATCGCGAGCTCGCCGCCGTCGTCGCCCTGCATTTCGAACGGGCCGGTGACCCGGCAGCCGCCGCCGAGCATTTGGTCATCGCGGGGGACCACGCCCTCGAGCGGTTCGCCAATCGCGAGGCGTTCGCGTTCTACGAGCGCGCCGAAGCGGCGCTCGCCGACGATGACCCGCGCGTGGATCTCCGGTTCCGCGCCGCGATCGGCGCCGCGAAGGTCGGATGGACCTTCGGCGGGATCACCCGACCGATCGAGCGCCTCGAGCGCGCCCTTGTCCTTGGCGAAGACCGCGCCGATCGCAAGCTCGTCGGTGACGTCTATTTCTGGATGGCATTCCTCCGACGCATGCGGGGTGAGAGTCCGGACACCAGCCCCGAGCTTCGGCACGCGGCCGATCGCGCGGCGGAGATCGGAGCGGCCCTCGGCGATCCGATCGCCCAGGCCATCCCAAAGGCCTTCATCGGGGTCGGCATGATGAAGACCGGCCAGCTGCGTGAGGGCACCCGGCTCCTCGAGGAGGTCATCGGGCCGATCACCGCCCACGCCGACCCGCTGACCTCCGCGATCCTCAGCGGGCTGCTGTCGGTCGGGTACTCGCGGCTGGGTGATTTCGTCGCGGCCGAGCGGTCGTTCGCTCACGCGAAGCGGCTCGCCGACACCGGCGACCCGATCGCGGCCTTGGATGCGCAGATCGCGCGGAGCGCCCTCCTCATCGAGCGCGGCGATATCGGCGAAGGTGAGACCCTCGCGGCGACGTGCGCGGCCCGGTCGGAAGAGCTCGGCGCCGTCACCTGTGCCGTCGTCGCAAATGTCATGGTGGGTACCGCTCATCTCGCGCGCTCCGATACGTCCGGAGCGCGAGCGCCGCTCGAGCGCAGTGAAGAGCTCGCGCAGGTGTCCAACATGGAGCCGTTCCGGACCCTGGCCCAAGGGATGCTCGGCTTCGTGCGGACGCAGCTTGGCGATATCCCCCGCGGGATCGCGGATTGGAATGTCGCCCTGGAGCGGGCCCACAGCATGCGCGACCGCTGGGGTGAGGCGATCACCCTCTGGCAGCGAGGTCGCTCCCAGCTGCACGCGACGCCGCCTGATCACGCCGCGGCGCTGACGGACCTTGACGCGGCGACGCGGCTGCTGGAACAGATGGATGCCCGGCCGTCCCTGGCCCGCTCGCTCCGCGATCGGGCGCAGATCCTTCGCGCGCTCGGCCGTGCGGCCGAGGCCGACGACGCGGATGAGCGATCGCGGGCGATCGCGCTGGAGCTCGGGCTCAAGGACTTCGCGCAGTAGCACCGTCCGCGGATGCGCCGCGCATCTTCACCGGCATCGGACAGACCTACGATCGGGTCGCGGCGGTCCTCTCCTTCGGCCAAGACCCACGCTGGCGCCGGGCGCTCGTCGCAGCGGTGGATGCGAAGCCAGACCAGCTCGTGCTCGACGTCGCGACCGGGACCGGCATGGTCGCGTGCGCCCTCCGCGAGCGTTACGGCTGCCGGGTCGTCGGACTCGACCAAAGCCCCGACATGCTCACTGCGGCGCGCGATCGCGCGGGCGTGCTCCGGCACGACGCGCTGCTGGACTTCGTCGTTGCACCGCAGCCCGCGGACGACGGCAGGGTCGTACACCGGTTAGGCGAGCGTCACGCCGTCGCCGTCTACCCGTATTTCGACGACGCCGTGAATTCCACGAACGAGGAGCGGGAGGAACTCATCGAGGTGCTCGCCCGGCTGCACGCAGCCACCAAGGTCGTCCGCGACGTCGCGGGAGTCGAGGCCTTCGGCGATCCGAATCGCGCGGCGCTGGAACAGGCGCTGCAACAGCTGGACATGCCCTGGGACGGCGGACCGTTCGCCGAGCCGACCCGCTCCGTGCTGGCCGAGCACCGGGCGACGCTGCACCGACTGCTGGAGGTCCACGACGCGTGGGTCGCTCTGGCCTGGCACGGCGAGGCCGAGTGGGTCGTCACCCACGGCGAGCCCAAGCTCAACAACATCCTGGTCACGCGGGACGGCCTGCAGCTGGTCGACTGGGACACGGTGCTCGTCGCCCCGGCCGCACGGGACCTCTGGATGGCCGACCCCGGTGACGGCAGCACCGTCGCCGCGTACATCCATCGGACCGGGCGCCCAGTCGCCGAGGCTGAACTCCGCCTCTACCGACTGCGATGGGAGTTGGCCGACATCGCGTCATTCACCCGGTTGTTCCGAGGTCCGCACGCGCAGGACGAGGACACCGAGATCGCCTGGGGCTGCATCGCGGACATCGCCGGGATCGTAGGCCGCTGGCCCGACCTGGTCTGAGCCGAAGACCACCTTCGGCGATTGCCGACAAGCAGAGCGCCGTGCACTAACGTGCTCTGGGTTGCACCGGTGCTGGCATCAAAGTTGGCATCAAACGCGTTCTGCCCGAGTCACTCGCGGCCCTGGAAGTCCTATGTTTGTTGCCGGTTCACTCCGGAGGGGTGGCAGAGCGGTCGAATGCGGCGGCCTTTCACACCCGACGAACATCAGTCGCCGCCGATGAATGGTTGAGGTGACAGGTCATGCCGGCAGTGGACCAAGGTTCTGCTGATCGCGTTCGCGAGACTGAACGTCAACGCCTGAGAGCTCTGGTGGGAGCGGAGATCGAGCTCGCCAACTCCCTCCACAGCGACGACTATCAGCTCATCACCCCGGGCGGCCAAACCCTGTCGAAGGAGGATTACGTTGGAGGCATCGCGTCGGGTGCGCTCGTCTACGGAGTGTTCGAGCCTGCTTCCGACATTGCCGTCCGCCTCTTCGCGAGTGCGGCGGCGGTTCGCTACCAAGCACGCATCGAAGTCAGGTTCGCGGGTCACCGGGACTCAGGCTTGTTCTGGCATACGGACATCTACGAGATCAGGGATGGGCGCTGGCAGGCGGTCTGGTCGCAGGCCACACGGATCCGCACGTCGGTCGATTGAAGCGCAGCGCAACAGAAGGTATTCGACGGAGAACCCATGTCGTCGCTCTGCGAGCCAGTCAGTGTCCAGACGAATGTTCCAACGGGCATACGAGGCTGATATTGCATAGGGCGGCACCGAGCTGCACCGGTGCTGGCATCAAGTTAGGCATCAAACAGGCGTTGCTGAAGGCACGCATCGCCCGGAAAGCCCTATGTTTATTGGCGATTCTCCATCCGGAGGGGTGGCAGAGCGGACGACTGCGGCGGTCTTGAAATTGATCCTGTCTGTAGCATGGTTGTGCACAGGCATGCACGGAGTCAGGGCTCATTGCACTGGTGAGCGTTGAGCTGCAGGGCGCGGCGCGGGTGCTGGCATCAGATTTGGCATCAAACACCTCGGCAGTAGGGCATCGCGGCTCAGGCCCGTCTCGACAATGCGAGCGAGTTCAGGCCCTCGCGCAGGCGCTTGTCGACGCCCCGAAGGTCACCCGGACCCAGTTCCGTTGCCTCACCACCGAAGAAGCCAGAACCCTCCTGAAGGTCGCGGAAGGCAACCGCCTCGAAGCGCTCCTCGTATTGGCCCTCTCCACCGGGATGCGGTCAGGGGAGCTCCTCGGCCTGACCTGGAGGGCGGTGGACCTTGAACATGGCTCGATCGGTGTTGTTTCAGCACTCCAAGCCACCACCGGCGGGGGACTCTCCCTAATCGAGCCGAAGACCCCCCGGAGTCGGAGGGTCATCGACGTCGAGCCGCGGGTCGTGGCGAGTTTGCGTCGCCACCGTGCAGCCCAGGAGATGGAGCGGAGGGTTGCGGGGGAGGGGTGGGTAAGTTCAATACCGGACCTCGTCTTCACCACCGCGACGGGCGCTCCCCTGGACGGAAGGTTGCTGATCAGGTCCTGGTTCCGGCCCCTCCTGGTCAAGGCAGGCCTCCCGGCGATCCGGATCCACGACCTCCGGCACAGTTACGCATCAATCGCCCTGGCCCGAGGGGTCCACCCGAAGGTGGTGCAGGAGGCCCTCGGCCATTCAACGATCGCTGTGACGCTGGACCTGTACTCCCATGTGGTGCCCTCCCTTCAGCGGGAAGCCGCGAAGGAAATGGGGGAGGCGCTGTTCGGCTAGAGGCGGACCCTATTCGGGCTTAGGTGGTGATGACCCACAGTACGCGCGACGTGGAACCTGCTCGTTACGTGTACGAACTCACGTACACCCGCCGTCGCGTCGCGGAGATGCCGCCTCCCCTGGACTCGCCCCAAGCCGCCTATCGCCTCCTGCGGGGGGCTTTTCGACGGGGCCGAATCCGAGCGGCTCATGGTCGTCCTGTTGAATCGCAAGCATCAACCGATTGGGGTCAGCACCATCTACCAAGGGACGGTCTGCGGCATGAGCGTCCGGATCGCGGAGCTCTTCCGTGAGGCGGTGCGGACCAACGCCGCCGCCATCCTCATTGCGCACAACCATCCCTCTGGCGATCCCGCCCCCTCGACGGCTGACCTGCGCATCACGAAGGAGGCGGTCGCAGCGGGCCAGCTGCTGGGCATCGAGGTGCTGGATCACATCGTGATCGGGGACGAGCGGT
Source organism: Candidatus Limnocylindria bacterium (assembly GCA_036565345.1). Lineage (GTDB taxonomy): Bacteria > Chloroflexota > Limnocylindria > P2-11E > P2-11E > UBA4735. The sequence continues at coordinate 487 of DATCNH010000110.1, read as the reverse complement.
GGGCAAGTCTGACATGACGGAGTCGCCAGAGGCGGACTGCGGACGAAGCGCTGGCGCGGCCTCGCAAAGGATGGCGTCCCATAGTTGAGAGCGGTTGAGCTACGCGACCGCGCGGCGGGAGTCCCACCTAAGTCCGCGCCTGGACCGCAATGGTTTCGCATGCTCGATTACCAGCACGGGCATCGTTTGTTTTGCGGTATTGCTAAGATGTCGTACGCGCGAACTCAAATGAACGTCGAAACCTACCGCGGACGCGTCGTGACACTCCGCGAGCCCGTTTCCTCGCGGTCGCATAACCGGGGCGTACGCTCACCGTCGCTTCGCGGGGAGGTACTTAGATGCAGCCGCATTGCCCGGACGGCCACGAATTCAACCTGTACGCGATGACCGGTCTGTCGCGAATCGCATCCTCGGCCGGTGGATCAGCCCGAGTCACGCCGATCTACTGCAGCCAGTGCGGGCACGTCTATGGGGTCGTCTTAACTGC
>DATCNH010000109.1:0-39807 GCA_036565345.1 Candidatus Limnocylindria bacterium | reverse complement strand
CCGGTCCGGCGGCGCGCGAGGCCGTGCCGGTCGCCGTGTCGACCCGGGGCGCGTCCGCGTGCGCCTGGGACTGCGCGGGCGCGGCAAGCTGCCCGCGCGCCGCCGCGCGCTCGGCGGCGGTCGTCCCGCCGCCCAGGTCGCTGCCGGTATGAAGGACCGCGGAGGCCAGGAACAGGAAGAGAAAGGTGCCCGCGCCGACCGACGCGAGCGAGCGCGCCGGCCGCAGCCAGGCGGGCAGGCGAGCGAGGCGCGGGACGAGCGGGCGCGACGGCCGCGGCGGGGGCGCGGCCGCGAGCAGCCGGCGCACCGCACGCAGCTCCTCGACCCGGCGCGCACAGCGGGCACAGCCCCCCAGATGCGCGGTCAGCGTGGCCGCCTCCTCCGAGGCGAGGCTCTCATCGGCCTGGGCCTGGAGCTCGCGGTCGGGATGGCTGATCATCTCACCAAGGGGAACGTCCCTCGAGCCCTCCTGGTTCCCGGTCATCCGGCGCTCCCCGACCACCCGCGCGCCACCAGGGCATTCCGGACCGCAAGGCGGCCGCGGTGGATCCGTGACTTCACCGTTCCGAGATCGCTCGCGGTGATCTGCGCGATCTCCTCGTAGCTGAAGCCCTGGACATCGCGCAGCAGGAGCGCATCCCGCTGCTCCACCGGCACCGTGGCGAGGGCCACCTCGACCGCCGCTACGCCCTCGCGACCGGCGGCGATCGTCAGGAGATCGGGGCCACCGGCCGCCGGCTCGGCCCACGCCGCATCGCCCTCGTCCGCATCGGGCTCGAGCGGCACTTCGCCCTTTCGTCGGCGCGCCCGCACCACATCGATCGCGCGATTGCGCGCGATCCGATACAGCCAGGCCCGGAACGAGGTCCCGCTGAACGAGCCGATCGATCGCCACGCCGACAGGAAGGCATCTTGGACGACATCCTCCGCATCCGCGCCAGGCCCGAGGATCCGGGCGACGTGACCGTAGACGCCGCGCTCCTCCATACGCGCGAGCGCCTCGAAGGCTCGCGGATCGCCGGCCCGAGCGGCAGCCAGGATGTCCTCCGGCCGGGGTACCCGGCGCTGGGCGCTTACGTCGTCGCGCAATCGAAATCCCTATGCTGGACGCGATGTCGGAGTCGGTCGCCCCGCGCAAGAGGGTCGTGGTCATCGGCGAGGACGACGAGCCGATCGCGCTGCTCCTTCGGGATTCGATCAACGACGAGGTCGGCTACCAATCCGTCGTCGTCCCCGACGGCGCGCTGGTCATCGAAACCGTCCGGCAGGTGCACGCCGATCTGCTCATCCTCGACATCATGATGCCCGGTCTCAGCGGATTCGAGATCTACGACCGCATCCTCGAGGACGAATCGATCCGGGAGATGCCGGTCCTTTTCGTGAGCGCGGCCGCCCGCCAGTTCGAGAAGGAGTTCGCCGACCGGAAGATCGCCGAGGTCATCCCGAAGCCCTTCGACCTGAACGAGCTGCTCGATCGCGTGCGCAGGCTCTGTCCAGCCGATGCCGACCCGGCCGCCTAACCGCTCCGAGTCCCGCCGGTACGCGACCCTCGCCGCGCTTGCCGCCGAGACCGCGGTCGCCGTTGGCGCCTCCATCCGCGCCGACGACGTCGAGATCGTTACCCACAAGACCGGCCGGGCGAACTTCGCGACCGCGGCGGATCACGCCGCCGAGGCGGCGATCAAGAAACGCCTCCTGGCGCATGATCCGGGGATCCCCATCCTCGCCGAGGAGAGCGCGGACGACCGGCTCCGCTCCGCCGAGCGCCTCTGGGTGGTGGACCCGATCGACGGAACGCTGAACTTCAGCCGCGCGCTGCCGTTCTATTGCGTCGCGATCGGCTATGTCGAGGCCGGCCGGGTACGGGCCGCCGCGATCCATGCCCCCCGGACCGGCGAGACGTTCGTCGCCGCGCACGGCGGGGGCACGACGCTCAATGGGCGCCGGGTCGTCGTGTCGACCGTCCGCAAGGCGACCGAGGCGTTCGCCGTGACCAACCTGTCGTTCAAGGCCGCGGCCAAGAAGGACTCGCGCTTTGTCGCGCTGAACGCGACGACCGTGCGGCTCCGGGTGTTCGGCTCCGCCGCGTTGGAGATCGCCTACGTCGCCTGCGGCAAGCTCGATCTGTTCGTGCACGAGTCGCTCGCGCCATGGGACATCGCCGCCGCGGGCCTGATCGCGCGCGAGGCCGGTGCCGTCGTGCGGTCCCTCTCCACCGGGAAGGATGCCGCCTGGGACGAGCCGGCGGTCATCATCGGCAATCGCACCGTGGTGAAGGACGCGCTCGATACGATGGCGCTGGTCCGGCTCGCCCGGTCGCGGGCCTGACCGGGCTCCTGCCTCCTACACTCGGTCCGAGCCGGAGTGGAGAAATTGGCGAGACTCGATTGACTCAAAATCAATTGGGCCGAAAGGCCCATGAGGGTTCGAATCCCTCCTCCGGCACCGTCTGCGAGCCGCTTGCCGGGCTCCGCGCCCACCGGCCCCCGGCGGTCAGGCCGCCGGGATCGTGACCGTCACCGTCGTGCCCTGATCGTCGCCTGGGCTGCTCACCTCGAGGCTCCCACCATGACCTTCGGCCACGAGCTTGGAGAGGAACAGCCCGAGCCCCATGCCGGCGAACGTCTGGGCCCGCGATGAGCCGCGAGCGAACGGCCGCCCGAGGGTCGGAAGATCCTCAGCGGGGATCCCGATGCCGCGATCGCTCACCGTGACCGCCGCCGTGTCATCCGTCCGGACGACCGAAACGTCGACCGCACCGCCGCTCGGCGAGTACTTCACCGCGTTGCCGACGAGGTTCATCAAGATCTGCTCCAGCCGCGCCTGGTCGGCCTCGACCGGCAGCGCCTCCGGGCCTGCGACCGTGAACTGGAACCGGCCATCCTCCTCGGTCTGATCGATGTAGCGCTGGACCACCTCGCGAACGGTGACCATAAGGTCCATCTCGGTGCGCTGGACCTCGAACCGGCCCTGGCCGGCGCGCGACACCTCGAGGAGATCGTTCACCAATCCGTTCATCCGATCCACCTGACGCTCGATGGTGAGGAGGTTCTTCTCGAACGAATCCAGGTCGAGCGGCCGCCCCTCGGAGCGGTGGCGGCGCAGGCGCGCGCGGAGAAGCTGGGCCAGGGCCTTCAGCGGCGTGAGCGGCGTCTTGAGCTCGTGGGAGACGATCGAGAGGAACTGGTCCTTCTGGCGCTCCGACTCGCGCTGCGCGGTGAGGTCGTTCAGCACCAGCACCCCCCCGGAGATCTGCCCGTCGATCCACACCGGCTGCGCCGTCGCGTGCACGACGCGCTCCATCCCGGAGGTCACGTTGCGCAGGACGTAGCGGCCCTCCGTCCGCTCGCCGTGGAGCGCGCGCGCCAGCGGTGCGTCCGCCTCGGTGAGGGCGCGCCCGGTCGCCTCGTCGCGGACGTCCACGCGCTCGCGAAGCTCGGCGAGCGTGCCGGCGCCGGTGTCGCCGAACATCTCCGCCGCCGCGCGGTTCGCCTCGAACCGCCCGTCCGGCCAGCCGACGAGCACGCCGTCGCCCAACGATTCGAAGATCGCCTCGCGGAGCAGCCGGGCGTCCCGTTCGGCGGCGTACAGCCGTGCGTTCGTGACCGCGATCGACGCCTGCGCCGCCAGGATGTGCAGGAGCTCGATGGCCGTCGCATCGAGCGCCTCGTTCCGGTCCTTGCGGTACACGATGAGCCCCCCGATGAGCTCGCCGTCACGGACCAGGGGCACCGCGACGACCCGCTCCAGACCCTCCTCGGCGATCAGCCGGGGATCACCGAGCGGCGTGGCGCGAAGGTCGATCTCGAGGTGGACATCTGATCCGCGGTACATCGCGCGCGCGCGATCCATCGGGATCCGCTGCGAGCGCGCATAGGCCTCGGTCAATCCCTCGTGAGCGACGATCCGCAGCGAATCGGTGGCCGCGTCGACGAGCATGAGCGCCGCGGCGTCGGCCGATCCGAGCGTGCAGGCGGAATGGGCGATCGCCGGACCGAGGGAGGCGAGATCGAGATCGCGGAGCATCGTCGCGGTAAGCCGGTTGAGCGATCGGATCCGTTCGGGCACGCGGCTAGTATCGCGGTGCGGTCGCGGCGAGCGCCGTGACCTTGGCGGCAAGCTCGCCGACCGAGCGGACGAACGTCGTCGCGCCGGCGTCCCGGTAGCCTGCCTCGTCGGAACGCCCGCAGAGGATCACGGCATGACCGGGGATCCGATCGACGCGGGTCAGCGCCTGCACCATACGCAGGTCGTTCAAGGTATCTCCGACGAACACGAAGCCTCTCGCGCCGAGCCGCCGGAGCACGAGCGACAGGCCGGCGGGGTCCGGCTTACGCCCGTCCTCATCGGTCGCGACGACGGTGCCCGCGGGGAGCGGCAGGCGTGCGGCGATCTGGTCCCAATCCGCACGCACCCGGCCGGTCACCACGCCGAACTTGCCGATCCCGGTCGCTCGGAGGTCCTCGATATGCGCGGCCGCGAGGACCACCCGCTCCCGCTCGGCGAGCGGCTCCGCGTTACCGACGAGCGGCTCGACCCCGTAGCGCTCGACCGCTCGCGCCGTCCCGTTGTAGTGCTCCTCGAACACCCCCTGCACGGTGGCGTAGCTCCGGACGGCCCGCGGTCCGGCGGCGGCGGCGAGGTCGGCGAGCGAACGGCGGGCGGCCGCGGCGCAGGCCACCCGGCCCGGGGCGAGGAGCCAGCAATACAGCCCGTAGGCCAGGTCCCAGTCGTTGTTCCAATCGCCGCTGCGCTTCCAGAGCGCGACCGTGCCGTGGTCGACCGGCGCGTCCGGCACCAGCCAGCGCACCGTCCGGACCACCGCTTCGTTGTAGGACGCCGCGGTGTCGACGAGGACGCCGTCCACGTCGAACACGACGGTGTCGATCAGACCGAGACCTCGGGGAGGAGCACATCGACGACGCCGGCGCCGATCTCCCGGTCGATCTCCTGCGCAAGCGCGTCCGCGGGCCGTGCCCGGAACGTCGTCGCGACGCGACGGACCCCGCTGCCGGCGCGCGGCAGCTCGAGGTACACCGGGGAGGCGCCGACGTGGCGGGCGAGGACCTGCTGGATGCGCTGGAAGAGCGCGACCGAGCGGTCGTAATCGAGCGCCTCGCGGAATCGGATGACGACGTCCCCGGTGTGGGCCGCGCCGTTCCCGTTGGCCTCGCCGGCCGCGGCGGCGGCGTTGCGTTCGACGAATTGGCGCTTCTTCGCCAGGACGGTGCGCCGCTCTTCCATGACCCGCCCGATCTCTTCGATGGCCTCCTCGCTGAATGGGAGCGCGTGCTCGGCGAGCAGCTTCACGCCATCGTCGCGCTGCTCCACCCGCGCGAGAAGCAGGAGGATCTCGTCGGTGTTCCAGGCCGCCGCGGTCGCCTCGTAGGTCCGCGGGAAGACCGTGACCTCGCAGGCCCCGGTGAGATCCTCGATCTGCGCGAAGAGCATGAGCGACTTGCTCTTCATCGTGACGTGCTTTCGCGCACTGGTCACGACGCAGACGACGGTGACCAGCTCGTCGATGACGTCCTTCAGCTCGGCGATGTAGGCGATCCCGGGTACGTCGCCGATGCGCTGCGCGATGTCCTGGAGCGGATGGTCGGAGACATAGATGCCGAGGAGCTCCTTCTCCCAGCCGAGGAGCTCCTTCTTCGACGCCTCCGGGCCGGCGGTCGCCACCGCGGCCGCGGCGCCGCCCACCGGGGTCGCCGCGAAGTCGAAGAGGCTCACCTGCCCGCTCGCGCGATCCTTCTGCTCGCGTTGGGCGGTCGCTAGCGCGGCGTCGAGGCGGACCAGCTGCGCGAGGCGCGGGCCGAATGCGTCGCAGGCGCCGGCCTTGATGAGCGACTCGAGCACGCGCTTGTTGCTCCGCTGGAGGTCGATCCGCGCACAGAGGTCCTCGAGGGAGCGGAACGGACCGGCCGCATCGCGCGCGGCGACGATGTTCTCGACCGCGCCCTCCCCGACGTTCTTCACCGCACCGAGGCCGAAGCGGATCTCGCGTGCCGCGACCACGAAGTCGAACCGCGAGTGGTTCACGTCGGGGGGCTGCACGACGATCCCCATCCGGCGGCACTCGGCGATCGCGATCGCGATCTTGTCGCTGTCCCCCATATCCGAGGACAGCACCGCGGTCATGTATTCCGCGGTGTAGTTCGCCTTGAGATACGCGGTGTGGTAGGCGATGAGGCCGTAGATCGCGGCGTGGGCGCGATTGAATCCGTATTGGGCGAACGGCTCGAAATCCTTCCAGACCGTGTCGATCACGCCGGGCGAGACACCATTCCGCAGCGCCCCGGCGACGAATTTCTCCTTCTGGCCGTCGAGCTTCTCGCGGATCTTCTTGCGGATCGCGTAGCAGAGGACGTCGGCCTCGCCGAGGGTGAAGCCGGCGAGGGCCTGGGTCACCGCCATCACATCCTCCTGGTAGACCATCACGCCGTAGGTCTCCCGCAGCACCGGCTCCAGCGACGGGTGGGCGTAGGTGACCGCCTCGGTCCCATGCTTCCGGCGGATGTACGACGGGATGTAGTCCATCGGCCCCGGGCGGAAGAGCGCGACCATCGCCATGACGTCCTCGACCCGGTCGGGCCGCAGCTCACGGATGTGCCGCCGCATCCCGGCCGACTCCAGCTGGAACAGTCCGGTGGTCTCGCCGGAAGAGAGGAGCGCGAAGGTCTTCGCGTCGTCCAGCGGGATGGTGTCCCGATCGACGAGCACGCCGCGCTGCTCTTTGATCAGCCGAAGCGCGTGGTCGAGGATCGTCAGGTTCGAGAGCCCCAGGAAGTCGAACTTCAGGAGGCCGATCTTCTCGAGCGCCTTGTCTTCGTACTGGGTCTGGAAGCCCTCGGCCTTTCCCTTCGTCCGCTCGATCGGCACCAGGGCGGTGAGCGGCTCCCGGGTGATCACGACACCCGCGGCGTGCGTGCCGGTCGAGCGCACCAGGCCCTCGACCTTCTGCGCAAGGTCCAGCAGGCGCGCGACCTCCGGCTCCCGCGCCATCTCGCGCAGCTCGGCGACGTCCTCGCGCGATTCCGCCAGGCCCGGGGCGCCGGCGCCGGTCGGGATGACCTTCGCCACCCGGTCGGCCTCGCCATAGCTCATGCCGAGAACGCGCGCCACGTCGCGCACCGCCGCGCGGCCGAGCATGGTGTTGAAGGTGACGATCTGGGCGACGCGGTCGCTTCCGTACTTCTGGGTCACGTAGCTGATGACCTCGTCGCGGCGATCGTCCATGAAGTCCACGTCGATGTCTGGCTGGGTGTAGCGGTAGAGATTCAGGAACCGGTCGAAGATCAGGCCGTACCGGATCGGGTCGATGTCGGTGAGCCCGATGGCGTAGTTGACCAGCGATCCCCCGGCCGAGCCGCGGACGGCGGTGAGGATGCCGCGGTCGTGGGCGAAGGCGATGAAATCCTGCACGATGAGGATGTAGGCGGCGTATCCCATCGTCTTGATGACCGTGAGCTCGTGCTCCATCCGCTCCCGGAGCGCCGCGGTCATCGCGCCGTATTTGGCCCCGACACCTGTCTCCGCAAGCGCGCGCAGCTGCTCGTCCGGCGTCCGGCCGCCGGGGACCTCGAAGTGCGGCAGCCGGAGCTCGCCGAGCGGCAGCTCGAGATCGATCTGGTCGGCGATCCGTACGGTGTTCCGAAGCGCCTCCGGGTCATCCGGGAACAGCGCCTGCATCTCTTCAGCGGTCTTCAGGTACAGCTCGGGGTGATCGATCATCTTCAGCCGATCGGGCTGATCCACGGTCTTCCCGCTCTGGATGCAGACCATGATGTCCTGGGCCTCGGCGTCCTCGGCGTGGACGTAGTGGATGTCGTTCGTCACGACCATCGGGATGCCGGTCCGGCGGCTCACCTCGCGGACCCCCTCGTTCACGGCGGCCTGCTCCGGGATGCCGTGGCTCATCAACTCGAGGTAGTAGTTGCCTTCCCCGAAGATCGCCAGATGCTCGCGGGCGACCACGCAGGCGGCCTCGATCCCCTGCTCGCCGCCGAGCAGGATCGACCGGGCGACCTCGCCCTGGAGGCAGGAGGACAGCGCGATCAGCCCCTCGGAGCGGGCCCGGAGGATCTCCTTGTCCATGCGCGGGCGGTAGTAGTGGCCCTCAAGGTGCGCGGTCGCGACGAGCGAGACGAGGTTCTGGTAGCCGGCGAAGCTCTTCGCCAGCAGGATGAGATGGAACGGCTTGCCGTGGCCCTCGATCTTCGGATCCCGGTCGTGCCGGTTGCCGCGCGCGATGTAGGTCTCGACCCCGATGATCGGCTTGATCCCCGCCGCCTTCGCCGCGGTGTAGAAGTCGATCGCCCCGTAGAGCGCGCCGTGGTCGGTGATCGCGAGCGCCGGCATGCCGAGGTCTTTCGCCCGCGCGATGAGGTCGCGCAGGCGCGACAGCCCGTCGAGGAGGCTGTACTCGCTGTGGGTGTGCAGATGGACGAATCGGTCCGCGGCGAGGGTCCCTTCCGGAAGCGTCTGGAGCGAAGTCTACCCGCCGTGGGATCGGCCGCGCCGGCCCTGGAGCTAGGGCGCGGTCCGCGTGACGTTCACGACGAGCGCCCGGTGATCGGACGCCGTGGAGTCGACGACATGGGCCTGCGACGCCTGCACGCCGTTCCCGAAGAGGTAGTCGATGCGCTCACGCGGCGCCCCGGCCGGGAATGTGGGAGCCAGGCCGCCGGCCTGCGCCGCGAGGTCGCCGAAGCCGGCGGCATCGATCAGCGCCAGCTCGGGCGCCTCGGGCAGCGCGTTGCAGTCGCAGGCGATGATCGCCGGCTGGCGGCCGTTCCACTCGCGCAGCAGCGTCCGCACCTGCTCCAGCCGGACGGCGGAGGCGTCGGCATGCTCGTCGAGATGCGTCGCCACGACGAGCACTCCGGCGACGTCCACGAGGATCGCGCCGCGCGGCTGGTAGCGGTCCCCCGGCTCCTTCGCATAGGCGACCCGCCGGACCTCGGTCATCGGGTAGCGCGAGAGCACGGCGTTGCCGTAGAGATCGCCGATATTCGGTCCGAACACATAGCTCATCCCGAGGCGGGCCGCGAGGACGCCGGCGACATCGTGCTGGCCGTCGATGAGCCAGCCGCGCACGACCTCCTGGAGCACCACCACGTCGGGACCCTCGCGCGCGATCGTGTCGACCAGCGCATCGAGGGACGGGACGTTCCCGGCGTCGTAGCCTTGATGGACGTTGTAGGTCATGACCCGGAACGTGGCCGGCGGCTCGGCCGATGAGGCGGCCGGCAGGGTGAGCAGCGCGGTCAGGGGGACGAGGACCGCAAGCGCGGTGACCAGGATCGCCGCACCCAGGCCCCAGCGGGGCCCGGCGACCGGCGGAACGGCAAGGACCGCAAAGGCGACGAGCGCGGTCGCGGCCCAGGCGGCGGGCAGGTAGGCGTAATAGGCATAGAACCCGAATGCGGCGCCGACGAAGAGGAGCCAACCCAGGCCCAGCGCCACGACGGTGAGGGCGGGCGTGCGGGCCTCGGCCGGCGGTGCGGCGACCAGGGCCGACGCGGCGATCAGGATGCCTGCGGCGAACACCGGGCCGCCCGCGAGCGAGAGTACCGGCAGGTGAGACCAGACGAGGAGCGCGCCGAGCCCGATCGCGAGAGCGCCGATCGGCCGGCGTGGCAGGTCGCGAGTGAGGAGGAAGGCCCCGAGACCCGCGCCAAGACCGACGAGCATCGCGCCGATCTGGGTGCTGTGCGCGGACTCGGGTCCCAGGCCGAGTCCCCCGGCCGCGGCGACCTGCGCGGCGTTCCCCCCGCCGGTCTCGGACACGAAGAGCAGGGGCGCCAGGGCGATGAGGCCGAGCGCTCCCCGAGGGCCCGGCGAGCCCCAGGTGAGGTCCACCGAGGCATGGGCGAGCCCCGACGCGAGGAAGAGGAGCACCGCGATCAGCGTGAGCGGCAGCGTGATCGGCGGTGGCCCGTCGACGAAAGCGGTCGTCCCGAACGCCGAGCGGAGCGCGGCGTCGATGACGAGCGCCGCCGGGACCGCGACCCCGAATGGCGACGACCGGGACGGGGACCGCGCCGCGTGCGTGAGCGCGAGCCACCACGTCCCCGCCGCGATCGCCGCGGCGGAGAGCAACAGGTCGAGCCACTCGTTGCGCGCGGCCGCTCCGAGGAGCGTCGATACGGCGAGGAGGGTGCCCGAGCCGGCGATCGCCCGCCTCGGCCCGAGCCGCGCCGCCACGACGATCGCCCCGAACGAGGTCGCGAACACCCCGAACGCGATCGCCCCGATCACCGCACTCGGGAGCTCGCCGAAGAACGCCTGATTCAGGGTCGAGGTGAAGGTGCGGATCGCGGCCAACAGGAACAGCAGCCCGATGATCCCGAACGCGGTCCCCCCAAGCACCGCGGCAGTCTAGATGTGCCTCAGGGTTACAGGGTTATCAGGCGACCTCGCGGCTTGCCTCAAGGCGCATGCGCTCGCCTTCGGCCACGGCCTGTCCGGCCGGCCCGCCGATGGACGCCGCGCGCCACGCCGCGGCGAGCTCCCGCGCGGCGTCGGCGACGATCGCTTCGAGGCGCTCGACCGCGCCGGTGTCCAATGCCTCAACGTCCGGGCCGGCGATCACCGCGCCGACGACGCTGCCGTTGACGACGATCGGCAGGACGGTCGAGTGGCCGCCGCCGACCGCCCGCTCAAGGGCGAGCGCGTCGGACCATTCGTACGCCGGTTGGAGGACCTCGTGCAGCGTCGGTGCCGCGATCGCCCGCGCCTCGCGACAGGCGCGCGCGATCGCGTTGTACCGATCGTCCAGGCTCACCGCGAAACGGCCGTCGGCGATGCCGAGCGCCCGGTCCAGCTCGGCCGCGGCGGGCGAGCCGGTCACACCCTCGCCTCGCAGCATGCCGCCGGCAACATCGAGTCCGACGATGAACGCGGTCGGAGCGTCCGCCGACGCGAATCGCTCGAGCAGGGTATCCAGGACGCCGCCGCTGGACAGTGTCTGCGCCGTCGTCTGGTCGGCTGCCGGAGGATCCGCGGGCGCGAGGTCGGCGGGCCTTGCCGTTGCGGCTTCCTCCTCCGCTGGAGCCTCGACCGCAGCGTCCGCCGAACCGTCCACCGGAAGGTCCACCGCAAGGTCCACCGGAGCGGCGGCCGGAAGATCGCTCTGGGCGGTAGTCGGGCGAAGGCGCGGCGCCCCGACCTCCGGCTCCGCCGGCGGCTGGAACCGGCCGGCCGCCCGAGCCGCGGCGAAGGCCGCGCCGGTCGCATCGACGATCGCCGCGATGAGCTCGAGCTCGGGCTGGCCGAAGCCCCCGGCCCTGAGGGTCTGCACCGTCACGACGCCGATCGGCGCGCCCCCGTCACGGAGCGGCACCTGGACGACGGCGACCGGGCGCTCCTCGGAGCCCACCGGGATGATGCGCTCAAAGACGTGCCACGGCCGGCCGCCGCGAATGGCGTCGCACGCCGGGCCATCGTCCACCGGCCGGCGGCCGACCTCGCTGGAGGCCACGTCGACGCCGACGACCTTATAGCGATAGGCGACCTCCGGCCGATCGGCGTGGAAGAGCGCGACCGCGAACGCGGCCGCCTCGGTCACCGCATTCATCGCGTCGCGCAGGACGCGTCCGATCGCTCGTGCGTCGCCGGCGAGGGCCACCGCGCGGGACACCTCGTCGACGATCGCGGCCTGCCCCGGCGGCTCCACGATGACCGGATGCCCGGCGGCGGAGGATGACGCCGGTCGCGCGATCCGCGGCGGGTGCGTCGGGGTCGCGATCTCGGGCACGGTGATCCGCGGCTCCGGCGCGATCGCCATCCGCGTACCTTCCATCGCGACGGCCGATGCGATGAGCTCGCAGGAGAGATCGATGGCCTCACGCGCCTGCGCGCCGAGCTGCTCGCGCGTGATCAGCGTGCCAAGGAGCACGCCGACGGTGCGGCCGGCAAACACCAGACGCGAGATGAGGAGACGAGGGGGGACGCCCACCCACTCCGCCTGGAACGGCACGGGCCAGTCGAGGGCGACGGCGCGGTTCGCGGGGAGCGCGTCGTCGGGAAGCTCGATCGAGGTGAGTCGCCGATCGAAGAGCCAGGGGTTCCGACCGACGTCGGCGGCCACCGCATCGGGGCCCGGCGGCTGGCGCACGACCGCCGCACCGATGAGATACGGCACGCTGTTCAACAGGATCCGGATCGTTGCCTCGACCGGCGGGGTCGCGGCGACGATCTTCAGTGGCTCCACAGGTGCAGTTGTAGGGGACTGGGCGCCATTCGGTCCTCGCCGTAGCGAGGGATATCCGGCGCGCCGGACCGCCTCCCCCGGGCGGCGGCGTAGGATACGGACCCGCAGCCCCCGATTCGCGCATCGTGGTGCTCCGCTTCCGCATGATGAAACTACCAGCGACAGAGGGAGAACGAGATGCCCAGCGGGATCGAGGTCCGCGGCCCTGATGGCGAGCGATTCTCCGAGATCCTCACCGAGGCGGCGCTCGCGTTCGTCGCGGACCTCGCCCGGGCTTTCGAGCCGGCCCGCCGGGAGCTGCTGCAGGCGCGGGTCGTGCGGCAGGCCGCGCTCGCCGGCGGCGCGACTCTGGGCTTCCTTCCCGAGACGCGGTCGGTCCGCGAGGGCGACTGGCGGGTCGCACCGGTGCCGGCGGATCTGCAGGTGCGCAAGGTCGAGATCACCGGCCCGACCGACCGGAAGATGGTCATCAACGCCCTGAATTCCGGCGCGTCGGTCTACATGGCGGACTTCGAGGATGCGACCACGCCGACCTGGGAGAACCTCGTGAGCGGGCAGGTGAACCTTGTGGACGCGGTGCGCCGGAAGATCGAGCTCACGACGCCGGAGGGGAAGACCTACCGCCTCGCGCCGAAGATCGCGACGCTGGTCGTGCGTCCCCGCGGCTGGCATCTGCCCGAGAAGCATCTCCGGCTCGACGGCGCGCCGATCGCCGGCGCCTTCATGGACTTCGGCCTCTTTGCCTTCCACAACGCCGCACCGCTGATCGCGAGCGGCAGCGGCCCATATTTCTACCTACCCAAGCTGGAGAGCCACCTCGAGGCGCGCCTTTGGAACGACGTCTTCGTCCACGCGCAGGAGCGCCTCGGGCTGCCGCGCGGGACGATGAAGGCGACGGTCCTGGTGGAGACCTTCCCCGCAGCGTTCGAGATGGATGAGATCCTCTACGAGCTCCGGGATCACTCCGCCGGCCTGAACGCCGGCCGCTGGGACTACATCTTCAGCGTGATCAAGAAGTTCAATCACCGACCCGACTTCCTCCTTCCGGACCGCGCGCAGGTCACGATGACGGTGCCCTTCATGCGCTCGTACACCGAGCTGCTGGTCCGCACCTGCCACCGGCGTGGAGCGTTCGCGATCGGCGGGATGGCCGCGTTCATCCCGACCCGCCGCGACCCGAAGGTGAACGAGGTCGCCCTCGCGAAGGTCCGCGAGGACAAGGTCCGTGAGGCCACCGCGGGCTTCGACGGCACGTGGGTTGCCCACCCCGATCTGGTGCCCACCGCGATGGCCGAGCTGGACCGCGTCCTCGGAGACCGGAAGAATCAGCTCGAGCGGACCCGGGACGATGTCCAGGTGAGCGCCGAGGAGCTCCTGCGGGTGACGGTGCCCGGCGGGACGCTCACCGACGCCGGTGTGCGGAACAACGTGAGCGTCGCGATCCAATACCTCGAGTCCTGGCTCCGTGGCGTCGGCGCGGCGGCGATCTACAACCTGATGGAGGACGCCGCGACGGCGGAGATCTCGCGCTCCCAGGTCTGGCAATGGGTGCAGCATGGCGCCCGGACGGTCGAAGGTACCGCTGTGACCGCCGATGCGATCCGGACGATCGGCCGCGAAGAGGTCGCGGCGCTCGACGGCCCGGGACGGCGGTTCGGCGAGGCCATCGCGCTGTTCGAGCAGGTCGCCCTCTCGGACACGTTCGTCGAGTTCCTCACCCTCCCGGGATACGACCTGCTCCCCTGAGCGATCGCTCACGCGGCCTGGTCGTCGTCGGCCTCACCGCCGTCGCGGTCGGACTCACCTATACCGATCAGGCCCCGCTGGTCCCGCTCATCCAGACGGAGCTGGGCGTGTCGGATGTCCAGGCCGGCCTCCTCCCGACGGCCCTCTTCCTCACCTCGATCGGGGTGATGGCCGCGGGCGGGCAGCTCATCGAGCGAATTGGCGCACGGACGATGAACGGGCTCGGCGTCTCGCTGGCGCTCCTGGCGAACCTCGCGTTCGCCGCCGCCCCGACCTATCCGTGGCTCCTCGCCGCCAAATCGGTCGGCGGGATCGCCAGCGGCCTCGCGTTCGTCGGTGGCGTGCGTTATGTCGCCGGGCTGTATGCCGGCGGGCGGCCGCACTTCGGGCAGGGGCTGTACGGAGCGGGCTTCCCGCTTGGGAGCGCGTTCGGCCTCCAGCTCCTTCCGCCGCTGGCCCTCTTGTTCGGCGGGTGGCGCGGCGGGCTCGCCGGATCGAGCCTGATCCTGCTCCTCGCCACCGCGGCCTGGTGGGCCTGGGCGCCGCCCGTCCCGCGGACCCGCGCGACCGGCGACCTTCGTGACGCCGTCGGCAGCGGAACGGTCCGCTGGTGCTTCGTCCAGCATGCCGCGGGATTCGGCCTCTCGCTGGCGATCGGCAGCTGGGTGAGCGTCTATCTGCTGCGCGAGTTCGGCACCTCGCTCGTCGCCGCAGGATTGCTGGGCTCGCTGCTGCTCCTCGCGGCGGTCGTCATGCGTTCGTTCGGTGGCTTCCTCGTCGGCCGCGAGCATGTCGCCTCGCTCACGATCATGCGTGCGGCGCAGACCGCGAACCTCGCCGGCCTGGCGCTCCTCGCCTTCCCGGGCCGGCCGGTCGGGGCCGCGCTCGCCGGCGCGATCCTCGTCGGCATCGGCGTCTCGCTTCCCTACTCCGCCGTGTTCAACACCGCGGCGGCGTCGCTCCCCCGCGCGCCGGCCGCGGCGCAGGCGCTCACCGGCATGGGCGGCACGTTCGGCGCGGTCATCGGCGCGCCGATCATCGGCTACGCGGTCGAGCGGGTCGGCTTCTCGGGCGCCTGGGCCATCGTCGGGGTGCTGCCGGCCATCGCCCTCGCCGGTACGTTCCTGATGCGCGGCGAGGAATCCTACTAGGCCGGCGGACCCTCTCGGCCGATCCGCTCGGCGAGGATCCTGCTCACCACCCCGGGGTTCGCCTGGCGGCCCATCCGCCCCAGCACCTGGCCGACCAGCGGGCCGAGTGCCCGCTGGTTCCCACCACGCACCGCCGCCGCCGCCGAGGCGTTCGCGACGAGCACCGCATCGACAGCGGCGGTGATTGCGCCCTCGTCCGAGACCTGGGCCAGGCCCTTCTCCAGCACGATCGCCGCCGGATCGGCGCCAGTCTCCTGGACCGCGGCAAAGACCTCGCGCGCGGCGGTCGTGCTCAGCGTGCCATCGGCCACGAGGCGCACGATCGCACCCAGCGCGGCCGGAGTGACTCGGAGGTCCGCGAGCGCCGTCCCGGACGAGCGCAGCGCCGCGAGGACGTCGCCGGTGACCCAGTTCGCGACGCGCTTGCTCTCGCCGCCGGCCGCGGCGACCGCGGCCTCGAACCAATCGGCGAGGGCCCGATCGGACACGAGCACCCGCGCGTCGTAGGCAGAGAGCCCAAAGACGCGCTCGAAGCGCTCACGGCGTGCCGACGGCATTTCCGGCAGGGCCGCCCGGATCCGCTCGACCAGCGCGCGATCCGGCGCGAGCGCGACGAGGTCCGGCTCGGGGAAATACCGGTAATCGTTCACCTCCTCCTTGGTGCGCTGCACGTAGGTGCGCGCCGAGTCCGGGCTCCAGCCGACGGTGATCTTCCCGGTCCGTCGCCGCAGGTCGCCGCCGTCCTGCCATTCGCGCCACAGTCGATCGGTCTCGTAGGCCACCGCGCTCTCGAGGGCCCGGAAGCTGTTCAGGTTCTTGATCTCGGACAGCGGCGGCCAGCGGGTCTCCCCGCCCTCGGGAAAGCGGATCGACACGTTCACATCGAATCGCGCGCCGCCCTCCTCGAGCCGGAAACCAGCGACCCCGGCGTAGACGATGGTCTCGCGGAGCACCTCGAGGTACGCGAGCGCCTCGCGGCTGGACCGGAGATCCGGCTCGCTCACGATCTCCAGGAGCGGGACCCCGGACCGGTTGAAATCCACGAGCGTCGCGCCGCCGGCGTGGAGCAGGCTTCCGGTGTCCTCCTCGAGATGCGCGCGCCGGATCCTGACGCGCTTCGTCCCTCCTGAGTCGGCGGGGATCTCCAGCCATCCGTTCACGGATAGCGGAAGGTCGAACTGCGAGATCTGATAGCCCTTTGGGAGATCGGGGTAGAGGTAGTTCTTCCGGTCGAACTTCGTGTGCGCCGGGGTCTCGCAGTGGAGCGCGATCCCCGCGGCGATGGAGAGCTCCACCGCACGGCGATTCGGCACGGGCAGCGCCCCGGGGAGGCCGAGGCAGACCGGGCAGGTGATCGTGTTCGGCGGTGCGCCGAACCACGTCGCGCTGCAGCCACAGAACATCTTCGAGCGGGTCGCAAGCTCGACATGGCACTCGATGCCGATGATCGTCTCGAACGGCGGAGCGGCCACGGTCATCGGAAGGTCGGGTCGGTGGGCGCCGCGACCCGCTCGAACCCGCGGATCACCCGGCTGGTGTTCACCACGACGCGGTCGCCTTCCACCGAGACACCATACCGGTCGAACCCGACCGGTCCATCCGTATCGGGTACGACCCTGAGCAGGCCACCGGTTAGAGCGTCCCAGGTCCCCAGGGGGACTGCAAAGATCCGTCCATCGCTCACTTGGACCATCGCGAACGCGTGCGCTGCGTCGGTGAGCGGCGGGCCGTAGCGCTTCGCCGCCTCGCCGCGCCGCGGGATCTCCGAGAGCGCGAGCACCACGCGTCCGCCGGCGACCGCCGCCGGTGGCGTGGCGAGCTGGACGCCTAGAGCGAAGTAGGCGACGACGATCACGAGGACGAGCGTCCCGAGCACACCGAGGCCGATGAGCAGGTACTGCTTCCAGACTGGCGTCGGATCCAGCGAACCGGCACCCGCCCAGTGCTCGGGGGGTTGGTCCTCATGACGGGTCCCCATCAGACGGTCGCCGCGGGCAACGAGCGCAGCGCCCGCTCGATGACCGGACGGGTCCCCCCGCTCCACTCGAGCACCGCGCCGCGCAGCTCCGGCCGCCGGCGGAAGATGTTCCGGAGGGCCGCGGTCGCCGCGCGCCGGACGAACGGCCGCTCGTCGGCGGCGATCCCGGCCAGGAGGCCGAAGGCCCGCTCCCCGATCCGAGCGCTACTGGCGGTCGTGAACGCCATCGCCGCATTCCAGCGTGCGTTCTCGTCCGGGTCGCGGGCCCAGCGCGCCAGCCGCTCCAGCGTCGCGTCGGGATACGAGCGGAGGAGCTGGTCGCCGACCGCGAACGGCCCGAGGCTCTTGCGCACGTATTCGTCGGGCTCGTGCAGCGCACGTTCGACCAGGTCGAGGAGTGGGCCCTCACGCTCGGGAAGGCGGGACCGCGCGGCGTATTTCGCGGCCACCACGACCGCGCGCTGGAGGCGCGGCTCGCCGGTCCCCGCCCAGCTGCGCGCCGACGGCAGATAGCGCTCGAAATGGGTGTTGAGGGCGTAGCCGAGCAGCGACGCCGCGGTCTCGCGGACCTCCCAGTCCCCATCCCCGGCGATCCGCTGGATCGCGCGCTCGACATCGGCCTGATGGGTCCCTGCGAGCGGGCGCAACATGACCGCCGCGAGCTCCTTGTCCACCCGCCGTGGATGGGCGAGCAGGCGGAGCGACCAATCCCGGCGCACCAGGGACGCGACACCGGCACGCGCGATGATGCCCGCGGCGCGATCGAATTCCGCCTTACGCACCCACCCGTGCGTGCCGGACTTTCGGAGCGCGTCGGCCGCGGCGAGCGGGTCCCCGAGAGCCAGCGCGCGCTCGAAGGACGCCGTCCAGTCGCTCAGAGCCGCCCCACGAATCGCTCGATCCGGTCACAGGCCAGGTCGATCCGCTCCATCGACGCCGCGTAGCACGCGCGGATGTGCCCGGCGCCCCCGGCGCCGAAGGCGTTCCCCGGAACCACAACGACCTTTTCCTCGGTGAGCAGCCGGGTGCAGAACTCGTCGTCGCCCAGGCCGGTCCGGCTCACGTTCGGGAAGCAGTAGAAGGCGCCGCGCGGCTCGAAGCACGGTAGGCCCATCGCGTTGAAGCGCTCCCACATCCGCAGCCGGCGGCGGTCGTACTCGGCGACCATCCGCCCCACCTCGGACTCGCCGCTCCGCAGGGCCTCGAGGGCCGCGTACTGCGCGGCCGTCGGGACGCACATCACCGTGTATTGATGGATCTTCATCATCTGCTCGATGATCTCGGCCGGTGCGCAGGCGTAGCCGACGCGCCAGCCGGTCATCGCGTACGACTTCGAGAACCCGGCGAGATAGACGGTCCGCTCCTGCATCCCGCGCTCGGCGAGGATCGACCGGTGCGGGGCGCCGTAGACGAGGCGGTCGTAGATCTCATCGGCGTAGACGAGTAGGTCATGGTCGCGCGCCAGGTCCGCGATCCCGGCGACATCTTCGGCCGTGAGCACCGCGCCGGTGGGATTATTCGGGAACCCGAGCAGGATCGCCCGGGTGCGCGGCGTGATCGCCGCCTGCACCGCCGCCGGGGTGAGCCGGAAGTCCTCCGCCTCGAGCGTCGGGACCGGCACCGGGACGCCGCCGGCGAGGATGATCGCCGGCAGGTAGGCAACGTAGGACGGATCGGCGACGATGACCTCGTCGCCCTCGTTGAGCGTCGATCGGAGCGCGAGATCGACCGCCTCGGAGACCCCGACGGTGACGAGGATCTCTCCTCGGGGATCGTAGGAGACCCGGTGCATCGCCTCGGTATGCGCCGCGATCGCCTCACGAAGGGCGAGGAGGCCGTAATTCGAGGTGTACTGCGTCTTTCCCTCGCGGATCGACCGCACCGCCGCGTCGCGAAAGCGGTCGGGCGTGACGAAATCCGGTTCGCCGACACCGAGCGAGATCGCCCCCTCCAGTGTCGCCGCGAGATCGAAGAACCGGCGGATACCGCTCGCCGGGAGCCGGGCCACCCGCGCATTCGTCAAGCTGCGCCTCTCGATCGTCACCTCGCTGACCTCCTAGGCCGCCATGTCGGGGCGGAGCTCGTGATGGTCCGTGGCGCGCTCGTAGGCCGCGGCGACGCGAAAGAGCATGCGCTCGTCGAACGCGTTCGCGATCACCTGCAGGCCGACCGGAAGCCCCTCCGAGGTCCCGCAGGGGAGGGACAGCGCCGGAAGGCCCGCGATGTTCGCCGGAAGGGTGAACACGTCGTTCAGGTACATCGCCAGCGGATCGCCAGTCTTCGCGCCCAGCGGGAACGCCACACCCGGGGCGGTCGGGGTGAGCAGCGCGTCGACGGTCGCAAAGACCGCGTCGAACTCCCGTTTGATGATCGTGCGCACCTGCTGCGCTTTCACGTAGTAGGCGTCGTAGTAGCCGGCCGACAGCGCGTAGGTACCGAGGATGAGCCGCCGCTTCACCTCCGGGCCGAACCCGGCCCCGCGGGTGCGGCGGTAGGTCTCGACCAGATCCGGGCCGGCGACGCGGAGCCCATAGCGCACCCCGTCGTAGCGCGCGAGATTCGCCGACGCCTCGGACGGCTGGATGATGTAGTAGACCGCAAGGCCCTGGTCGGTCGAGGGAAGCGACACCTCGATCAGCTCCGCGCCGAGCCGCTCGTATTCCGCGAGGGCCGCGCGGACCGCGCGCTCCACCCCGGGCTCCATGCCCTCGACGAAGAATTCCTTCGGCACCCCGAGCCGCAAGCCCTGGACCCCGGCAGCGAGGTCACGGCGCAGGTCGTCCGCCGGGAGGTCCATCGTGGTCGCATCCCGGGGATCGACGCCGAACAGCGCTTCGCAGATCAGAGCGGCGGTCTCGACGTCATGACTGAACGGTCCGACCTGATCGAGCGACGAGGCGAACGCGACGACCCCATAGCGCGAGACCCGGCCGTAAGTCGGCTTCATCCCAACGATCCCGCAGAGCGACGCCGGCTGGCGGATCGAGCCGCCGGTGTCGGTGCCCAGCGCGAAGATGGCCTGATCCGCCGCGACCGCCGCCGCCGACCCGCCCGACGAGCCTCCCGGCACGCGCGTCCGGTCCCAGGGATTGAGCACCGGGCCGAACGCCGAGTTCTCGCTCGAGCTGCCCATCGCGAACTCGTCGAGGTTCGTCTTGCCGAGCATGACCGCGCCGGCCGCATCGAGCCGCTCGACGACCGTCGCCGAGTACGGCGGGATATAGCCGGCGAGGATCCTTGAGGCCGCGGTCGTCGCGACGCCACTGGTCCCGATGATGTCCTTGCAGGCCCAGGGGAGCCCGCAGAGCGCCGACGGCTCCGGCGCACCCACCGATCCGAGCCGTACGTCGGCGGCGCGGGCCTGCGCCCGGGCGCGCTCCGGCTCCAGGCGCAGCCAGGCGTTGTGCGGGTCCGCGCCGGCCGCCCCCAGGAAGGCGTCGGTCAGCTCGAGCGAGGTGATCTCCCGCCGGCGCAGCGCGGCGGCGGCGGCCGGCGCGGTGCGCGGAAGGTCACGCATCGGGCCGCTCCTCCAGGCTCGCCTGCACTCGGAAGTGATCGCCATCGCGGTCTGGGGCACCGGCCAGGGCGACCTCGACCGGCAGGCTCGGCGACACCACGTCATCTCGCAGGACGTTCTGGAGCGGCAGGACCGAGGCTGAGGGCGGGATGTCGGAGGTGTCGACCGCGCCTAGGCGGGCAATGGCGTCGAGGATCACGCCCAGCTGGCCGGTGAAGCGGTCGAGCTCGGTGTCGGTCAGGGCGATCCGGGCCAGCCCGGCGACGTGCTCGACCTGGGCGCGATCGATGGTGGCCATGCGATCAAGTCTATTGGGCCGGCCACGGGGTACCCTACGGTCGCGGCTCCGTGACCGGCCGATGGAGGCAGACGATGCACCCCGACCTCGTCGCGCACGTGAAATGGTTCGCCGACCCGAAGGACTTCCCGACCCAATACGGCCTCCTGCTCAGCCTCCCGCTCCTTGCCGCCTACGCGGTCGCGGCCGGTGCGATCGTCGTGGCCTTCGTCATCCAGCGCCGTTTCCCCGAGCCGACGATCGTGAAGCTGCTCGAGCGCTTCTCGTCGACCGGCCCGCTGGTCCTCGGACTGCACCTCGGCCTCGCGCTCGTCGCCGCCGCGGTGATCGGGCTGCTCTTCGTCCCGTCGCTCCGACCGGACGATGATCTGTACGGCCGCGCGATCATCGTGGTCGAGGCGATGTGCGGCGTCATGATCCTGCTCGGCCTCGCGACCCGCGCGGCGGCGATCCTCCTTGCGTTGCTCGGCGTCGTCGCGATGCAGCCGTTCACCTTCGAGAGCATCCTCGAGAACATCCACATCCTCGGCATCGCGGTCTTCCTGTTCATCGTGGGCCGGGGGCCGATCTCGCTCGATCGGCTCCGCGGGGCGAAGCCGCCGACCGACCACGATCAGGCGCCCGCGGCGGCACTCACCCTCCTGCGGGTCGCGCTCGGCTTCGGGATCGCCTTTGGCGCGCTCACCGAGAAGCTCCTGAACCCCGGCCTCGCGCAGTCCCTGCTGGACAGGATGCCGTTCCTGAATCCCGGGCGGTCGTTCGGCCTCGGTGATCCGCAGTTCGCCTACCTCGCCGGACTCACCGAGTTCGTCATCGGCTGCGTCGTGATCTCTGGCCAGCTCACCCGCCCCGTCGCCGCGCTCGGGGCGCTCATCTTCACCGCGAGCCTGCCGATCTTCGGCTGGTCCGAATTCCTCGGACACCTGCCCTTCTACGGGATCATGTTCATGCTGTTCATCGCGCCCGCCGCCGATTCCTGGCAGGTCCGGCACGCGCTGCGGCCGCGAAGCTAGCGGGGCGACACCCGGGATCGGAGCGCGGTCCGGGGCTGATGGACCGGCAGGGAGATCTGGAACGTCGCTCCCAGTCCGGGTCCGGTGCTGTCGGCGGTGACCGTCCCGCCGTGCGCTTCGGCCAGCAACCGGGTGACATAGAGGCCGAGGCCGACGCCCTGCAGGCCCTGGGCCTTCACGTTGCGCGACTGACCGTACTTCTGAAAGAGGACGGTGAGATCGCCGGCGGCCAGGCCGATGCCCTGATCCTTCGCCACGACCCGGGCCTCGCTCGCATCGCCCGAGACGGTGACCAGGATCGACGCGCCGGCCGGCGAGTACTGCACCGCGTTGCGCAGGACGTGCTCGACCATGACCCGGATCCGGTCCGGGTCGGCCTCCACGACGATCGGCTCGGATTGGAGCACGAGCTGAAGCTGTCCGCGGCCGACATCGCGGGCGACATCGGTCACCAAGTCGCCGAGGTCGACCGTGTCGAGGGACAGGCGAAAGCGGCTCGCCTCGAGCTGATCCGCATCGAGCACGTCCTCGGCCATCCGCCGCAGCTCGCGGGCCTGGCGATCGAGCGCGATGCGGGCCTCGGTCACGACGCCGTCGGTCTGCCGCGCGCCGATCGCGCCGGTGACCGCCCCGATGCGCTCGGCCGTCTGGCGAAGCTTGTGGGCGACGAACGCGAGGGACTCCTCGCGATGTCGATCGATCATGGCCAGCCGGGTCCCCCGCCCTTGGTAGAGATCGATGAGGATCGCGAGACCGACGAAGACGAGTGCGCGGGTGGTCAGATCCCAGAGGAATGCCGGCGGCGTGAACGGATGCTCGGTCCAGGTGTCGATGACCCAGACGATCGACGCGGCGCCGCCGCTGACGATCCCGGCGGCGCGCCGCCCGCGGAGCGCAGCGAGGACGACGACCACGACGTAGAACACTTCGAACGAGTACTCGACCGGGGTGACGATGTCGAGCCACCCGATGATCGCGATCGCGGCGACGCAGCCCGCCGTCCAGAGGGTCCGCCCGGCGGTCTGCTGGAGCGCCCCGGTCGGCAGGGAAGGCATGCGACGATCATCGTCGGTGGACGGAGCGCGCACATCAACCGGCCGGGGGGAACGGGCCTCCCGCAAATAGGCTAGATCGGCTGCGGTCGGGCCTCGGGCTGCTCGCGGATATCCCGGCGTGGGCTAGCGGCGCCCGTGGGCCAGCATACGGTCGAAGGTGTCCTCGCCCACCACGGTGACACCGAGCTTCTCCGCCTTCGCGCGCTTGGTCCCCGCGCCGGGGCCCGCCACGACGAGGTCGGTCTTGGCGCTCACCGAGCCGCTCGTCTTCGCGCCCAGGTCGCGCACCAGCTCTTCGGCCTCCTCGCGTGTCCGTCGCTCGAGCGTACCGGTGAAGACCACGGTCTTGCCCGCGAACGGCCCGCCCGACTCCTTCGGCCGCCTCGCCGGAAGCGTCGCGGTGACGCCGGCCTCGGCCAGTCGGTCCAGGGATCGGCGCTCCTCGTCCCGTTCGAAGAATTCGGCGATGGCGGCGGCGACCTTCGCTCCGACCCCGGGGATCGCCTGCAGCTCGTCGGCGGTCGCCGCCCGCAGCTCGGCCAGGACAAGGCCGAACTCGGGCTCGCCGGTGAGTCGGTCCCCGAGCCAGCGGGCGAGGTCGTCCGCGGTCGTCTCGCCGACATGCCGGATCCCCAGCGCGTAGATGATCCGGCCCAGAGGCCGTACTTTTGCCGCCGCGATCCGATCGACGATGTTCGACGCGCTCTTGTCGGCGAACCGGTCGAGGCCGAGCAGGTCATCCTTGCCGAGGAAGAAGAGATCCGCCGGCACGGTCACCAGGCCGCGCGCCTGCAGCTGTTCGATGAGCGCCTCGCCGACGCCTTCGATGTCGAACGCGCCACGGGACACGAAATGGCCGATGCGCTGCCCGGTCTTCGCCGGACAGATGGGATTGCCGCAGCGGTACGCGACCTCGCCTTCGAGGTGCTCGACCGCGCGGCCGCAGACCGGGCAACGGTCGGGCATCTGGAACTCCGGGGCCCGCTTCGGACGGCGCCTGCCCTTCGCGACGACGACGGGCTCCACCCGGACGACCTCGGGGATCACGTCGCCGGCCCGCTGGATGATCACGCGGTCGCCGACCCGCACGTCCAGCCGCCGGACCTCATCGAGGTTGTGGAGGGTCGCCCGGCGGACGGTCGTCCCGCCGACCTGCACCGGGGCCAGCCACGCCACCGGCGTCAGCGTCCCGGTCCGGCCGACGTAGACCTTGATGTCCTCGACCGTCGTCGTCGCCTGCTCCGCCGGGAACTTGTAGGCGATCGCCCAGCGCGGGCTGCGGGCGACGAAGCCGAGCCGCTCCTGGTCCGCGACGGCGTCGACCTTCACGACGATGCCATCGGTCCCGTAGTCGAGATCATGCCGCCGGGTCTCCCACTCCGCCACGAAAACGAGCACCGCGTCGATATCCGCGGCCGC
This sequence comes from Candidatus Limnocylindria bacterium, assembly GCA_036565345.1. Classification (GTDB taxonomy): domain Bacteria; phylum Chloroflexota; class Limnocylindria; order P2-11E; family P2-11E; genus UBA4735. The sequence continues at coordinate 15,413 of DATCNH010000109.1, read as the reverse complement.
CGCCGTGTGCGGGTTGGTGCGCAGGCCGAGCTGGCGCAGTCGCGCGAGCAGCGCCTGCTGCGACATCACCGCAAGCCCGGCCGCGCTATAGGCCCACATCGCAAGGTTGCGTCGGGCGGTCTGCGCCGGGGCGAGCTGGCGGACCGCACCGGCAGCGGCATTCCGCGGATTCGCGAACGGCGGCTCGTCCCGGGCGACCCGCTCCGCATTGGTCGCCGCGAACGCCGCTTGTGGCAGGTAGACCTCCCCCCGCACGTGGACGCGCCCGGGAATCCGCTCCCGAAGGGCGAGCGGGATCGACTTGATCGTCCGCAGATTCGCGGTGACGTCCTCGCCGGTCGTCCCATCCCCTCGGGTCGCGCCCTGGACGAAGCGCCCGTCCTCATAGGTGAGGTCGATCGCCAGCCCATCGATCTTCAGCTCGCAGACATACCCCACCTCATCGCGCCCGAGCGCCTTGCGCACCCGCTGGTCGAACGCCCGGATCTCGGCCTCGTCGAAGGCGTTGCCCAGCGAGAGCATCGGGGCGCCGTGCACGACCGGCGCGAATCGCGAGGACGGCGCTGCGCCCACCCGCTGGGTCGGCGACTCGGGCGTGATGAGATCCGGGTGCGCCGTCTCGAGCTCCTCGAGCTCGCGGAGGAGCGCGTCATAGGCCGCGTCGTCGAGGGTCGGCTGATCGAGCAGGTAGTAGTCGTGGTTCGCGGTGTCGATCAGCCCGCGCAGCTCCACGACGCGTGCAGCGGCGTCGATCAGTGCTTCTCCAGGCCGGCGAAGCTGGCCATGAGCTTCTTCACGCCTTTGGCCGGGAAGGCGACGGTCACCTCTTCGTCATCGGCACGCGGCGCGCTGGTCACCACGATCCCCTCGCCGAACGACGCGTGGCGGACCTTATCTCCGGCCCGGAACCGGGTCTGGCCCGCCGCCGCCGACCGCGCGGCGCGATTCACCTGGGCGATCGATGGCTCGCGGCCACCCCAGTCCGACGGCAGCCCGGCGAAGACTCCGGCCCGGCGCTCGCTGCGACGCTCTTCGTAGCGCGCCCGCCCGCGCTCCCAATCCAGGTCCTCCCAGATGTCGCGCTCGGCGGTCTCGATCTTCCCCCGGATCTCCACTCCGTCCGTTGGAAGCTCGAGGAGGTACCGCGAGGGCGGATTCTCGTTCGTCCGGCCGAAGAGCATCCGCCGCTTCGCGTAGGTGAGATAGCAGCGCTGCATCGCCCGGGTGATCCCGACGTAGCAGAGGCGGCGCTCCTCCTCGAGCTGCGCCTCGTCGTCGAGGGCGCGCTTGTGCGGGAACACCGACTCCTCCATCCCGGTGAGGAAGACCACCGGGAACTCCAGCCCCTTCACCGCATGGAGCGTGATGAGCGTCGCGGCGGGCTTGGTCTCCGCGAGCTCGTCCACGTCGGCGACGAGGGCGACCTCCTCCAGGAACGACGCGAGCTGCTCATCTCGAGGCAGCCCGATGAACTCCTGGGCCAGGCTCCGGACCTCGAGGACGTTCGCGAGCCGTTCCTCACCCTCATCGGTGCCGTCCTTCAGGTAGGCGCCGTATCCGGTCGCGCCGATGACCTCGTCCACGATCTCCGGAAGGTCTCGGAGATCCAACTCGGCCCTGATCCGCGCGATCGTCCGGCCGAACGCGGCCATCGCCGCCGCCTGGCGCCTCGGGATCCCGCTCCCCTGCTCCGCCTCGGCGAGGGCGTCGACCGGAGCCTGGCCGCGCGCACGAGCGAAGGCGAGGAGCTCGCTCTGGCCCTTCGGCCCGATGCCTCGCGGCGGGACGTTCAGGATCCGGCCGAGCGCGACGCTGTCCACCGGGTTCCGGAGGATGCGCAGATAGGCGAGCACGTCCTTCACCTCGCGCCGGCTGTAGAACGAGACGCCGCCAACCACCTGATAGGCGAGGCCGAAGCCGCGGAACACGTCCTCGATCGCGCGGGATTGCGCGTTCGTCCGATACAGCACCGCGACGTCCTTCGCACCGCTCACCGCGCCCTCGCGCCGGAGCTTCTCGATCTCGCGGGCGATGAGCTCGGCCTCGTGGTGCTGGTCGTACGCCTCGATGACGACCACGGCGCTGCCGCCGCGTTGGTCGGTCCAGAGCTTCTTCTCTTTGCGCGCGGCGTTGTGCCGCACGACGGCGTGCGCCGCATCGAGGATCCGCTGGGTGCTCCGGTAGTTCTGCTCGAGCGTTACGACCGTGGCGTTCGGGTAGTCACGCTCGAAGTCGAGAATGTTCCGCACATCCGCGCCGCGCCAGGAGAAGACCGACTGATCGTCGTCGCCCACGACGCAGAGGTTCTGCCGAAAGCCGGCCAGGTACCGGAGGAGCACGTATTGAGCGCGATTGGTGTCCTGATATTCGTCGACGAGGATGTGCGCGAAGCGATCCTGCCAGACCTCGAGCGCCCGGTCGCTCGTCTCGAAGAGCCGGTTCGGGAGCACCAGGAGGTCGTCGAAGTCCACGGCATTGTTCTCCCGCAGGAGCGCCTCGTAGCGTGGCCAGACCAGCGCGGCGACCCGGGCGAGCTGGTTCGCAGCGCTGTTCGCGAGATCGGCGGGGCCGCGGAGCTCGTTCTTCGCCCCCGAGATCGCGTTCCCGATCGCGCCGGGACTGAAGAGCTTCTCGCTGAACCCCCCAGCGGCCATCGCCTGCCGCAGGAGCGCCCGCTGATCGCCCTCGTCGTAGATCGCGAAGCCCCGATCCAGTCCGACGCTCGCCCCCTCGCGGCGCAGGAGCCGCGCGCAGAAGGCGTGGAACGTCCCGACCCAGAGGTCGGCCAGGGCCGCCTCGCCGACCAGGCGGCCCAGCCGCGCCTTCATCTCCTTGGAGGCCTTGTTCGTGAACGTGACGGCCAGGATCGACCGGGGCGGGACACCGAGGTCGCGGATGAGGAATGCGATCCGGTGGGTGAGCACGCGGGTCTTTCCGGACCCGGCGCCGGCGAGGATGAGGAGCGGCCCGGCGCCGTGGGTGACCGCAGCGCGCTGCTCGGGATTCAGGCCGTCCAGGATGGCGTCGCTCACCCAACGATGGTAGGCAAATGTGGAGAACTGCCGAACCTGGTGGATAACCGGCTCTCGGGGCGACCGATCCTGTGGAGAAAGCCACTTCCGCCCCCCGGAGGCGCTCGGTACGATCGGCTGGTCCCGAGGGGCGGTCGCCCGGAGGAACGGTCCGAGATCACATCAAGGAGCCCGTTCCGCTGGCGACAGTTCCTCGGGATATGTTCGTACCCTCCGGGCGCGTCACCAGCGGGGCGATCACCCCGCCCGCTGCGACGCGTCGGTCGCCCGCCGGAACCATCACGGTGGCGGTGGACAACATCGCGCCGGTGGTGGACAACATCGCCACGCCGGGCCGATAGATGGTGGATAAAGGCGCTTCCCTGGCCGGCCGCCCTCCGGGTATGGTTCACGCGTCCCGAGGGGTCTGCCAAGAGGACGGGTTCCGGAGATTCCATCAACGGAGCTGGTCCTCGGGAGCGCAACCGGAGATAGCATCAATGGCGGTCCGAGAGGATATCGAGGATCGGCTCCACGGCCAGGCCGCAGTGCTTCGAAGCTGCGGCAGGGCACGTCGGTAGGTCGCTCGGGACGCTTTTTTGTCTTCTTGAAGGGGTCTGCCGCGGGGCCACGGCGCGTGCCTCCGAGATCCCGCACCGCCCCGGCTCCGGGCCCGCGCATCCGGGAGCGTCCCCTCTGCGTACAGTCTGCGGATGAGCGCCCTCCCAGAGTTCCCTGACGGCGCCCCACAGCCCGACGATGCGGTCATGGCCGCACTCGCAGCGCGCGATCTGAGCGCTCTCGCCACGCTCTATGACCGCTATGGGCGCTTGGCGTACGCCCTGGCCTACCGGATCCTCGGTGAGAGCGCCGGCGCCGAGGACGTCGTTCATGATGCGTTCCTCTCGGCCTGGCGGGGAGCCACGACCTACCGGCGCGAGCGGGGCAACGCCCGGGGTTGGCTCCTATCGATCGTCCACCACCGCGCGGTCGACATCCTGCGACGGAAGACGGCCTTTCGCCCGGCACCGCTCGATGCGGCCGAGAACAAGGCCTCGGATCTGGATACCGCGGCGAGCGCCGAGCGGAACGTCGAGCAGCAGGGGGTCCGGCAGGCGCTGCGGGAGCTCCCGGAAGCGCAGCGCCGAACGATCGAGCTCGCCTATTTCGGCGGATATACCCACGCCGAGCTTGCCGAGCTCATGGGCGTTCCCCTCGGCACGGTGAAAGGCCGGATGCGCATCGGCCTCCAGAAGATGCGCCGCGCGCTGGAGGCGACCCGCTGATGGAGCCGCACGTGACCGATGACCTCGAGCTGTACGCGCTTGGGGCCCTCGATGAGCCCGCGGCCGTGCGGATCGCCGGCCACCTCGCCGGCTGTCCCGCCTGCCGGGCGCAGGCCGCCGAGCTCGCTGGGATCGTCGACGCGCTCGCCGGCACCTTGCCCGGGCGCGAGCCGCCGCCCGCCTTGCGCGCGCGCATCCTCGCCTCCGCCCGCGACTCCGTGGCGCCTGTGCGCCGCCGCGCGTTCGCCTGGCCGCGAGCCCGCCGCACGATCCTGGTGCTCGCGCTGGCGGCGGCGGTCACGCTGCTGATCGGTGTCGACCTGCTGAACGTGGCCCAGCTGCGGGCGGCCGAGGCGGAGCGGGCCGAATACACCGCGACGCTCGACAAGATCTCGCGGGGCGGGAAGACCTGGTACATGGCCGGGGTCGAGCGCTGGGCCGGGGCGGGCGGCACGCTGTTCGCGCCGGGCACCGCGAACAAGAACCCGTTCGTCGTGTTCCACGACCTGCAGGCCGCGCCGACGGGGAGCATCTATTCCCTCTGGCTGGTCGACGCCGACGGGAAGTGGGTCCGCGGCGCGAACTTCGCCCCGAACGGCCGGGTCGTCCAGGCGGTGGAGCTGGACGTCCCGGTGGACGGGTTCGACCGCTGCGCGCTCACCCTCGAGACGCAACGAGAGGGAAAGCGCGAGGGCCCGCTCGTGATGCAGTCCCGGCTCGCGCCGCCGGCGGCGCGATAAGCGCATAGGAAAGGCCCCCGGTCTCCCGGGGGCCTTTCGTTGCCTGCGTGATCCGGGGCGTTCCCGGACGAACGGTGGTTAGTAGTCCATCCCGCCGCCCGGGGGCATCCCCGCGCCGGCCTTTTCCTTTTCGGGAAGGTCGGTGATGAGGGCCTCGGTGGTCAGGATCATCGCCGCGACCGACGCGCCGTTCTCCAGCGCGGAGCGGGTGACCTTGGCCGGATCGATGATGCCGGCCTTGTTCAGGTCGACGATCGCGTTGGCCATGACGTCGTAGCCCCAGGTGCCCGACTTGGACTCCTTCTGCTTGCGACGGACCGCCTCGAGCATGACCGCGCCGTCCTGGCCGGCATTGGTGCACAGCTGACGGAACGGCTCCTCGAGCGCGCGACGGAGGATGTTCACCCCGGTCTTCTCGTCGCCCTCGGCCTCGACGCCGTCCAGGGCCTTCACCGCGTTGAGCAGGGCGACCTCGCCGCCGGGGAGGATTCCCTCTTCGACTGCGGCACGCGCAGCGGACAAAGCGTCCTCGACGCGGTGCTTCTTCTCCTTGAGCTCGATCTCGGTGGCCGCGCCGACCTTGATCACGGCGACGCCGCCGGCGAGCTTGGCGAGACGCTCGTTCAGCTTCTCCTTGTCGAAGTCGCTGGTGGTCTCCTCGATGAGCGCCTTGATCTGCTTGACCCGGGCGAGGATCGCGTCCTGGGCGCCGTGGCCCTCGACGAACGTGGTCTCGTCCTTGGTCGAAGTGACGCGACGGGCACGGCCGAGGTCGGCGACGGTGGTCGAGTCGAGCTTGCGACCGACCTCCTCGCTGATCACCTTGCCGCCGGAGAGGATCGCGATGTCCTCGAGCATTGCCTTGCGGCGGTCACCGAAGCCCGGTGCCTTCACCGCGAGGACGTTGATCGTGCCGCGGAGCTTGTTCACGACGAGCGTGGCGAGAGCCTCGCCGTCGACGTCCTCGGCCACGATGACGAAGTTCTTGCTGACCTGCACGAGCTTCTCGAGGACTGGCAGGATGTCGGTGATCGCGGAGATCTTCTTGTCGGTGATGAGGATGTAGGCGTCCTCGATGACCGCTTCCATGCGGTCGGCGTTGGTGACGAAGTACTGCGAGAGGTAGCCGCGGTCGATCTGCATCCCCTCGACGTATTCCTTCTCGAACTCAAGACCCTTGGACTCCTCGACGGTGATGACGCCGTCGCGGCCGACCTTCTCGTGGACCTCGGCGATGAGCTCGCCGATGTCGTTGTCCGCGGCGGAGATCCCGGCGATGTGCGCGATCTCCTCACGGCCCTTGATCTCGGTGGCCTGGGACTTGATCTCGGCGACGACCGCGGAGACGCCCTTCTCGAGGCCCCGCTTGAGCATCATCGGGTTCGCGCCGGCGGCGATGTTCCGCAGACCCTCGTGAACGATGGCCTGGGCGAGGACGATCGAGGTCGTGGTGCCGTCACCGGCGATGTCGTTCGTCTTGGTCGCGGCTTCCTTGAGAAGCTGTGCGCCCATGTTCTCGAACGGGTCCTCGAGCTCGATCTCGCGAGCGACGGTGACGCCGTCGTGGGTCACGGTCGGAGCGCCGAACTTCTTGTCCAGCGCCACGTTGCGGCCCTTCGGGCCAAGGGTGGTCTTGACCGCGTTCGCCATGACGTCGACGCCGCGCTTCAGTGACTTGCGCGCCTCATCGGTGAATACGAGCTGCTTTGCCATTTACGTTCCCTCTCCGCCTTTAGGACTCGACGAGCGCGAGGACGTCCTTCTCGCTGAGGATCAGGAGCTCCTCGTCGTCAAGCTTGAATTCGGTGCCCGCGTACTTCTGGAACAGGATCCGGTCGCCTTCCTTCAGGTCGACCTTGATCCGCTCGCCGGTGTCCGGGTGACGGTCACCGGGACCGACCGCGAGGATCTTGCCCTCCTGCGGCTTCTCCTTGACCGTGTCCGGCAGGACGATCCCGCTCTTGGTCATCTCCTCGCGCTCGAGGGCCTTGACCACGACGCGCGAGCCTAGGGGCTTGAGCTTGAGCTTGTCCGCGGCCTTGACCTTGGGCTTCTCTGCGACTGCCATTGGCTTGTCTCCCTCCCGTTGTCGGGCGTGTTTCTGGCCAGCGCGAGGCGCGGATCTGGCCGTTCCGAGGTGATTAGCACTCGCCCCGCTTGACTGCTAACAATCTACGAAGAGGGCCCCGGGGTGTCAAGCGGGCAGGGCACCGACCGGTGGTCGGGGCCGGCGACAGCCCGGGAGCGGCCCGGCCCGGGTTCCCCTATCTTCCGACCGGTGAAGATCGCCCGGCTGGAGACCTGGGTCCTGGAGGCCGAAGGCGAGCACATCGAGTTCGGGGCGGGGGCCTACTCGACCTTTAAGGCGATGGTCGTGGCGATCACGACCGACGACGGGATCACCGGCTGGGGCGAGTGCATCGCTCGCCGGGCGCCCAAGGTGCTCGACACGGTCGTTCGGGAGCTCCTCTGGCCGGTGCTGGAGGGCCGCGACCCGCACGATGTCGAGGGCCTCTGGGACGAGCAGTTCGCGCTCCTGCGCCCCTGGGGCCACTACCGCGGCTTCGTCCAAGAGGCGATGAGCGGCCTGGACCAGGCCCTCTGGGACATCCTCGCCCAGGCCCAGGGCATCCCCCTCTATAAGGCCCTCGGAGGCGCCGGCCGAGCGAGCGTGCCGGTCTACGGGTCCAAGGTGTACACCGCCGAGCCGGCGGCGATGGCCAAGCAGGCGAAGGAGAAGGTGGACGGCGGGCACACCGCGATCAAGATCCAGATCGGACGGTCCGCCGAGCGGGGCGGCTGGCGCGCCGATGTCGAGGTCACCCGGGCGATCCGCGAAGCGGTCGGGCCGACCATCGAGATCGGGGCCGATGTGAACAGCGCCTACGACGCGGCGACGGCGATCAAGGCCTGTCACGAGCTGGCGCGGTACGACCTGTGGTTCATCGAGGAGCCGGTCTTCCCCGACGACATCGACGGCTACGAGCTGATCCGCCGCTCGCAGCCGATCCCGGTCGCTGCCGGCGAATCGGAGTTCGGGATCTTCGGCTTCCGCGAGCTGCTGAAGCGGCGGGCGATCGACATCGTACAGCCGGACATCGCGCGCATCGGCGGCTTCACCGCGGCGAAGCGGCTCGGCGCTCTGGTCCACGCGCACAACGTGCAGTACGCGCCGCACACCGGGTTCTCCTGCGGCCTCGCCCAGCTTGCCTCGCTCCATCTCGCGGCGGCGGTGCCAAATCTCGCGAGGCTCGAAGAAATGTTCATCCGTAACCCGCTTACCGAGATCTTCGAGGAACCACTCCCTCGGTCCAAGCACGGCGTGGTCGCCATGCCGACCAAGCCCGGTATGGGCCTCGCGGTCGACCGCTCGAAACTCGAACGTTTCAGGGTTGCGTGAGGCGCGTCTCAAGATAGCGTTCGTGGCGGCAGAACACACATTCCCGCGATCGACCGGGGCTGACCCGGGCCTTCGAAAGATCATGACCTCTCTTGCACTCATCTTTGAATGGCTGACCGAAGGTAGTCCCTGCGACACGGGTTTTTGGGGGATTCGAGCGCCGAAACTCGAGGAACGTCGCAGTTGCCTGTGCTCGCTTCACCGAACCCAGCCAAGGCCAGATCTGGGCGATGGTGGCCTGCGTCATTTGATGACCATGGACCCTGTAGATCCACTTGACCTTGAAACGGGGATCGCTGAGAAGAAACGGGCCGTTGATGTGCCCGATGCCACCCACTGCCTGGTGAAATCTCACGAGCACCGCGGGGACAGTGTCGTCATCGGACTGCGAGATTCCGATCACCGGATAGTGGCCGCGGCTGGCGAGGAACGTGCTCCCTTCGGCGTCGTAGAAGCCGGCTGCCCACGCGAGTTCCCGGCGACATGGTCGGAGACGCACCGCGGGAATGCCCGGGGCTAGTGCGTGTCCGTCGCGATCGCGCCTTAGCTTCTGACCCAACTTCACGGCGTGGACCTGCGGGCTTGGTGCGACCGCCTGGCATACGGACGTGCCGTAAGGGCCGTGATGCGATGGCTAGGCGTCGGATGGCGTCGATACCGCCGGAGCGCGGCATCTGCCTGTTGGCGCTTGACCGGGCCCAGGAACGGCCGCAGCAGTTCGAGGACGCGCAGCGCTTTGGGGCCGGATACGGCGAGGGTCCAGTACGGCTGATGTCCAGGTGCAAGGACGGGACCCAGGATCGACCCGAAGCCAACGATCGCCTGAAAGAGGACGAGTACCTCTGGCATGGTCGGTCCGGCTTGAGGCACCGTCATACGCGGCGTGTCCCATTCCCCCGAGGAGCTCGTCGTGCCTTCTCCGTCGAAGAAGCCAGCGGCCCAGGCAAGTTGCTCCTCGCGAGACCAGTTCCCAGGCGCTCCGTCCATTCCTTCTCCAGTTAGAACATTTGTTCCTGGACGTGTCAATACCGATAGCCTTTGGGCGAGATGGTCCTTTCGTGAGCGCACCCCGTCCCTGGAAGACCCGCGCGCGGCGCGTGCTTCTGCGCCGACCTCCCTGGCTCGAGGTCGGCGAGGAGGACATCGAGCTACCGGACGGCCAGATCGTCAAGGGCTACAGCTGGATCACGACGCGGGACTTCGCGATCGTCGTCCCGCTGACCGACGACGACCACACGATGCTCATCCGGTCGTACAAGCACGGGGTGCGCGGGATCTCGCGCTCGTTCCCGGCGGGGTACCTGGAGGCCGGCGAGGAGCCGCTCGCGGGCGCGAAGCGCGAGCTGCTGGAAGAGGCCGGCTGGGCCGCGGACGAATGGACCTCGCTCGGGCGGTTCGTGGTCGACGGCAATTACGGCTCGGGGACGATGCACGCATTCCTCGCCACCGGCGCGAAGGCCGTCGCCAGGCCGGAGAGCGGCGACCTCGAGGAGATGGAGCTGCAGCAGGTGACCTGGGCCGACGCCGTCGCCGCGCTCGAACGGGGCGAACTGCAGCAGCTCGCAAGCGCGGCCGCCCTCGGCCTGGCCGCGCTCGCCCGGGCGCGTCCCGGCGGCGCCGGCGGGCGCGGCTAGCCCGACCCGCCGCCGCGCCGGACGGGCGTCAGTCGAAGGCGATCACGACCGCTCCCCCGGCCACGTCGAGCCGCAGCAGCACCAGGCCCGGGCGAGTGACCTCGTCCTCGGTGTGCGGCGTCCGGCTGCGGATCGTGGTGAGGTTCCGCTCGGCGCCGTACTCCGCCGTGACCTGGCGCCGGTCCCGTCCCCGGCCGGTGGCCGACCGCTGCTCGAGCTTGGTGATCGAACGGTCGCGCGCGAGCGCCCACTCGGCCGCCAGCTGGTTCGGCCCGGCGACGAGGACGGCGCCGCCGTTGAGCCGCTGGCTCACGACCGCCGCCTTCAGCTCGCCGCCCTCGCGCTTCACCGTTACGACCAGCACGAGCGTGTTGTCCGCACGGTCGCGGATGCGGTAGGTCCGCACCTCGCCCCGCGCCTCGCTCGCATCCTCGCCGTCCCGCCCGGCGGTGGTCGAGATCAGCTCGACCGTGTCTGCCGGATCGCGCGGAAGCACGACGAGATCGAGCGCGGTCGGGTCGAATCGGATCGCCGCATCGGGCGGGGTGAAGTCGAGGCGCACGGTGAGCGTCTGCACCGCCTCGGTGTTGTCGGCGCGGTCTGTCGAGCGGTACTGCAGCGTGTGCACGCCCTCGGTCGTGATCGGGATCGCGGCCGCGTACGCGGTCCAGGCCGCGCCATCGACGCTGTAGCTCGTGGCCCCGCAGCCGGCGAGCGCGTCCGCGCAGGCGAGCGAGACCGTGACCGGCACGTTGTTCCAGCCCTTCAGGTTCGGAGCGCGGTCCGGTGTCGCCGCCGTCGTCGGCGCGGTCCTGTCGATGTTGAGGCCGCTCACCGTCGCGGCCGCGGTGTTGCCGGCGCGGTCGATCGCCGCTCCGGTGACGCTCTGGCCGGCGCCCTCGGTCGTGACGGCCATCGGTGACGGGCAGCTCGCGATGCCCGACGTGACGTCGGAGCAGGTGAAGCTGACGGTGAGGTCACCGGCGCTCCACCCTGCCGCGTTGGCCGCGGGACTCCGCGCGCCGGAGATGACCGGTGCGGTGGCGTCGCGCTGCACGGTCACCGCGGCCGTGGTCGTGCCGCCGGCATTCGTCGCGGCGCAGGTCAGCGTGCGGCCGGTCGTGTCCGCGACGATAGTCGTCGGGGCGCAGCCGGCGGTCGACGTGATCGCCGACCCGCCGTCGGCGATGTCCCACGTTACGGCCACGTCGCTCACGTACCACCCGTTGGCGCCCGCGGTGCCAAAGACCTGCGGCGTGACGGTCGGAGGCGTCGTCACGACCGGATGGGCGAACGAGAGGCCCCCGGCCGCGGCGAGGGTGAAGTCGTGCTGCGCCGTCGCGCCGGGCGTGGCGTTCCCGGTCGTCGTGACGCGCGCGGTGGCCGCCGTCGCCAGATCCGCCGAGGCGACATCGATCTGGTACGGGCCCGTTCCGGTCCCGATGGACGAGAGCGTGAACGCACCGGGGCTCGGGTTCTTGATCGCGAAGACGCGCGGCTCGCCCGACCCTGAATCGAAGCCCCCCTGGCCGAAGTCGTTGACCGCGATGCCGGTCAGCGGATCCACGCCGATACGCCGCCCCGCGGCGTCGGTCAGCAGCACGTCGACCGGCGAGTGAACGGTGATGTACACGACCGTGCCGATCGACGGGACGATCGCGGGATACGCGGCGATGCCCCCGGGGTGGTACAGCGTGGCGATCTGGCTCGCCCTGTCGCCCGGGGTGAGCCGCAGGACGCGGTTGCCCCAGAAGCTCGTGCCGACCATCCCGCCCGGGGCGGTCGCGATGACGTTGGCGGTGTTGTCGAAGGCGACGGTGCTCCCGGTGGAGGTCCAGGGCAGGATCGGTGAGAACTGGATCCACGGCACGTGGCGGCAGGAATCGAACGCCTGGTGAAAGTAGCCCTGGGTGTCGTCGTTCGGATCGTCGTTGAGCAGCGCCGAGGACACGTGCGTCATGTACGGTCCGGGCATCGGGCCGTAGCCCGTCTTCAGCACGAGGCCGAGGTCCCCGTGCTCGTCGTAGATCACCCGGTCCGCCGAGAGCGGAGCGAAGCCGTTGTTATAGGGCATGAGGTCGGTGACGTCGTCGTGTTTCCCGGGCGGATCGGTGTTGCAGCCGGAGCTCACGTTCGGGACGGTGGTGTCGTCGACGGCCGCGTTCCCGAGCTCATGCATGCCGCCGAACGGCTGGTAGGTGAGCTTGTAGTCGAGCCCGCCCGCCGTCCCGGAAACGGTGATGTTGAGCGGCAGCGACGTTCGCCGGAGCGTCGAGCCGTTGAAGCTCCACAGGTCGCCCCCATGCGCGATGACGCTCACGAGGTTGCCGCTCTGGAGGATGTCCGGCAGATCCCGGCCCTGCTGCCAGGTGCCCGTGTCCACGCCGTAGCGGATCAGCTCGGTGGGACCGGGAACAGTCGGGTCTCCCGGGGTACTCTGCAGCTGCGCGACGAACTCATAGCTGTCTTCGTTGTTGACCTTCGGCATCGACCGCAGGTCGTCGGTGATCACGCGCTGGGCGAGGATGTGCAGGTAGCCCATCCGTACGCCGAAGCGCGTGTTCGGGAACGGCTCGGGCCAGCCCGCGGGGATGTTCTGACGGACCCGGAACACGCCGAGCTGCTCGGCCGGCTGGCCGGGTTGATCGCAACGGAGCAATCCGATCTCCTGCATGCCGATGGGGGCGAGGAACACGATCCGGCCCCGCGAGTCGACGATCACGGTGTCTGGCGAGTCCCAGAAGCCCGGGTCGAAGCTTGAGAGCGGGCTCGAGCAGAACAGCATCGCAACGGAGCCGCGAAGACGCCAGATGCCGCCGGCCGTGTTGCCGTAGCCGTCGACGTAGCTCGCAGAACCGACGAAGAGGTCGCCGTTCTGGCGCGGGTCGTCATAGCTGAAGCAGGCGGTACAGGTACCACTGGCAGCGCCGTCAGCCACGACGACATCCACCGCTCCGGCGGCGTGCCGCGCCGTCGTGGCGCTGATCGAGGTGCCGCTGATCACGACGACGCCCGTCGCCGCGGCGCCCCCGATCGTCACCGAGTCCCCGGCGCGGAAACCGGTCCCGGTGAGCGTGACCGCGGTCCCGCCGCCGACAACGCCGATATTCGGCGCGATGCCCGTCACGGTGGGCGGCGGCGGCACGAGGGCGGTGGCGGGAGTGACCGCAAGAGCCAGCTGACCGGACACCAGGAGCGCAAGGGAGAGGATCAGCGTCGGGACCCGGCGGCGACGGACCGCCGTCGCCTCAAGCGCCTCGATCTGCGGCACGGCAGCACTACGACCTGACATCTCAGGACCCTCCCCACCCCACGCGAATGGGGCTCACCGTAGTGGCCGGTTGGTCGCCCAGGTATGGGGGGAAACCCTAGTTCTGCACGGTCCGGCTAGGCTGCCGCGAATGGCTGGGGAGAGGAGCGCTGCCGCCCGGATCGCCGCGCTCGTCGCCGTCGCGGCGGGCCCCGGGGCGCTCGGGCCGATCGTCGCGGCGCTCGGCTCGCTCGGCGTGGACCAGTCGGCGCTCATCGATGCCGAACAGGCCGGCCTCCTGATTCTCGCCGCCGGACGCGTGGTCCTCAACCCGTCGGCGATGAGCATCTACGACGCGGCCACGACGGCGGAGCGCCGGGCCGCCCATGGCGCGCTCGCCGCCGCCCTCGCGAACGACCCCGATCGGCGGGCGTGGCACGTCGCCGCCGGGACGGAGCTGCCGGACGCGGTGCTCGCCGGAACCCTCGAGGACGCGGCTTCCCGCACCACCGATCGCGCGCACGCCTCGCGGATGCTCGAGCGTGCCGCGCATCTCAGCCTCTCCGAGCAGGACCGCGCGCGACGCCTGCTCGACGCGGCGCGGGTCGCCCAGCTTGCGGGTACGGATGAGCGCGCGGCAACCCTGCTCGCCGAGGCGCTCGCGGGCGGGCCGGACCCGGTGCTGCGGGCGCGGATCCAGCACGAGCGCGGCCGGCTGCGGCTGCACGGCGACACCGAGGGCCTCCACGCGTTCCTCGTCGCCGAGGCGGAGCCCGTCGCCGCGCGCGATCCCGGTCTCGCAGCGCGGATGCTCGCCGATGCGGCGATCATCGCGGCGACGAACGACCTCGACCTCGCCCACCTGACCATCGACCGCGCGGCGACGCTCGCGCGGGATATCCCCGACGCCGAGCCGTTCGTCGAGCTCGCCCGGTCGTCGATCCTCGCGCGCACCGGTACCGCGACCGATGCCGAACCGGTGCTGCGCCGCATCCTCACGTCCGGCACGGTCGACCAGCGAGACCTGCTCGAAGCGATGCACCGGATGGCGACGGTCCCGTTCTGGCACCAGGACCATCGCGCCGCACGACGCCTGCTGGTCACCCTCGTCGCGAGCGCTGGCGCGGCCGGGTCGCGCGCGATCCTTCCGGTCGCGATGGACACGCTCGCGGCGATCGACGTCCAGACCGGCCACTGGCCGCGCGCGCACCGCACCTCGTCCGCCGCGCTCCGGCTCGCGACGGAGCTCGGCCAGACCTGGCAGGCGGCCTCCTGCCTGACGACGCTCGCGGGGATCGAGGCGGCGCGCGGCGCAGAGACCGCCTGCCGGCGGCACCTCGCCGCGGCGCTGGAGCTCGGACCCGAGGACGTGCTCCTGCGCGCATATGCGCTCCGAGCCGAGGCGCTCCTCGACCTTGGACGCGACGCGTTCGACGACGCGTCGCGCACCCTCGAGCGCCTCGACACGCTGCTTATCGACGGAGGGTTCGCGACCCCGGGCGTGGTGGCGTTCCTACCGGACCTGGTCGAAGCGCACGCGCGCTCCGGTCATCTCGTCGAGGCCGCCTCGGCCCTGCGGCGACTCGAGGCGCAGGTCGAGTCCGGCGCGCCACCCGCGACGGTCGCCGCCGCTGCGCGGTGCGCCGGCCTGCTCGCCGACGCGGCGACCTTCGCGAGTCACTTCGAGGACGCGCTGCGCGCGCACGACCGGGTCGAGACGCCGTTCGAGCGTGCGCGCACCGAGCTGTGCTACGGCGAGCGCCTACGCCGCGCGCGCCGGCGGTCCGACGCGCGGCTACACCTCGAGCGCGCGGCGGCGGCATTCGAGCGCCTCGGCGCGACGCCGTGGGCCCGTCGTGCGCGGCGGGAGCTTGGGCGCGACGGGACATCCTGGAGCGGAGCTGGGCCGGCGCTCACCGCGCACGAGCGCCAGGTCGTGTCGCTGGTCGTCGCGGGCGCGACGAACGCCGAGGCCGCGCGCGCGCTCTACGTCAGTCCCAAGACGGTCGAGCACCACCTCAGCAGCGTCTACCGGAAGCTCGCGTTGCGGTCGCGGACCGAGCTGGTCCGGCGGTGGCTCGACACCGACGGC
>DATCNH010000108.1:0-7802 GCA_036565345.1 Candidatus Limnocylindria bacterium | reverse complement strand
CAGGGCGGGGGCCGACCGAGCACCCGCATCATCGCTCGGCCGACCGCGTTGCTGAAGTGGGTCCCGTCGCACCGGTCGTACCGGTCGCACCGGTCGCACCGGTCGTGCCGGGGCCCTGAACGGCGGGGAGTGAGAACGACGTGACTGGCACGCGCGAAGATACCGAGCTGCTCGCTGCCGGTGGGCGGGCCGGAGGCGATATCGCCGCGGGCCGGTATCGTCTGATGAGCCTCATCGGCGTCGGTGGCACCGCGGACGTGTGGCGCGCCCACGACGAGCGCCGTGGCCGGACGGTGACGTTGAAGATCCTCCGCGAGCGGGACGACCCGGCGATCCGCCGGGCGTTCCTCGCCGAAGCGGAGATCCTTGATTCACTCACGCACCCGGGAATCATTCCCGTTCTCGGCATCCACGACACGCTCGGGATCACCGCCATCGTCTTCGCCCACGTCGAAGGCGAATCGCTTGCCGCGGCCGATGAGCGGCGACCGTTCGAGGGACGCGAAGTGGCCGGCATCCTCATCCAGCTCGGTGGCGCGCTCGCCAGCCTCCACCGTCGTGGCTTCGTGCATCTCGATCTGAAGCCGGCGAACATCCTGTTCTCCCCGGGGTCCCGGGTCAGGCTGCTCGACTTCGGCATCGCCGAGCCGATCGGCCAGACGCCGCAGCGGATCCGCGGGACGCCGCGGTACGTCGCGCCGGAGATCCGCGATGGCGCCCCGGCGACTCCGAAGAGCGATGTCTACGGGCTCGCGATCGTTGCCAGCGAGCTGCTCGGCCCCGCGCAACGGGGTCCGCGGCTGTCGCGCGTGCTCGCTCGCGGCCTCTCGCCCGAACCCGCCGATCGGCACCACGGGACCCGTTCGTTCGCGACTGCCTTCGCTTATGCCGTGTTGGCCGATGACGAGATCGCGGCCGCCCGGGTCCGGATCGGCCGCGTCGCGCAGCTGCTCGGCGCGGCGATCGGTGCCCTTGCCCGCACGTCTCTGCCCGCGGCTCCGAGCGTGCGCCCGCGCGCGGTCGTCGGGACGCTCATCGCGGCGCTCTGGGTGATGGCCGTCGCGATCCCTCCGTTCGCCGAGGTCGCGGCGGTCACCGGACGTGAATCGGCCACGGTGGCGCCGCTTGTCGCCGCGCCATTCGCGCTGCCACCACTGCGTGCCTACGGCGCCCGCTTCGAGGCGCAGGCGCCCTACCCGACGGCGTCGCCGGCCGGCCGCGTCGAATGGGTCGTGGCTTTGCGCAATACCGGATCCGCCGGCTGGTATCGCGGCGTGGCCGGCGCGCAGGCCTCGCTCGTGCTCGACGACGGAACGCCGGTGGCCGTGCAGACGACTGGCTACGTCGGTCCCGGCCAGGTCGGGTGGTTCGTCGCTCGATTGTCCGCGCCGTTGGAGATCGGCACGCACATCGTCGCGCTGCATCCGCGGATCGACGGGCGGGGCCGTCTCCCGGATCTGGGGATCCAGGCCAGGCTCACCGTCACGCCGACGCGAGCCGCGGCCGCCGCCCGGCGCTGATCAGCCGCGGCGTCGCGCGGTCAGCGCATCCCTGATCAACGGATCCGGTCAAATGGGATCCGTCAACGGATCCAGTCAAACAGGGATCCGTCAACGGATCCAGTCAAAACAGGGATCCGTCAGCGGATCCAGTCGACAGGATCCGTCAGCGGATCCAGGCGAGCGTGCACACATCCGGGCAGCCGAGGCCGAGCTTCGTGGCGTAGGTGAGGTCGAACTCCCGGCCGGCGATGTACGGGCCGCGATCGACCACCGGGACGGTCATCGTGCGGCCGGCGTAGCTGAGCTGCACCGAAGATCCGCAGGGAAGCGTGCGGTGCGCGACCCCCTGCAGCACCGTGGTGAGGACCACGCCGCAGGCGGTCGAGTTGCCGAAGAGCCCCGGGCCGAAGTACGACGCGACGACGGTCGTCGCGGTCGGCGCCGCGGGCATCGGCGGGCGCGTCCCATCCGGATTCAGCACCGTGACATACCAGAACACCCCGTAGTCCTCCAGCCACTGGGCCCCTTCGACCAGCGGCCGGAGCGCGAGCCGATAGACCCCGGGGGTGGCCGGCGCCTGGACGGTGAAGCGGAACCAGGCGACCTGGCCCGGACCGACGTACGCCGCCGGCTGCACCGCGGGACGGTCGTAGCGGATCCAGTCGGTCGCCGGGGAGCCATTCGTGCCGTCGCCACCCAGCGGGCTCGGCCGGTCCTGCCCGGGCTCCGGGCCGGAGGTGCCCAGGTACGCCGATTCGCCCATGCGACCGGCGACCCAGCCGCGGGAGCCGCTGTTGTAGAAGGCCACCGTCGCGGTCGCTCGCTCGCCCGCGCAAAGCGATGGGTAGCCGCTCTGCCCATACCAGGCAGCGTGGAAGCCGGGCAGGCCGGCCCGCACCGCGGCGGGCGGCGCGATCCCCGGACCGCTGCTGCCCACGCAGGTGGCTGCCCGGGCGGGGGCGCCCGCGCCGAGGAGCAGCGGTCCGACGAGGGCGAGGGTGAGGAGGAGGCGCGGCGCGATGGTCACCTGGGTACAACGTCCCGGCGGGGCCACCTGTCACGAAGCCTGTCGCCGGGGGTCCCTCCCCCGTGCGGGGAAGGACCATTGGGTCGTTCGCAGGCTCCTGCTTGGTCGCTAGCCTCGATCGGTGATGAAGCGCTGGTCGCGGTCGCAGCGCGCGCTGCTCGTGGGGGTCTGCGGGACGGCGCTCGTCTTCGGTGCCGAGCTGGCGGTGGGCCCGGGCTTGGCGCGCACCGCGCTCGCTGACCTCGCCTGGACCGGCTTCGCCTTCGGAGCCGTCGTGAGCGGCTCGCGCGCGATACGGGCCAGCCGGCGGCGGGACCGCGGACCCTGGATCTGGATCCTTCTTGGCTCGATCGCGTGGGCGATCGGGCAGCTGTTCTGGGATCTCTACGACATCGTCCAGCTTCCTGCTCCGGTGCCCGCGCCGTACGATTTCGGCTACCTCGCCGCGGCGGTCCTCTACCTTGTCGGTAGCGCCGCCTTCCTGCTGCGTGGCGAGCACCGCCTAGCGATCTATGCGCTGGCGCTGGACATCGGCG
The DNA here is from genome assembly GCA_036565345.1 of Candidatus Limnocylindria bacterium. Lineage (GTDB taxonomy): Bacteria > Chloroflexota > Limnocylindria > P2-11E > P2-11E > UBA4735. The sequence continues at coordinate 4,737 of DATCNH010000108.1, read as the reverse complement.
CGGTCGTCCTCACCGCCGTCGCGGGGATCGCGCTCTACGTCTCCGACGCGTTCTCCGGCCCGATGCTCCGCCACCCCCTCGCCACGACCGTCGTTCTCCTGTATCCGGCGCTCTACGTCGCCGCCTCGGCCGCCGCGCTCTCGACCCTCTGGGGTCTGGCGAACGCGCAGACGCGGCGCACGCACACTTCGCTCTTCATCGGGATCGGCCTGAACGCCGTCGGGTTCACACTCTGGCTCCCCGCGGTGATCCGGGGCGAGTTCGTCGCGGGCACCATCGCCGACCCGGTCTGGATGCTCGGCATGCTCGGTATCACCATTGCCGGGGTCCAATGGGCGGAGGAGCGCGATTCGACCATCCTGCCGCGGTTCTCCGACGGCGCGATCCAGGCGACGCGGATGCTGCTGCCAGGCGTTGTCGCGGTCCTCTCGGCGACCTTCCTCGTCGCCAGCCAGTTCGGTCCCGGGACCGCCCGCGAGGTCGTCGCCGGCTGCGTGGCCGGGACGGTGTTGCTCCTGGCGACCCGCGCTGGGCTCGCGCTCTACACGAACTGGCGGTCGACCGGACGGGAGCGCCGCCACGCGGCGCAGTACCGGGCCCTGTACGACGTGGGCCTGGCGACCTCCGGCGAGCAGACCCTCGACGAGGTCATCGCCGCGGTCACCGGGCACGCCACCGCGCTCACCCGCTGCGACGGGGCGATGCTGTCGCTGGCCGAGGACGACGGCACGTTCGTCATTCGGGCGCTTGACCGTGCCGCGATGCCGCAGCTCCGCGACTCGGTCGGCGACCCGCTTGCGGGGATCGCGCTCGAATGCCTGGAGACTCGCGATCTGGTGGTCGCACCGCGCTACGCGGAGCATCCGCGCTCGACCGCGGCGCTGCACGGGCTCATCGCCTCCGCGCTCGCGCTGCCGCTCATCGCGCACGGACAGATCGTCGGCACGATCACCGTCTACTCCAGCGCGCCGCGGCTCTTCATCGGCGAGACCCAGCGGCTGTTCCGGCTGTACGCCGCGCAGGCGGCGATCGCCATCGCCAACGCCCGCCTGCTGAACACCACCCGTCAGCTCGCGAGCCACGATCCGCTCACCGGCCTGCTGAACCGGCGCATTCTCGTCGAGCGGCTCGAGGCCGAGACTGCCGAGGCGCGCCGCCACGGCGATGCCTTCTGCGTCGTCCTCTGCGACGTGGATCGGCTGAAGGCGGTGAACGATACCGCCGGCCACCTCGTCGGCGACGATGTGCTTGTGCAGGTGGCGAGAACGCTGCGGGAGACCGCGCGGGCCGAGGATCTGGTGGCCCGCTTCGGCGGCGACGAGTTCGTGCTCCTCCTCCCGCGGACCGCGTTGGACGACGCGCAGCAGCTCGTCGCTCGCCTTGCGACCGAGCTGCCGGAGCACACCTACCTGTGGGGCGGCAAGCCCTGGGCGCTCCCGCGGGTCTCCTTCGGCGTCGCGTCGTTCCCGGCGGACGGGCTCCTCGCCGACACGCTCATTGCCGCGGCCGACGCGCGGATGTACGCCGACAAGCTTCGGGCACGGGGTCAGGTCCGCTAAAGTTCCCTCATCCCCGCGCGCGAGATGAGGAGGTCCTGCTCCCCATGCCCAAGTGTCCTGAATGCGATGCCGGCGTGACCGTCGGTGCCGACGCGGTGAAGGGCGAGATCGTCTCCTGCCCCGACTGCGGCGCGGAGCTCGAGGTCACCGGGACCGCGCCGATCACGCTGGCCCTGGCGCCGGAGGCCGAAGAAGACTGGGGTGAGTGAGCCCCGCGTCGGCGTCCTCCTCTCGCGGGTGCGGGTGGAGGAAAAGCTCCTCCTCGAGGAGCTGGAGCGGCGGCACGTCCCGACGACGATCATCGACGATCGCGAGCTCGTGCTCCGTCTCGAGACCAGGCCCGAGCTCGGTGTGGACGTCGTCGCCGAGCGGTGCATCCAGCACAGCCGGGCGCTGTACGCCCTGTCGGTGCTCGAGACCTGGGGCATCCCCACGGTGAACACGTTCGAGGTCGCCGATGTCTGCGGGAACAAGCTCCTCACCACGATGCGGCTCATCCGTGACGCCGTGCCGTCGCCGCGCACGCGCCTCGCGTTCACTCCGGAGTCGGCCCTCGCGGCGATCGAGGAGCTCGGCTATCCGGCCGTGCTCAAGCCGCTCGTCGGCTCATGGGGCCGGCTCATCTCCCGGGTGAACGATCGCGACGCCGCGGAGTCGATCCTCGAGCATAAGGACGTGCTCGGGACCTACATGCACTCCATCTTCTACGTCCAGGAGTACATCGCGAAGCCAGGCCGGGACATCCGGGCGTTCGTCGTCGGCGACGACTGCATCGGCGCCATCTACCGCGCCTCGGACCACTGGATCACGAACACCGCCCGGGGCGGCCAGGCGGCGAACTGCCCGGTCACGTCCGCGCTCGCGGATCTGTCGGTCAAGGCGGCGCGGGCGGTGGGCGGCGGGGTGGTCGCGATCGACCTGCTCGAGTCCGACCGTGGCCTCCTCGTGAACGAGGTGAATTACACGATGGAGTTCCGCAACTCCATCGACACGACCGGCGTGAACATCCCGGGTAAGGTCGTGGATCACATCCTCGCCGTGGCCCGGCGATGAAGGTCGGGATCGTCGGCGCCGGCGGCTACGCCGGCGGCGAGCTGCTCCGGCTGCTTATCGGACACCGGGAGGTCCGCGAGATCGTCGCCGGCAGCGAGTCGCTCGCCGGCAAGCCGGTGACCGTCGCGCATCCGAACCTGCGCAAGCGGACCGCTCTCTCGTTCGTCGGCTACGACCAGGTGACCGGCTGCGACGTGCTGTTCCTCGCGCTGCCCAACGGCGCGCACCGCCTCCCCGAGTTCCGCGACCGCGCCCGGCTGATCATCGACCTCTCGTCCGATCACCGCCTCCGCGATGCGGCGGCCTATCGCACTTGGTACGAGGCGCCGCATCCGGCACCCGGACTCCTCGGCGAGGCGGTGTACGGGGTTCCCGAGCTCCATCGGGCCGAGATCGCCGGCGCGACGCTCGTGACCGGCGCGGGCTGCAACGCGACCGCCACGATCCTCGCGCTCCTCCCGCTGGCGCGTGCCGGGCTCATCGACAAGACCCGGCCGGTCGTTGTCGAGTGCAAGGTCGGCTCAAGCGAGGGCGGTCGCGAGGCGAGCGCTGACTCGCACCACCCGGAGCGCGTCGGCGTGGTGCGATCGTTCAAGCCGGTCGGCCACCGGCACACCGCCGAGGTCGAGCAGGAGATCGACGGGATCACCGTGCAGCTCTCGGTCACCGCGGTCGAGCTCGTCCGCGGCGTCCTCGCCACCGCGCACGTGCCGGTCAGCGGCACGGTGGACGACAAGACGCTCTGGAAGGCCTACCGCGCCGCGTATGCCGACGAGCCGTTCGTCCGCATCGTCAAGGAGCGCGGCGGGATCTTTCGCCATCCCGAGCCGAGGCTGCTTGCGGGGAGCAACTTCGCCGACGTCGGCTTCGCCGCCGACCCGCGCGGCGAGCGCGTCGTCGCGCTGTGCGCGATCGACAACCTCATGAAGGGTGCCGCCGGGAACGGCGTCCAGGCGATGAACGTCGCCTGCGGTTACCCGGAGACCGTCGGCCTCGAGTTCCCCGGGCTGCACCCGTAGTGGCGCTCCGCGCGGTCATCAAGGCCGGCGGCTCCGCGGGCGTGGACCGCGATGCCGTCGCCGACCTGGTGGCCGACGTCGCGCGGACCGACGAGATCGTCCTGGTCCACGGCGCGTCCGGCGAGACCGATCGGCTCCAGGCTGCGCTCGGCCATCCGGTCGAGACGATCGTGTCGCCGTCCGGCCATCAGAGCCGACGCACCGATCGCCGGACCCTCGAGATCTTCGCGATGGCCGCCCTGGGGATCGAGGGGTTCCTCTATGTCGAGAAGCTCCAGGCCCGCGGGATCGACGCGATGGGGCTCTCCGGGATCTCCGGCCGGCTGCTCGTGGCGAAGCGCAAGGATGTCCGTGCGGTGCGGGACGGGAAGACGATCCTGCTTCGGGACGACCACACCGGGACGGTCGAGGTCGTGAATCTTCCGCTGCTCCTCCAGTTCATCGGTCCGGGCCGCGTGCCGGTCATCGCGCCGCTCGCCCTCTCCACCGAGAACGCCGCGGTGAACGTGGATGGCGACCGCGTCGCGGCGCGGGTCGCGATCGCCATCGAGGCCGATGCGCTCCTCATCCTGACGAACGTCCCCGGCCTCCTGCGCGATCCCGACGATCCGTCCTCGCTCGTCGCCGAGATCACCGTCGCCGAGGCCGAGGGACTCGCTCGCGGGCGGTTCAAGAAGAAAATCCTCGCCGCCAAGGAGGCGCTCGATGGAGGCGTGGGCGAGGTCATCATCCGCAGTGCCGGCGGCGATCCGCGGGTCCAGACGGTGATTCGGTCCTGAACGAGCCGACCGGCCCCACCGGCCCGGCCGGCACGGGGGAAGCCGTCGCGATGGAGGCGGCCCACACCTCGGGGCTCTATCAGAAGCGCGACCTGGTCATCGTCCGCGGCGAGGGAGCGGTCCTCTGGGATGCCGACGGCCGCGCGTACATCGACTGCGTCGGCGGTCAGGGCTCGGCGAACCTCGGCCACGGCAACGCCGCGGTCGCCGACGCGATCGCGGCGCAGGCCAGGACGCTGGCGTCCTGCACCGAGCTGTTCTACAACGATCGGCGCGCGGAGCTGTATGCCCGGCTCGCGGAGATCCTCCCACCGGCGCTCGACCGGG
>DATCNH010000107.1:0-14072 GCA_036565345.1 Candidatus Limnocylindria bacterium | reverse complement strand
CGCGTAGGGATGGTCGTGCCGCACGTCGCGCGTGACGCCGCTGGCGCGTGCGGCTACGCCAACGGCGCCGAGGCTCTCCGCGAGCTCTCGCTCGAGAATGCCGATCCCGGTCAGGCGGTCGATGAAGGTCTCGGTGTCCAGCAGCGCATCCACGAACGCGCGGATCTCGGGCTCAAGCTCCTCGAGCGTCCGGGTCATGGTCTCTTGCGCCGCTGCATCGAGGTCGCGGCGCACGCCGCCGGGCCAGGCGACCCCGAACAGATAGCGATGACCGCCAACCGTCGCGTTCAGCTCCTGGAGGCGCTCCTTGAGCACGCCACCTTGGTAGACCCCGAGCTGGAGCGATGCGCCCGCGCACAGGTTCCCCAGATCTCCGACGTGGTTGTACAGCCGCTCGAGCTCGAGGAACACGCTGCGTATCACGCGCGCGCGCAGGCTCGGCCGAACGCCGGCGAGGGACTCGATGGCCTGGCAGAACGCCACCGCGTGCGAAGCCGAGCAGACCCCGCAGATCCGCTCGGCGAGCACCAGGCCCCGCTCCACCGAGCGCCCCTCGGCGCTTTTCTCGATCCCGCGGTGGGTGTAGAAGAGCCGCGCTTCGAGATCGAGCACCAGCTCACCCACCCCGCCGAAGCGGAAGTGGCCCGGCTCGATGATCCCGGCGTGGATCGGTCCCACCGGGACCTCGATCACACCCTCGCCATGTACCCCGGTCATGGTCACGTCCTCGTGCGCGACCCGTGCGACCGGCCGGCTCGCATCGAAGTCCTTGCGGAGGGGATGCACGCCGTGCGGCCAATCGGGGTGCAGGACCAGGCGGCGTGGATCGGGGTGGCCCTGCGGATCGACGCCGAAGAGGTCCTTCGCCTCACGCTCGTACCAGTGGGCCGCTGGCACCACGGGCGTCACCGAGGGGAACGAGGGATGCGCTGGGTCCAGCATTGCGCAGACCGCGACGAACTCACCTGATTCGACGGCGAACACGTAGTAGAGCCCGAAGCCGCGCCCCAAGGGACGTTCGTCGGTCGCGGTCATGACCACCAAGCGCGCGCCGCCACTCGCGAGGCCGGCGCAGGTCTCTGGCAGCGCCGCCGGTGGGACCCACACGTGGGTCGTCCGAGTGTCGGGATCGTGCCGGCTGGGCCAGTTCGGGAACACCATCTCCGCCGCGAGCGTCATGGGGCCACCGCCAGCACGCGCGCGACCGCAGCGAATGGCCCGCTCAGCAGCGGCGGGAGCCAGACCCCGATGAGCGCGAGCACCGCAAGCGGTGCGCCGAACAGCAGCCACGACGGACCGAGAGAGCCGACGTACACCCGCCGCGGCGGCTCGCGCAGCACGACCTGGAGCACGTGGAAGAGCATCCCGCCGAAGATGAGGACCGTCGCGACGAAGAACGCGATCGTCCCGCCGATCGCGCTCGGACGGCCCGCGAGGCCCGCGCGGGCGATGCCGAGCTCACTGGCAAAGGGCGCGAACGGCGGTACGCCGGTGATCGCAAGTGTCCCGAGCAACAGGGCGAGCGCCGGGATCCGCGCGAGGTCGATGGCGCCACGCAGGTGCGCGATCCGCAGCGTGCCGTAGCGCTGGCCGATCGCGCCTGCCGCAAAGAACAGGGTGGACTTGGCGAGGGCGTGGTTGAACAGGTGGAAGGCGGCCGAGAACAGCGCGAGCGGACTCCCGATCCCGACAGCCAGCGCCACGATGCCCATGTGCTCGACCGACGAGTACGCCAAGAGCCGCTTGAGATCGTGTTGGACCAGTACGAACGGGATCGCCACGAGCATCGACAGGGACCCGATCCCGATGAGGAGGTCGGAGGAGAAGGTGAGGCCCGCCGCGCCGGCGGCGAGCAGATGGAAGCGAAGCACGCCGTAGAGGGCACAGGGCAAGAGCGCTCCGGAGAGCAGCGCGCTCACCGGCGTCGGTCCCTGCCCGTGAGCGTCCGGCAGCCAGGTGTGCATCGGCGCGAGGCCGGCCTTGGTCCCGAAGCCGACGAGGACGAGCACGAAGGCCAGGCGCATGAGCGCCGGGTCGAGCGACGCGGCGCTCGCGCGCAGCCGATCCCACTCCAGGCCCGCCGTGCCCGCGCCGACTGCGTGGGTGGCCGCGTAGAAGGCGAGGACGATCCCGAAGAGGGCGAAGGCGATGCCGACCGTGCAGAGCATCAGATACTTCCAGGCCGCCTCGAGATCCCGGCCACGCCGGAAGAAGCCCACCAGCAGCGCCGTGGTGAGCGTGGTGGCTTCGATCGCCACCCACATCAGCCCAAGGTTGTTCAGCAGCGGAACGGCGAGCATTGCCAGGACCGAGAGATGGAACCAGACGTAGAACCAGGGCACGCGCTCGACCGGCAGATGCCCGCCCGCGACCTCGTTGCCCAGGTACGCGACCGATTGGATCGTCGCGAGCGCCGCGACGAGCGCGACGATGAGCACGATGAGCGCGGACAGCGCATCGAGATAGATCACGCCACCGAGCGCGCGCTGCGCCGGCGCGCTAAATCCATCGGCGGCGACCGCCACCGCGACTGCCAGTGTGGCCAACGCGCTGATGGCGCTGAAGCGCGGCGCCCATCCTCCAGCCCAGACGCAGACACAGGCGGCCAGCGCTGGGACGGCGAGCAGGAACGGAACGAAGCTCATCCCCGCAGCTCCCGCAGCGCATCGGTGTTCACGGTCTCGAAGTGCTCGTTGATCCGGAAGGTGAAGACGGCGAGCACGGTGAGCGCGACCAAGAGGTCGAAGAACACGCCGATCTCCACGAACAGGGGCAGGCCCAACGTCGCGCTGAGGCCGGCGAGGAAGATGCCGTTCTCGATCGTGATCAGGCCGATGACCTGCGAGATCGCTTTGCGGCGCGTACACATGAGCAGCAGCCCGAGCAACGTCAGGGCGAACGCGACCGGGAGCGCGTTGCGCGAAGGGAAGCCATCGAGCAGGGCGAGCCGGCCTCCGGCGACGAACGCGAGCACGATCAGCCCAAGCGCACTTACGGCGGCGAGGCGTGTCGGGAGCAGCGGCCGCGTCTCCCGGCGGAGCTCGACTCGTCGGAGGATCCCGAAGAGCAGAACGGGCGCGGCCACCGCGCGCACCAGTACCGTCAGGAGGGCCACCAGCCACATGTGCGACTCGCCGGAGGCGAGCGCCATGGTCGCAGCGATGAGCGCGAGCACGCTCGATTGGAAGACGAGGAGCCACACCCCGCCGATCAGGTCGCGGACCACAATGCTGGCGAGCGCGCCCGCCAGCAGCGCCAGCGCGAGACCGTCGACGAGCGCCGGCGCCTCGATCACGGCAGCACCAGCTCGGTGACCAGGGCCAACACCGCGAGAGCTGAGGCGGTACCCAGGAACTCCGGGAGCCGGAGGATCCGCAGCTTCGCGTTGGCCGACTCGACGAAGACGACCGCTAATCCGAGCGCGATCAGCTTGAGAATGAATCCCGCGAGCGCGAGGGGAAGCTGCTCGGGGGAGGTCGCGATCCCGGTCGGGACGAACAGCGCGATCAGCAGGGCGAACAGCGTGACCTGCTTGAGCTGGGTGGCCCAGGAGAGGATGCCGAGGGCGCGACCGGAATACTCCAGCAGCATGCCCTCATGGATCATCGTCAGCTCGAGGTGCGTGTCGGGATTGTCGACCGGGACACGGCCGGTCTCGGCGATGACGGCGATCGCGAGCGCGGTGGCAGCGAGGATCTGGCTGGGGGCGATCGCGGCACTCCCGTGGCTTGCGATCCACGCGCTCATGCCGCTGAGGTCGGTGCCGCCGGTCCGCAGTGCGACCGCAAAGAGCCCGAGCAGCATTGCCGGCTCGACCAGCGCCGCGACCGCGACCTCACGGGACGACCCCATACCGCCGAAGGCGCTGCCGGTATCGAGCGCCGCGAGCGCAAGCGCAAAACGTGCCAGCGCGAGCAGACCGATGAACGCGACCGCGTCGCCCCAACCGGCGAGCGGGGCCGGCAGCCAAAGCACGGGAACGAGCAGGGCGGCGGTGGCGAGCGCACCGGCGTAGATCGCCGGGGCCCAGCGGAAGACCCACGAGGTGTGCTCGGACACCACCATGTCCTTGCGCAACAGCTTGAACAGGTCGGCGTAGGGCTGGCCCAGGGGCGGACCGGTCCGGCCCTGGGCGCGGGCTTTCGCGGTCTTGATCAGCGCCGACAGACCTGGCGCGACGGCGAGCAGCACGACGAGCTGCGCCAGCCCCAGCAGTACGGTCGTCACGAGACCGGTCACCGCGCGAGCACCAGCCCGATCAGCAGCGCGACGAACGTGTATGCCAGGTACATCTGGAGCGATCCGTTCTGGGCGCGACGCACCACGTGGGAGCCGACGACAAGCGCGCGGGTGATCGAGCGGTACCCGTAGCGCTCGAAGACCGGCGCGATATGGGCGCGGTAGTGGATCGACGCCACAAAGCGGGTGCCGGCGCGGTGGACGATGTCGATCTCGCGGACCGGGCGGACGATGTCGGCGAACATCAGTCGGATCGGCTTGGCGAAGGCCACCGCGCCGTACTGGTTGTTCGGGTGCAGTACGCGTCCCGACGCCCAGGTCTCACCCTGACGGATGGAGATGGGCCCCGACAGCCGCGCGAGGCCGAGGGCGACCGCCCCGAGCGCGAGGATCGCCACGGCGAGCCCTGGGACGAAGAGCTGCGCACCGAGCGGAACCGCGGAGCTGACGCCCCTCGGCGCAGCCAGGACCGATGCCCCCAGTAACGTCCCGATCGCGGCCACGATCGGCGGGGCCGCGAGCCCGAGCACGACGCAGGCCGCGGCCAGGCTGGCCATCGCTCCCAGCTCGAGCCGACCGATCTCTCGCGCGCTCGCGGCCTCCGGGCTGCGCGGCATCGCGAGGAAGCTGATGCCAAACGCTTTGACGAAGCAGGCGACCGCGAGCGCGGCGGTCAGGGCGAGCGCACCGCCGGCGACCAGCGGGACGAGCGCGCCGACGGACGCGCCGAGCGCACGACCAAGACCGAGCAACGCCTGGAACGTGAGCCACTCGCTCGCGAATCCGTTGAGCGGCGGCAGCCCGGAGATGGCCGCGCTGCCGATGAGGAACATCGTCGCGGTGGCGGGCATCCGGTGGATGAGGCCGCCGAGGCGCTCGAGCTCCCGGGTCCCGACCGCACTGTCGATCGCCCCAGCGCCCAGGAACAGGAGCGACTTGAACACCGCATGGTTGATCGCATGGAACAGCGCCGCGCTCAGTCCAAGGATGACGACCGCGTCGGCGGCGGCGCTGCGCCCAGCCAGCGCGACCCCCAGCCCGAGCAGGATGATCCCGATGTTCTCGATGCTGCTGTACGCGAGCAGCCGCTTGAGATCGTGCTGCATGAGCGCGTAGAGCAGTCCAAGGCACGCGCTCACGGCGCCGAGCACGATGACGAGAGCACCCCACCAGGCCGGACCGGGCGCGAGCCACTCGAAGCCCAGCCGCACGAGCCCGTAGATGCCGAGCTTGATCATCACACCCGACATGAGCGCCGAGACCGCGGACGCCGCCACCGGGTGGGCCCGCGGGAGCCAGATATGGAGCGGGATCATCCCGGCCTTGGTCCCGAAGCCGATCAGCCCGAGGGTGAAGATGAGCCAGGCGGGGGCCGGATCGAGCGAGCCGGCGGCCGCGGCCCAGTCGTCGAACGCCAGTGACCCGCTGTGGCGGGCGAGCAGCAGGAACGCCACGGTGATGGCGGCGGTCGCGGTGTGGGTCATGACCAGATACACCCAACCGGCACGCCGCACCTCGGGCCGGCGGTGATCCGCGAGCACGAGCCCGAACGACGCGAGCGACATCGTCTCCCAGGCGATGAGGAAGGTGAAGGCGTCCCCGGCCAGCGTCACGCCGAGCATCGAGAGCACGAACAGGCCGAACAGCAGGCCGCTCCCGCGGAAGGCGAGGTGGTCATGACGGCGGTGCCCGATCGCGTAGAGCGTGACCGGCGCCGAGATCGCGAGCACGAGCAGGGCGAAGAGCAGCCCGAGGCCGTCGAGCCGCAGGCTCAGGGTGAACCCGCCGAAGGGGTCGATCGGTCCCACCGGTCAGCCGCTCGTCGTTCTACCGGCGGGACCGTCGACCGCGCTCGTCAACACCATGCCGCCGCGGACCGATTCAGCGCCCGGCTCCCGCCCGCCGGCGACCGGCCGGTCGTCGCGGGGCGCGCTCGGGCGACCCCCGGTCCTCGCGCTCTTGGGCCGCCAGCATCGACTGGAGATCCAGGAGCTGCTTGCCGAATACCTCACGCCCGACGTCGAGCAGCTGGGTGATGAGCGGATCGCGGATCCGGTAGTAGACCGTGCCGTCGGCACGCCGGCCCTCAACGATGCCGCGCGCGCGAAGCACCCCAAGCTGCTGCGAGACCGCGGGCGGCTCAGCAGCAAGCTGCCGCAGGAGATCCCGCACGCTCACCTCCCCGCCGCGCAGCAGCTCGAGGATCCGGATCCGCAGGGGGTGCCCGAGCGTCTTGAACAGCTCCGCTTTGAAACGATGGAGCGGCTGGTTCATCGAGGCGCTCCTCCTTCTCTGGGCGTCGTCGTCCCGCTGCGAGCGGGGGCGTCCTCACTGTACTGCGCGGTTTGCAAGTTCTGCAATCCTGCAACTTTGGCCCAAGCGGCGGCCGGGATCGGGCCACGAGCGACGGGCCGGGACCGGTCGGGGTCTGGGCGTCAGCTGCGGCTGGCGATCTCGACCAGATGCCCTCCGCTGGCCCGCACGAGCGCCTCCGGAGCGATCTCGAAGACCGCATCGGGCAGGCCGGCCGCCGCCCAGACCGTCGGCTGCGCGAGGAGCCGTTGGTCCGCGAACACGGCGCATGCGGTGCGGTGGCCGAACGGGGCGACCCCGCCGATCGGGAATCCGGTCGCCGCCTTGACCTCGTCTGCCGTCGCGCGACGGACCGTGCCGGCGCCGGTCGCCTGACGGAGGCGCTCCACGTCGACGCGGTCGGCGCCAGAGCAGAGCGCGACGACCGGGGCCCCGTCGGCGAGGAAGACGAGCGACTTCACGATCGCCGCCACATCGCAGCCGATCCGGGCCGCGGCGTCCTCGGCGGTGCGGGTCGTCCCGGCAAAACGCCGCACCGCGACCGCGATGCCGTGCGCTGCCGCGTGCGCGGTCACCCGCTGGATGTTCGCGTGGACCGGGCCGGGGTCTCCGGCCGCGGGGGTGGACCCGCTCACCGCACCAGGCCGGCGATGGCCCGGACGATCCGGGTGGGCAGCCGGCCGATGAGGCTGCGCGCAATCTGACGCCAGGCCGACGCGGCGGCGGCCCGCTCGGCCTCGCTCGCGCCGCCCGGGGCATACCGCTCGCGTACCCGGGCATCGGCGATCGTCCGGAGCGGTCCGGACACCTCGGGGACCGCGGCGCCGAGCGACGCGGCGTACTCATAAGGCGTTTGGGAGGAGCGCGGGGCGTGGCCGGCGTACGCGCCGAGCAGCCGGGTCTTCCCCCAGGCCGCGTCGATCGGGCCGAGCTTCCGGAAACGCCACTCGAATCGGGCAAAGAGCGCGAGCATGACGAGAAGGAAGAGCCCGATGACCGCGAGTGCCGGCCGCGGGTCCACCGGCGTGGCCGGCCGGGTGAGATCGCCGGGCGCCTGATCGCCCAGGCCGACGAAGTTCGGGTCGGTGTCGTTGATCCGCAGGCCCTCGCGGTCGCCCCGATCGACGGACGACGGCGCGCCGTTCTCGCCGGCCGCGGGGTCCGTCGCCGGATCGGCGGTCTCGGTCCGGGCGAACGGCAGCTCGCTCGGCGTCGGCTCGAACTCGATCCAGCCGTACTGCGGGAAGTACGCTTCGACCCAGGCGTGGGCGTTCAGCTCCTTCACCACGAACTTCCCGAGGGCCGGGTCGAAGGTCCCGCTGGTGAACCCCTCCACCACGCGGGCGGGGACGCCCACCTCGCGCAGGAGCACGGCCATCGATGAGGCGAAGTACTCGCAGAAGTCCTCCTTGAGATCGAACAGGAAGTAGTCCACCGGATCGCGCCCGGGCGGGACGTTCTTCACCACGGTCGAATACTTGTAGGTCGTGCGCAGATAGGTCTCGATCGCCTCGGCCTTGTCATACGCGGTGACCTTCTGCTCGGCGACCTGGCGGGCCTTGTCCCGGACGCGCTGCGGGAGGCTCGACGGCAGCTGGAGGTACTTCGTCTTGATGTATGCCGGGTACACCGTCGTCGCTTTCCGCAGCTGCTCCTTCGTCGCCTTCGAGACGAGCGAGCTGGTGGTGTAAGAGGCCGCGGCCTGCGCGCGGTTCACCGCCCGGAGCGAGGTCGAGTACGAGCGATCCTCGCCGGTCTGAAATTGGTACGGGACGTCCGCCTTCGTCGGCTCGTTCGCCCCGAACAGCAGGTTCGCGTGCGGCACCTTGATATCGAAGGTGGCATCAAGCTTCGCCCGCTCGAGCGCCGTGACGTTGATCTTGTCCTGCCGGTCGGTCTCGGTCGTGCGCCAGCCGGCACCGGTGTAGAAGTCGTACGACACGCCCCGCCAGAAATGGCCGCTCTCGGCGTCAACGGTCATCACGACCCGGTCGCCCAGGTTCGGCGCCTGCCCCAGACGGATGGCGTCGCTGAACGAGACACCCTGGAGCCGGCTCGGGCCGGAGACCCCGGCGAAGAACCGCTGCCACTCGGCCTCGACCCGGTGATACGGGCCTTCGAACGTGGTGAAGGCCGAGCTGAAGGCGTCGGCCGCGGCCACGCGCGGCGTCAGGAGGGCCATGATCACGAGGACGGTCGTCCAGGTGAGCCCGCCGCGGAGCAGGCGCCAGTCCATCTCGCCGGCGGGCACGATGTTCCGCCGCTCCCACCGCTCCTGCAGCGTGACGATGTGCAGCCGCGTGAGGAGGACGAGCGCCGCGAGCGAGAACAGCACGAGGTCGAACAGGAGCGAGGTCAGGGCGAGCGAGACGTTGATCACCAGACAGCCGCCGCAGAGCACGAGGGCGTCCCAGGGACGCCGCTCCCGGGCGAGCATGAACGCGCCGACGTAGGCCGAGCACCAGACGGTGGCGCCGAGGAAGAGCACGAAGACCGTCGGATCGTTGGCGGCCTCGCCGGCGAGGACCTGGGTGACCCAGTTGTTCACCTGCACCGCGAGTCCGGTCGCGCGGTCGTGGAGCGTCGCGGTGGCGCCGAGCTGACCGGATCCGGCGATCGTCCCCAGCACGACCGCGAGCGTCCCACCGAGGCCGCCGAGCAGCCCCGCGTCGCGTGCCCGGAGTCGCCCGTTCCCGACGAGGGTGCCGAACACGACGGCGGCCAGGGCGATCCAGATGAACTGCTTCTTCGTGTCGACCCAGTCCGCCTGATCGAGCGAGATCGGATAGAGGAGCGCGATGAGCACGAAGATCGGGAAGGTGACCCAGCCGCCCCAGAAGCGAAGGCGCCGGCGGTCGATGGGCGGGAAGAGCCCCCGCAGGACCGGTCGGATGAGACGCTCAGGCGATCGCATGCGCGACCTCGTGGAAGAGCTCGCTGACCGGGGCGTCCGGCTGGAGGTGCGCGACGCTCACGCCGGCGACCGCGAGCTCGCCCAGGAGCGCGTGCCGGCGGGCCTGGTCGCGCTCGTCGGTGTCGGGCGTCCCGATGAGCACCGCCTGGGTCGAGATCGCCGATTCGCGGAGCGTGCTCGCCGGGCGGACCCAGGCCCGGTCGAGCGACGGGGTGACGAGGACCACCGACGCGCCGCGGCGGAGCCGGGGCAGCGTCTCCACCAGCGTCTCGGCGAGGCCGTGCGAGCCGCCGACCGAGACCTCCGCGAGGTACTGCATGAGCTTGCCGTACTGCTTGTTCCCGCGGTCCGGCTGGAGGATCTCGGGGTGGACCCCGCTCGTCACCAGTCCGACGTTGCGGTGTTCATGCAGCGCCTTCGCCACCACCGAGGCGGCGACGGTCACCGCGCGCTCCTCGGTCGAGCTCTCACCCTCCCCCCGGTGCCAGTGGCGCTCGAGGTCGAGGAAGATCCAAAGGTCCGCGGTCTTGTCGAGCTCGAACTCCTTCACCTGGAGCCCGCGCTGCCGGAGCGACGATGGCCAATGGATCCGGTTCACCGCGTCCCCGGGCCGGTACTCGCGGATCCCCATGACCATCGAGGTGGACTGGAGCGACCGCTGGCCGGTGAGGACGTTGCCCTCGAGGAACGATCCGGGCAGCTGCCAGTACGGGAGCGGGAGCACCTTCGGGTACACGAGCACGAGCGCCTCGGCCGGGACGCGTTCCATGGTCGCGAACAGGCCGAACGGATCTCCCGAGCGAAGGACGATCGGACCGAGATGGAACCGGCCGCGGCGGAGCGCCTTCACCACGACCTTCCAGCGGCGGGTGCTGTGGCCGGCGACCGAGAGGACGCGGCCGGGGAGCGGATCGGGCCAATTGGATTCCTCGCTGATCTCGAGCCAGAGCTTGCCGAAGCGATGGTCGTTCCGCAGCTCGTACGAGAGCTCGATCGCGTCGCCCAGGTGCGCGTAGGCCTGGCCCACGCTGCGCTTCACGGTGAGCCCCTCGAGGGTGAGCCGGGCGGTGACCCACATCGTGGCGCCCACGAAGAGCACGAGGTAGGCGAGGTAGCTGAGGAGCTCGACCCCGCTCGCGACGGCCGCGACGAAGAGCCCGATCCAGCCGACCGCCAAGTGCCAGGGCCGCATTAAGCCCGCAGCGCCGCGCCGGAGGCCGCCTCGACCGGGACGCTCGCGAGCACCTCGGCGATGACGGTGGTCTGGGCGAGGTCCTTGAGCCGCGCCTGTGGCTGCAGGATGAGCCGGTGGGCGAGAGTCGGGCCCGCGAGCGCCTTCACGTCGTCGGGAACGACGAAGTCGCGGCCCGAGATGGCGGCGTAGGCCTGCGCCGCGCGGGCGAGCGCCAGCGAGCCGCGGGGCGAGGCCCCGAGATAGACCTCCGGGTGCGACCGCGTGGCGGTGACCACGTCGACGACGTACCGCTTCACCGACTCTGACAGGTGGACCTCACGCGCCTGCTCCTGCGAGCGGGTGAGCTCGTCGGCGGTCATCACCTGGCCGAGCCCCTCGAGCGGGTGGTGCACGCGCTGGGCGTCGAGGATCGCGACCTCTTCCGCGGCCTTCGGGTAGCCGAGCTGGAGCCGGAGGAAGAAGCGGTCGAGCTGGGCCTCGGGGAGCGGGAAGGTGCCTTCGTACTCGATCGGGTTCTGGGTCGCGATCACCAGAAAAGGGTCGGGGAGCGCATAGGTGATCCCATCGACGGTCACCTGCCGCTCCTCCATCGCTTCGAGGAGCGCCGACTGGGTCTTTGGGGTCGCGCGGTTGATCTCGTCGGCGAGGACGATCTGGCTCATCACCGGGCCGGCGCGGAACTCGAACTCGGAGCTCTGCTGGTTGAAGATCGCGACGCCGGTCACGTCCGAGGGAAGCAGGTCGGGAGTGAACTGGATCCGCCGGAAGCTGCAGCCCAGGCTCCGGGCAAGCGCCTTGGCGAGGACCGTCTTCCCGGTACCGGGAACGTCCTCGATGAGGATGTGCCCGCGGCAGAGGAGCGCGACCAGGGCGAGAGACACCTCGTGGTGCTTGCCAAAGATGACCTTCTCGACGTTATCGGTGACCGCCGCGACCCGCGCGCTGAGTGCCGTCTTCTCCACCTGTTGCTCTGCTCCTCATTGGCGATCTGGCGCTGGCGGGGGCTGGGCACGATGGTAGGGGGCGGGGCCCGGCGGTATTCGGAGTCCTTGTTCTGAATAGAACGGCGCGAGGGCCGGTTTGGTTCATTTGTTCATTCCTACCGCGCCGGGGCCCGCGCGGTTCCCGGCCGGCCGACGGGCCGCCGGCGCGGCCGACCCGGCGCCTGCCTAGCGGCCCAGCGCCGCCTTCATCACCGCGCCACCGACCGGCGCCGCGTCGACCCCGCCGTTCCCGGCGTTCTCGATGATCACCGCGACCACGACCGCGGGCGCCTCGGCCGGGGCGAACCCCACGAACCAGCCGTGCGGCGTGCCGGAGGGCACCTCCGCGGTCCCGGTCTTGCCGGCGACGGCCACGCCCGGGATCTTCGCGCCGAAGGCGAACGCCCCGGGCGCCTCGACCGCGCCGGTCAGGAGCTGGGTCAGGGTGCGGGCGGTCTCGGTCCGGATGACCTGATCGCCGGTGCCTCCGCTGACCGTGCGCAGGGGACGGCCGGAGGCGTCCCGGATCTGGGCGGCGTAGTGCGGGACCACTCGGACCCCGTGGTTGGCGACGATCGCCGTCGCGAGGGCCATCTGGAGCGGCGACACGAGCAGCTCCCCCTGCCCGAACGAGGTGTCCGCGACCAGGACCGGGCGATCGAGCGACCCGCTGTTGCTCAGCTGGCCGCGCGCGGCCGCCAGATCGAGATCCGGGGCCGTGGCCAGGCCGAACTTGCGCGCGTACTCCGCCAGCTTCGCTCCGCCGAGCTGCAGCCCAAGCTTGGCGAAGTAGATGTTCTCCGAGCGCTGGTAGGCGAGCGCCATGTCGAAGTCCCCGTGCGCGCGTGCGGCCGAACGGACCGCGTAGTCCCCCCAGGACTTGTCGGCCTGGAACGGATCGTCGACGCGGATCTTTGCGTTGGGGTCGACGCCGTTCTCCAGTGCCGCGGCCCCGGTGATGATCTTCATCGTCGAGCCGGGCGGATAGAGGCCCTGGGCCACCCGGTTGATGAGCGGCCGCTCGGTGTTGCCGTTCAGCTGGCCCCAGGCGACGTCCTGCTGCTTCGGGTCCACCAGCAGGTTCGGGTCATAGTTCGGCAGGCTCACCGACGCGAGGATCTGCCCGGTCCGCGGGTCCAGGGCGACGACCGCGCCGCGACGCCCGGCGAGCGCGGCGACCGCCGCAGCCTGGACCTTTGGGTCGATGCCGAGCGCGACCGACCCGGGAACGCCACGCTCTCCGAGGTAGCGGGACCGCCACTGCCCGAGCAGATCGGAGGGATCCTGGCCGATGAGCGACTCCTGGTAGGCGGCCTCGACGCCGGACGCGCCGTACTTGAACGACGCGTACCCGACGACCTGCGCGAGCGAGCGGTCGGCGTACCGGCGCCGATACGCGTCGCCGACCTGGACCGATGCCGCAAGGTCCCGGCCGTCCTTGTCGACGATCCGGCCGCGGGGCCGATCGCGCACCGCGGCGATGAGCCGCGGGTTGTACGGGTCGGCATTGAGCTCTCCCGCGGCGACGATGGACCAGTAGCCGACGCCGAGCGAGGTAAGGAGGAACAGCACCGCGATCGCGAGGGTGAGCGACCGGATGTTCGCCGCGATGGGCCTCATCGGAAGCTCAATGCGGTGCGTTCCGCACGCGTGCGGTCACATCGCTCACCCGGAGGAGCAGCGCGATGAGCATGAAGTTCGTGACCAGGCTCGATCCGCCGTAGGCGACGAACGGCAGCGTGATCCCGGTGAGCGGGATGAGCTTGGCGTTCCCCCCGACGATGACCAGGGTCTGGAACGCGACGATGAACGAGAGCCCGGCCGCGAGGAGCTGCAGGAACACCGTGGGCGCGCGAAGGGCGATGAGCATCCCCCGATAGACGAGAACGAGATAGAGCGAGAGGAGTGCGAGCGCGCCGACGAAGCCGACCTCCTCGGTGAATGCGTCGAACACGAAGTCGCTCCAGACCACCGGGATCCGCTCGGGCATCCCCGCCCCGAGGCCGGCCCCCAGTAGCCCGGCATTGGCGAGCGAGAACAGCCCCTGGCTGAGCTGGAAGCCGGTGTCGAACCGAAGATCGCTCGTGATCGGCGCGAGCCAGACATCGATGCGCGCCGCGACGTGATTGAAGGCGTGATAGGCGATGAAGCCACCGACGACGAGCAGGAGCAGTCCGGCCACGGTGTAGGAGAGCTCGCCGGTCGCCAGGTAGAGCATCGCGAGGAAGATGCCGAAGAATAGCAGCGCGGCGCCCAGGTCCTTTTCGAACACCATGACGACCATTGCGACCAGCCACATGAGGACGATCGGCACGAGGTACGGCAGCGGTGGGACCGGGATCGGTCCGAACCGCCGCCTCGCGGCGCCAAGGACCTCGCGATGCTCGTCGAGGTAGCCGGCGAAGAAGATGACGAGGACGATCTTCAC
>DATCNH010000106.1:0-15695 GCA_036565345.1 Candidatus Limnocylindria bacterium | reverse complement strand
TTCCCGGCTGAGCTCTGGCGGGGGATCGAGAAGGATCGCAAGCGTCGCGGCGTCCCACGCAGCCGCTGGCTGCAAGAGGCGGCACGCGAATATCTGGTGCGACAGACCGATGCCGAGCGCGAGGCGCGCTATTTCGCCGGATACGAGGCGACCCCCGACACCGATGACGACTTCAAAGGTGTCGCCCGGCTTGCCGCTGAAACACTGCGGAAGCTCCCGGGCTGA
The DNA here is from genome assembly GCA_036565345.1 of Candidatus Limnocylindria bacterium. Taxonomy (GTDB): domain Bacteria; phylum Chloroflexota; class Limnocylindria; order P2-11E; family P2-11E; genus UBA4735. The sequence goes on along the minus strand of DATCNH010000106.1, from coordinate 15,470 downwards.
CCTGCCGAAATCGACCGAGCACGGTGAGATCTGGTGGGCCGATACCGACAAGCGGCGGCGTGTCGTGGTCGCTTCGCGTAGCGACGTAGAGGGGCGACGGGCCCAGACGACCGTTGCAACGATCACGACCACCGTACGCGGCATCCCATCTGAGGTCGTGCTGGATTCCAGCGACGGATTCAGTCAGCTCTGCGCGATCAATTGCGACACGTTGCTGACGGTCGAGAAGGTCTTGCTCGAGCGTCGGTTTGGTGCATTGTCGGGGCCTCGGCTTGCCGAGTTCGACGAGGCGCTGCGGTTCGCCCTGCAGCTTCGGTGATCATGCGGTCGGTCAATGAGCCGCGAGCGCAGAGACCGTCGCCAGCGCGAGCACGGCGCCCGCGAGCGCGGCGAGCGCTGGCAGGAACGCGATCCGCAGGTAGGTGAGCGCCGTCACCGGGATCCCCCGCCGTCGCAGGATGAGGATCCAGATCAGCGTCGCGAGCGAACCGATGGTCGTGAAGCTTGGACCGAGGTCGATCCCGACGAGGAGCGCGAGCACCGCGGGCGTGCCGGCACTCGGCGCAGCGCGCAGACCCTCACCGGCAAGGAGGGCGAACGGCAGGTTATTCATCGCATTCGACGCCGCCGTCGCGGCGATCGCGAGGCCCGCGACGCCTATCGCTCCGGCTCCATCGGTCTCGGCGATCGTCGCTGCGACCACCGGGCCGAGCCCGGCCTGAACGGCGGCCGTCACCAGGACGAAGAGTCCGGCCAAGAATGGGAACACCGCCCATTCGACGCCCCCCACAACGCGCCGACGGTCCAGGTGGCCACGGGCCGCGCGGATCGTCAGGAGCGACGCCGCACCGGCCAGGCAACGACGCCGACCGGCCAGCCGATCGCAAGCGCGGCAAGGTAGGCGAGCATGATCGCGCCGACGCCGATCCCCACGATCGCCGTGTCCGGATCCCACTTGGACTCCGGCGGGTCGCCGAGACCACCGCGCAGCTCGGCGCGGAAGACGAAGAGCAGCGCCGCGACCGTCGCGACGATCGCAGCCCCGGACGGGAGGGCGGCGAACGCGAGGTACGCACCGAGGCGCAACGGTGCGTCGTGCAGCACGATGACGTTTGCCGGATTCGCGACCGGCAGAACGAGAGACGCCGCGTTCGCCATGAGGACGCACGCGAAGGCATACGGAAGGACGGGGATCACCAGCGCGCGGCAGAGCGCGATGACGAGCGGCGTGAGGATGAGCACGGTTGCGTCGTTCGAGAGAGTCACCGTGACAAGCGCGGCGACGGCGGAGACCAGGACGAGCAGGCGATCCCGGCGCCCATCGGCGTGGCACCACGCGAACACCGTCAGCCGGTCGACGATCCCGCTCTGCTCGGCGATCGCGGCGATGACGAATAGGCCGAGAAGGAAAGCGAAGACGTCCCACTCCCGAACGAGTGACGCCAGCGCCGCGGTCGGCGTGATCGCGCCGATCGCCAGGACCGCGGCGGCGCCGCCTACCGCGACGGCCCACTCCCGCACGTTCCCGGGGCGGGTGAGGACTCCGACGAGGGTGAGGGCGAGGACCGGCAGCGCGAGGCTAGCGATGGCCCGCGATCCGATGCGGCGGGGCTACTGCTTCCCGTCGAGGGTGAGGAGGAACTTGGTGATCGCGGTGACGGTGGCGGCATCGAGGCCGAGGTCCGGCATCTTCGTGCCCGGCTTCACCGCGGAGGGCTTGGTGATCCATTTCTCGAGGTTCTCCTGGTTCACCGGCTTCAGCACGCCCGCGATCGTGCGCGGGTTCGTCGTGCGGGCGATGTCGGTGAGATCGGGCCCGACCTTACCGCCGGTGAGCCCCTTCACGGTGTGGCAGCCGGCGCAGGCGAGCGAGACAAAGAGCTCCTTGCCCTGCTTCACCGCGGGATCGTTGAACAGGTTCGCCTTGGCGACCGCGCCCTGGGCCCACTTGTCGTAATCCTGGGGATCGTGCGCGACCACCGTGATGAGCATGTCCGCGTGACCGTCCCCGCAGAACTCGGTGCATTGGCCCTTGTACGTCCCGGCGCGGTCGGCCTGGATCCACATCGCGGTGTCGCGGCCGGGGACCGCGTCCTTCTTGCCTCCCAGGCCCGGAATGAAGAACGAGTGGATGACGTCCTTGCTGTGCAGGGCGAGCTTCACCTTCTGCCCGACGGGGATGTGCAGCTCCTCGGCCCCTTGCAGGTAGGTGTTGTCGGACAGCTTGAACTTCGCGTCGCTCGGATAGGCGAAGTTCCAGACCCACTGCTTGCCCTCGACGTTCACGGTCATCGCGGCATCGGAGTTCACGTCGTTGATGTACAGGAGCCGCTGGAACGACAGGACGGCCAGGCTCACCACGATGAACGTCGGGACGACCGTCCAGATGATCTCGAGCAGGTTATTACCGTGGTACTGGCGGGCGGTGTGCCCGGGACGCTCGCGGAACCGGACACCGGCGAAGACGAGCGCCCCGACGACGATCGCCAGGACGATGACCGCGACGACGAACATGAACCAGTACAGATCCGCGACCGTCTTGGCGATGGGCCCCTGCGGGTCGTTCGCCCAGGGCCCCTCGGCGAGCGCCGGACCGGCCGTGGCGGCCATCAGCGCGGCCACGGTGGACAGGACGGCGCCGATCCGGCGAAGGGTCTGGGTCATGCCGGACAAGATTAGTGGGTCGTTTCGACGTGCGCCAATCGATGGCCTAGAGTTCTGCACGTGTCCGGACACGACGAGCCCCCGATCCATCTGCCTCCGCCCAGCATGGCCCCGGTGACCATCGGGATCGGCATCACGATCCTCTCGTTCGGCATCCTCTACGGCCTGGCCCTGGTCGCGATCGGCGGCCTCATCTTCCTCGCCGGCCTGGTGGGTTGGCTGGTCGAGGACGCCCGCGCTTTCACCCACGCCGGCGACGGCGCGGGTCACGGCGGCGGCCACGGCCACGCCGAGGGCGGCCACAACTAGTGGCGACCACGCCCCGCACCGTCGTTCGCGGCCGGCGCGGTGCGCCCTCGGCCGACCGGCTCCCGGTGAACGACACCGGCCTGGAGTCCCAGCCCACCAAGTTCAACAGCGGGATGTGGGCGATCGTGCTCTTCGTGTCGAGCGAGGCGATGTTCTTCGCCGCGCTCTTCACCACGTACTTCTATCTCCGGGCCCGGGTCCCCGCATGGGAGCCGGTGTTCGGCGACAAGCCCACCTGGGTCGGCCTGCCGATCGTCATCACCGCGGCCCTCGTCTCGTCCAGCGTCACGATGCAGCTCGCGGTGCGCGCGATCGCGCGCGGTGACCGCGCCACCTGCATCCGCTGGCTGGCGATCACCGTGGTCCTCGGCGCCGCGTTCCTGTCGGGCCAGGCCTACGAGTACACCCACCTCGGCTTCCTCCCGCGCGACGGGATCTTTGCCGGGGTCTTCTTCACCCTCACCGGCTTCCACGGCGCCCACGTGACCGGCGGGTTGATCTTCATCGCGATCTGCCTCTATCGGGCGCTTCGCGGGCAATTCAGCGCCGGCCGGCACCTGGCCGTCGAGGCCGCGAGTATCTACTGGCACTTCGTCGATGTCGTCTGGATCGGGCTCTTCACCGTCATCTACATCGTCGGCTAGACCCGGACCCGCTCAGCCGGTGGCTAGCGCTCGTTCAGCAGCAGCCGCAGATCCGCCAGCAGGTCCGCGGCGCCGATATCCGAATGCACCAGCGCCCGTTCCCGCCCCTTCCGGTCGATGAGGTAGATCGCGTCGCTGTGCCCCGGCGTCGACGCGTCCGGCACGACCCGCACGCCGTAGGCGCTCCAGACCGGGCGGAGCTGCGCGGCGGATCCGATCAGAAAGGCGAAATTGCGCTCGAGCCCGTGCGCGGCGGCGAACGCCTGCACCGCCGCCGGAGTGTCGTGCTCGGGATCGACGGTGACCGCCATGAACAGCACCTGTTCGGCCTCTGACGCCCCGAGCTGCGTCTGGGCCTGCCGGAGCGTTTCGGCGGTGAGCGGGCAGACGTCGGGGCAGCGGGTGTAGAGGAACGTGAGCGCGATGAGCTTGCCCTCCTGGTCGGCGATCCGGATCGCGCGGCCGCTGATGCCGTCGGTGAGCGTGAAGTCCACCGTCGCCGCACCGCCCAGGTCGGTGCCGACGAGTGCCGCCGGCGCGGTGGGCGTGCAGGCGACCAGGAGCATGAGGATCACCGCCACAACACCCGATCGCCGCATCGACCGAGAATATCCCCATGTCAGTGCGTGTCGTGGCCGCCTACATCGCGATGGTCCTGCTCTGGGGCACGACCTGGGCGGCGATCAAGGTCGGCGTGGCGAACGTCTCACCCTGGGTCTTCGCCTTCGAGCGTGCGATCGCCGTCTCAGTGATCCTCACGATCGTCGCGCTGCTGCTCGGTCAGCGGTTCCCGCGCCGCCCGCGGGTGCTCCTCGCGACCGCGGTCGCCGGCGTCGCGAACATCGGATTCTCCTGGGTCGTGATCTTCTGGGCCGAACAGTTCGTTCCCTCCGGTCTGGTGGCGGTCTTTGGGGCGACCGCCCCGGTCTGGACCGCGGTCTTCGCACATTTCCTGGTCCGCGGTGACCGGCTGTCGCCGCTCAAGCTCGTCGCCCTGGCGCTCGGCCTCATCGGCACGGCGCTCCTGGTCGGCGCGCCATCGGCGAGCGAAGGCCCGAACGCGCTCATCGCCACGCTCCTCCTGGCACTCGTACCGATGAGCTGGGCCGTCGCGGCGATCCTCGCGTCCCGGATGCTCCAGCACGAATCGCCGATCGCCGTCATCGGCCTCCAGACCTGGGTCGGCGCGATCGTGATCCTGCCCTTCGCGCTCTCCCAATGGTCGGCGCCCCAGCACTGGGGCCTCGAGGCCGGCATCGCGTTCGCGTATCTGGTGATCGGCGGGTCGTGCATCGGGCTCGTGCTGAATCTCTGGCTGTTCCGGCGTCTCCGGCCCACCACGGTGATGCTCTCGCAGGTCCTCATCCCGACGCAGGCGCTCCTCATCGGCGCGTTCGCGCTCGGGGAAGAGTTCACCTGGCGGATGCTGGCCGGCGCCGCCCTCGTCGTCTCGGCCGTGGCCGCGAACGCCCGCGCCGGCGGCAGCAGCCAGCCGAGCGAGCCGGTAGCCGAAGCGGCGGTGGCCCCCGCCGACTGAGCGTGGCCCGAGGCTGGACCGCACCTCCTACACGTGGGTAGTATGTCGGCGGACGTACTACAAGGCGGTAGTACGGCGAGGTGTGCCGATGGCGATCGAAGCGGACTGGGAGCTCAACCTCTTCCACAGCGATCCCACCTTGTTGCAGCGCGGGGCCGATGCCGACTACGCGCGAGCCGCGGCAACGATCGAGCGGCTGGCCGATCCGGATCGGCTGCGTCTGCTCCATGCGCTCTCCGTCGGTGAGAACACCGCCCAGCGCGCCGCGGTCTGGGGCGGCCTGTCCCAGGCCTATGCCGAGCGGGAGCTCGCGTCGCTCAGCGAGGCCGGTCTCCTCCAGCGCCGGGGCGGGCCGGGCGGCCCGACCTTCAGCCCCCGCGATGGGCATCTGGTCGTCGCCCTGCACGTGGCCCTCGCCCACGGCCGGGAGACTCCGGCCGAGCGGCATCCGCGCCTGCTCGCGCAGCGCCGCGGCCCCCGCGCGCTCCCGAAGGTGGGATGATGCAGCGGTGATGGATGACGATCTCCGCCGGCTGAAGCGCGCACGGAAGCCCGGGAAGAACGGCGACGACACCTTCCTCGGGCCGCTCGAAGCGGCGATCATGGACCGCCTTTGGAAGCGCCGGAGCGCGACGGTCCGCGATGTCGTGGATGACATCGGACGCTCGCGCGCGTTGGCGTATACGACCGTCATGACGATCATGACGCGCCTCCACGGGAAGGGGCTCCTCATCCGGGAGCGCGACGGGAAGACCTACGTGTATCGGCCGGCCTTCACGCGCGACGAGCATCGCGCACGCCTGTCCCGCGAGATCGTGCGCGGGTTGGTCGACGAATTCGGCGATGTCGCCCTTGCGCACTTCACCGCGGAGCTGAACGGCGTCGACGCGACGCATCGCGCCTCGCTGCGCCGGATCGCGGAGAAGGAGCTGCGATGACCCGATCGGCGGATCGCTCGTTCGCCCTGCTCGTGCTCCTTGCGCTGATCTCGAGCGCGATCCTCACCACCCTGCTCGCGACCCTCCTTCCGCGCGCGGACGAGCTGTTCGTGCGCGGCACCGCGGGGACCGCGGATGTCGTGGCGGTCCTCGTCCTCCTGCTCGCCTTCGCGGGGATCGCCCTCGGCCTGGTCGCGCTCTTCCGACAGCTTATCGAGACCGTCGCCCTCATTCGCACGCTGCTGTCGCAGCGCGTCACGACCCCGCGCGGGATCGATGCCCTCGCCACCGATCTCGCACTCGGCGGCCGGGTCGATGTCGTGCGCGACCGCCGGCCATTCTCGTTCTGCTACTGGTTCCTTCGTCCCCGGATCTGCCTGTCCACCGGTCTGGTGCAGCGTCTGGACACCGAGGAGCTGCGGGCGGTGCTCCTGCACGAGCGCTACCACCTGCGGCACCGCGACCCGCTCCGCCTGGTCGTCGCGCGCTACTTCGCCGCCGGCCTCTACGTCGTGCCGGTGGTCGAAGAGCTCGTCGAGCACTACACCGTGCAGAAGGAGATCGCGGCCGACCAGGATGCCGTGCGGACGCTGGGCGGCGTCCGGGCCCTCGCGTCGGCGCTGTACAAGGTGCTCCCCGATGCCGACGAGGTCTCGCTCGGGCTCCTCGTGCCGGTCGGGTCCCTCTCGGTCACCGAGGCCCGCATCGACCAGCTCGTCGATGGACGCGCAGTTCCCCTCGTGCTCTCTCGCGCGGGGATCGCGCTGTCCGGCGGAACGCTCGCCGCGGCGACGATCCTCGCCCTGTCGCAGGCCGGCCTGCAGGCGACCCTCGATCCGGTCACGCCCCTTGCCGCGCTGCTGAGCTTCGTCGGGCCCGCCTCACTGCTGTCGGTCGCCGCGGTCACCGGCGGCGTGCATCAGCTCCGCCTCGTCGCGCATCGCTAGACCTGCCTGCGCCTGCTGGGCCGGATCGCCCCGATCGGCCCAGATCGGCCCGGATCGACCGGATCGACCGGGACCGGTCGAGAACGCGTGTTCACCCCTAGTACAGTAAGTGAGATGCCCGGGTCACCGAACGCGGTCCGTTCTCCGATGGTCGCCGAGGTCGGTGCGCGCATCCGGTCCCTGCGGACCGCGCGCGGCCTGACCCAGGCCCAGGTCGCCGAGCCGCAGTACACCAAGGCCTATATCTCGATGCTCGAGTCGGGACGCACCCGCGCCTCGATGAAGGCGCTCGAGCACATCGCCGCCGTGCTCGGGGTCCAGCCGTCGGACCTCCTGGGTGGATCGGCGTCTCCGGCCATCCCGCAATACGACCTCCTCGAGGCGCGCCGGCTCATCGAGCAGGGCCGCGCGGCCGAGGCCATCGCGATCCTCGACCGGCTCGACGAAGGCCTGCCGCCGGCGGACCAGCTCGTGCGGCTGCGCTCGCTTGCCGCCGCGCACAACGCGCTCGGCGAGGCGAAGCACGCCTTCCCGCTCATCGAGCGGGCACAGCGGGTGGCCGAGCTGCTCGGCGACGGCGCGGAGCTCGTCCGGGTCAAGGCCGAGCTTGCTGCGGCGTACGCCGCCACGTTCGCGCACGCCGATGCGATCCGCAGCTATCGCGAGGTCGTGCAGGCCTGCGACGACGGCGTGCTGCACGATCCGCCATTCCTCTTCCGCCGGCTCGCCGACCTCGCCGCGATCCTCGTGCGCCAGCGGCAGCCGAAGCAGGCGCTCCCGGTGTTCGAGCGCGCGCTCGCCCTGGGCGAGCAGCTGAGCGACCGCGCCGCCATTGGCGCCCTCTATGCCGGACTCGCGGCCACCTATCGCGAGCAGGGCGACGTCGAGCGCGCCATCCGCTTTAGCCGGCGCAGCCTCCAGACCTTCGAGGAGCTGTGCTCGCTCGACGCGGTCGCGGCGACGCTCGATCGGGTCGCGGTCCTGCACGCCGAGAACGGGAATCGTGAGCGCGCACGCGAGTGTCTCGCCCGCGGCGCGGCGATCGCGCAGGAGACCAAGCGCGACGGGACGCTCGCCTCGATCCGCACCACCGAGGCCGAGATCGCGGCACGATCCGATCCCGCCGAGGCGCTCGAGCTCGCGCAGGCCGCGCTGAAGTTCGCCCGCAAGTCCGACCAGCCCGCGGCACAGGTGCGCGCGCTCGTGCTCATCGGCGAGCTGAAGATGGTCGGGAACGGCTCCGCCGCGCGCCGCTCGTTCCAGGACGCGCGGGCGCTCGCCGAGGAGCGGGCGCCGCAGCTTCTGCGCACGATCTTCGATCGCTGGTCGCGGGCCGTAGAGAGCGCCGGGGACGGTGAGGAAGCGCTCCGGCTCGCTCGGCGCGCGCTGGAGCTGGTCCGAGCCTGAGCCCCACGGTGAGCATGGACGCTGCCGCTGTCCGCGAGCGCGTGCGCGGAACGATCCTCGCCTCCATCGGCGGGACCCCGCTGGTCCGTCTCGACCGGCTGGCCGTGGGCCTTCGGGCCGAGGTGTGGGCGAAGCTCGAATCGGCGAATCCCGGGGGCAGCGTGAAGGACCGGCCGGCCCTCTGGATGGTGCTGACGGCCGAGGATGCGGGCATCCCGGCCGGCGCGACACTCCTTGACGCGACCAGCGGCAACACCGGGGTGGCGATCGCCCTGACCGGCGCGGTCCGCGGGCATCCGGTCGAGCTCTGCATGCCCGATCGCGTGTCGCTCGAGCGCAAGCGGATCGCCCGCGCCTATGGCGCCGCGGTGACCCTGACCGACCCGCTCGAGGGGACCGACGGCGCGATCCGGGTCGCGCGCGAGAAGGCCGCACGGGAACCCGGCCGCTACGTCTATCTCGACCAGTACGCCAACCCGGCGAATCCGCTCGCGCACGAGCGCACAACCGGTCCGGAGATCTGGGACCAGACCGGCGGGCGGATCACACACTTCGTCGCCGGCGTCGGAACGTCCGGCACGATCGGCGGCGTGTCGCGGGCGCTGCGCCCGCACGGCGTGCGGATCATCGCGGTGCAGCCCGACGATGCGCTCCACGGCATCGAAGGCTGGAAGCACCTGCGGAGCGCCCTGCGGCCGGCGATCTGGGACGAGGCACTCGCCGACACCCATGCGGTGGTGTCCACCGAAGCCGCGCTCGCGATGACCCGCCGGCTCGCGCGCGAGGAGGGGATCTTCGCCGGCCCGTCCGGCGGCGGGGCCGTCGTCGCCGCGCTCGCCGTCGCCCGGGAACAGGAGGGCACCATCGTCGTGTTGATCGCAGATGGAGGGGATCGCTACCTCTCGACGCCGCTTTGGGAGTGATGCCATGTCAGTGACCGTTCGCTTGCCCGGCTCGTTGCGCGATTCCGTCGGTGGGGAGGCGAAGCTCCAGGCCACCGGCGCCACGCTCGACGCCGTCTTCGCCGATATCGAGCGACGGCATCCCGGCTTTCGCGCCCGCATCCTCGACGAGGCCGGCGGGATCCGCTCGTACGTGAACGTCTACATCGGTGAGGATGATGCGCGCGCCGGGGCCGGCCTCGCGACCCCGGTCGCCGACGACGCCGAGATCATGGTGATCCCGGCGATGGCCGGCGGCCGCTGACCGATCCGATCGAGCTCGTCCTGCCGCAGGCGCTGCGGGACGAGATCGTGGTCCATGCGCGAGCCGATGCGCCGCACGAGGTCTGCGGACTCATCGCCGGCCGTGCCGGGGCGCTGCGGCTCATTCGTTGCCGCAACGCCCACCCAACGCCGGTGAGCCGCTACCTCATCGACGCGCGGGAGCAGCTCGCCGCCTTTCGGGACATGGACGCTCGGGGGGAGGAGCTCGTCGCGATCTACCACAGCCATCCGGTGAGCCAGCCCTATCCCTCGCCGACCGATCGGGTGGAGGCGCACTACCCCGACGCGTTCTATCTGCTCGTGTCGCTCCGGACGGGAACGCCGGAGCTGCACGCCTATCGCATCCGCGACGGGTTCGTCCGCGAGGCCCGGCTGGCCTGATCGCCCGGGGCTCAGCACTACCGGCCCGCGACGTGCCAGCTCAGCGCGATCGAGGTGGCCTCGGCCAGCGCGGCGCCCTCGTCCGGAGGGTCGATGTACCGGAAGAGGAGCGCCATCCCGGTCTGTCCGACCACCGCCGTAAATTGCCGGAGGACGACCGGGCGCCCGTCGACTTTGCCATGGATGGTGTCGTCGACCAGCACGAGGTCGCGGGTGCGGTCGACGATCCGCTCCGAGCGCGCGATGTCCGTGCCGCGGAGCCACGGCGTGCCGGCGGTCTCGGCATAGACGTCCGGCGTGACGAACGCACTCCCTCGGACGCGCAGGACGATGAGGCTCGCGGTGTCGGTCTCGAAGCGGCCGGCCTCGCCGGCGATGCCGCGCTGCCCATTGCGCCAGCCCTCCGGGACGACGAGGCTGAAGCCGTCACCCTCGAACGTCGTGCCGCGGGCGGGCGTGCCCGGCAGCTCCGGCGCGAGCCGCGGCGCATACCCCAGGGCCAGGAATCGCACCCGCGAGACCTGATCCGCAAAGGTGAAGGCCACCGCGACGGCGAGGATGAGGAGCCCCGCGGCAGCGAAACCGAGCGGCAGCAGGCGGCGGAGGTTCCAGAACAGGCCGAGGACCAGCCGGATCGCCAGCGCCCCCGCCAGCACGGCGGCGACGGGCAGGGCCTCGGGCAGGATACCGAGGATGACCGCGAGGGCCGGCGTCAGGACGAGCGGGGAAAGGCCGAAGGCGATCGCGGTGAAGGCCCGGTCGATCGAGAAGTCGCCGGTATCCCGGATCCGGCGGTCGAGCCGGCTGGCGAGCTGCACGGCCAGGGCCGCCAGCGCCGTGAGCACGGTGAGGCGGATCCCGACGAGCGCCGCATCGGCGATCCCGCGGCCGACGAAATCGAACGGGCTGAGGCCCTTCGCGGCGATGATGAGCGCATCGATCGAGAGCGAGAGCAGCATCCCGGCGATGAACGCGACGAGGATCCCGGCCAGCCCGTAGTGCTCGTGGGACTGGGCGGCGGCGAAGCGCCGGGGCCGGAGGAGCGAATCACGGACCACGCCGCCGAACCACTGCCACTCGGTCTGCGCGTGGTCGTCCATCGCCTGAGCCTACGGAACGCCACAAGCCCCCGCCGTGGCGGGGGCTTGTGTTGGCTGGTGCGATCACCTGCTGGAGCTGGGTGCCGGGGATGCCGCTCCATATCGAAGTGCTGGCCGGGTCACCGGCCGTGTGGGGGAGCGACGTTTGACGGTCGTCTCGGGTCCGACGCTTCGTGGCGCGGCATCCCCATGGCGGGGCCCCCTTCCGCCGGGGGCGTCATCGATCGACCTGGAGGACTCCCTGCCGAAGATGGATCCTGATCATGTTCGACCTCCGAGCGTTTCGTCGGTCTCGCCGGATTCGCGTTGGAGCTCCGCGTCCGTTCTACACCTCTGGGTCGTGCCGTCAAGTAGCGCTTTGGGGACCAGTACTGGCTGCGGGCAGGGGACCGAGCCGGGCACCGATCTCGGGGGGGACGGACTGCACGTCGGGCCACCAGGACTCACTCTCGTCGCTTCCCGCGGCGAGCGCGGCCTCGGCGACGAGGAGGATGCCGGACAGGTAGTCCTGACGGTCGATGATCTCGGCGACGAACCGGTCGTCGGTGCCGGCGTTGTGATACCCGACGTTCGGGAGCGCCACCCCCGTCGCGACCCAGCCGAGCCGTACGAACGCCGACGCCTCGCAGGTGCCGCCGGGGAGGAGCGCGCGCTGCACCGCGAGGCCGCGCTCGAAGAGGCGTTCCTGCGCGACGCGCAGGTATTGCTCGGCCGCGTTGCTGAAGGTGTTGTGATAGTCGCCCACCCGTACGACCGGGCCGGCCCCGGCCGGCGCGTATCGGGCGTTGCTCGCCTCCAGGGAAACGACGTACGCGTCGGCGGGGATCGATCCCTCGGCCGCGACCAGGCGCGCGCCGAAGAGGCCGGACTCCTCGGCCCGGGTGAAGACGCAGTGGACATCGAATGGACCGTCGGCCCCCCGCAGGAGGTCAAGGGCACCCAGGATGACCGCGACCCCGGCCAGGTCGTCGGCTGCACGCAGGTGCAGCTCCCGGCCCCGGATCTCGAAGGCGGGTAGGTCCATGACCGCCCAGTCGCCGACCCGGAGCGGCCGGTCGGCGACGATCCGACAGAAGCCCGGCGACCAGTCGGGAAGCTCGATCTCGGGCTCATAGCGGTCCAGCAGCGCTGGGAACGGGTCGGCACCGTCGTCGTGGTGGACGATCACCGGGACCGGGCTCCGGAAGCAGCGCTCCTCCAGGCCGCCACGGACCTTCGCCACTCCCCGCGTCCCATCGGCGGCGACGACATCGAATGCCGGATGGTCGGTATGCGCGACGAGCGCGAGCGCCCGCCGGGCACTGCCCTGGGCGAGGCGGCCGAACAGCTGCCCGTGCCGATCGCGGTGCGCGGCGATGCCCCGGCGGTCCAGCTCGCCGGCGATGGCCCGCAGGACGCCCTGCTCATGGAACGGCGCGGTCGGGGGCGAGGCGACCGTCTGCAAGGTGGCGAGCGCCGCGGCTGGATCGGGCGAGGGGAGCACCGCGGCGAGGATAGCCGCGGGCGGATATCTTGGCCGTACACCGGTGCTGCACCTCTACGACACCCGCCGCCGAGCCGTTCTGCCGTTTCGCCCCCGTGGTGGGGTGGTGACGATGTACGTCTGTGGCGTCACGCCCTACGACACGACCCACCTCGGGCACGCCCGCACGTTCCTGGTGTTCGATCTCATCACCCGGCTCCTCGAGGCGCGCGGCCGGACCGTCCGCTACGTCCAGAACGTGACCGACATCGACGAATCCATCCTGCAGCGCGCGGCCCGCGATGGCGTGGAGTGGAAGACGCTCGGCCGGCGCGAGGAGCGCGCCTTCCTTGCCGACATGCGCCGGCTCGGCTGGCGGAAGCCCGACGTCCTGCCGCATGCGACCCGCGAGCTGCCGAAGATGCGCGAGATCATCGCGACGCTCATCGCGACCGGCGCCGCCTATCCGGTGGACGGAAGCGTGTACTTCGACACCGGTCGGGACGCGCGATACGGCGAGCTTTCGCGCTACTCGAAGGCAAGGATGGCGAAGATCATCGCCGGCCAGGACGATGCCGCACTCGATGATCCGCGGCGGCGCGATCCGGTTGACTTCGCGCTCTGGCGCAAAGTCCCGAGCGGCCCGACCTGGCCGAGCCCGTACGGTCGCGGGCGGCCCGGATGGCATCTCGAGTGCTCCGCCATGGCGCTGCGCTACCTCGGCGATCACATCGATCTCCACGGCGGCGGGAGCGATCTCATCTATCCCCATCACGAGAACGAGATCGCCCAGTCCGAGGCGGCGACCGGCCGGCATCCGGTGGTCGGGCACTGGGTCCATCCCGGCCCGGTCCGCCTCGGCGGCGCGAAGATGTCGAAATCCGACGCCAATATGGCGTTCGTCCGTGACGCGCTCGCGACCGGGACCGCTTCGGCGCTGCGCTTCTATCTTTTCGACGGCCACTACCGGACGCCGTTCGACCATGACGAGCGGCGGCTGGCCCGCGCGCGCGAGCGTGACGCCGCGCTCGCGACGCGCCTTGGCCGGGGCCCGGCCGGTCCGCTGGCGCGCACCGGTGCCGCTGGCGCGGCCCTCGCGGCGCTCGACGATGACCTGGATACCCGTGCGGCGATCCGCGCGATCGAGCAGGGAAGCCGGACGGCGAACGCCGCGGAGCGGGCCTCGCTCCGCGGCGTCGCGCGTCTGCTGGGGATCGGCCGCCCCGGCTAAATCGGGTAGATCGGGGCCGGTGGCTTCTAGACCCGGGCGGTCTCCGTCGCCGGCTCGGGAGCGCCCCAGGCGCTCCGCATCGCGGCGCTCGTCTGCTGAGGCGCGCCGGCGTCGAGCGTCCCAAAGTCGCCGTCCTGCAGCTCACGGAGCACGACGCCGGGCAGGAGCTTCTGCACGTCCATCGCGAACTTCGCGCATTCGGTGAGCCCGTTCTTGGCGAGCTCCGCGGTCTTCAGATCGCCGAAGGCGACGGCGGTCGTGTGCAGCGTGCTGTAGCTGACGATCGCGAGGTTGAGGGCGACGTGGTCGTCGCGAAGGCCCTTGGCCGCACCCTCGGTGCGCACCTTGTTGTACAGCCCGGCGAGAACGCCGGCCGCGCCGGCCACCGCCTCCTTGACCGGCTGGGTCGGGCTTCCGCCGAGGCCCTTCTGGCGAAGCTCGATGTCATCGCCCTGGCCCTTCAGGCCGAGCGCGATCCGGGCGATCGTCTGCGAGACGTCGGGCTGGTCCATGAACTCGTCTTTCTGGCGCTCCATCGCCTCGTAGACGTGGGACACGACCGACTTCATGTCCCCGAGATACTTCGTGATGGTCTCCTGCTTCTTGTCACCCATGGCGCGGTCTCCTTCTTACTGGCGAATGCCGCCGTAGGAAGCAAGGCGCGGGCCATCGCGCGAGAGGGCGAGCGGGCGAGCGTTCGCCCGGCTCAGCCGGCGAGCGTGCCGGCCAGAGACAGCGCGGCGATCGCGCAACCGACGCTCATGGTCGTCCATTCCAACGGGTGCACCCGCTCGGGGACAGCTCCCGGGGCGACCTGGTCGTAGTACTTGTTGAGGAGCCGCTGGCGCCACGCGGCAAAGGCCGCGTACGCGGCGAATGAGGGGAACACCAGCCAGGTCGGGACGACCTGGCTACCGGCGAAGAGCCCGAACAGCGCGACGATCACGTACATCGTCGTTGCCCGGCCGGCCGAGACCCGGATCGGCGAGCCGGCCGCGGTGAGCATCTCGTCGAGGGTGCGCACGTGCGCGTGGAAGCGGAACCAGCCATAGAACGGTACGAACTGCGCCAGCGCGTGACCGATCGGGCGCATCGTCGGATCCTGGCGGGCGCGCTTCATTTCCGCCCACATCAGCCCGAGATGCACGAAGAAGTAGAACGAGAAGGTCCCCAGCGTCAGCAGGAAGACCGCCCAGAGCGGCCGCTTGCGCGCGCCGGCGATCGCCGCCACGTTCACCGGAGCGAGCCGGTCGGAGGCCGGGCCCGGCACGATCCCCGCTGGCTGCATCGAAGCTCTCCTCCCGCGCCGCGTCTCGAACGAGCATACGGCGGGTGGCGGCGATCAACGCTCTAGCATTGAAGGCAGCGAGGACACGGCCCGGTCGCCTAGCGGTCTAGGGCGCTTCCCTTTCAAGGAAGAGGTCATGGGTTCGAATCCCATCCGGGCTACACGGCCGTCGTTATTGGCCGCTACGCGATCCGCTTTCTGGACAGGGCGCTTCTCTGCTGTGGAGGGCGCTTTTCTGCAGGGCGCTTTCCTGCATGAGCGGCCGCGGCGCGCGGCGCGCTGAACGGGGACGGCGCCCGGCGCCGCTCGGCGAGCGGCCGGACTTTGCAGTACCTG
>DATCNH010000105.1:0-25192 GCA_036565345.1 Candidatus Limnocylindria bacterium | reverse complement strand
CGCCGCGAAGCTCGACGGCATCAAGACCCTGTCGCTCGACGACGCGATCGAGTTCCTCGCCGACGACGAGCTGCTCGAGGTCACGCCGAAGGCCTTCCGCCTCCGCAAGCGCATCCTCGGCAAGCAGGAGCGCGACCGCGCGCTCGGCCAGATGAAGAAGGTCGCGACCCCGGCGTAGCGGTGGACGACTGCACCTTCTGTCGCATCATCGCCGGCGACCTCCCCGCGACGTTCCTGTATCGGGACGACCTCGTCGTGGCGTTCCAGGACATCCACCCCCGAACACCGCTCCACGCCCTGGTCGTCCCGTTGGAACATGTCGCGTCGCTGGCCGAGACGGACGACGAAGCGCTCATCGGCCGCTGCGCCCGAGTGGCCGCGAGGCTCGCGATCGACGGGGGCTACGGGGAGCGCGGCTTTCGGGTCCAGACGAACACCGGGCCGGATGGTGGGCAGGATGTGTTCCACTTGCATTTCCACGTCTTCGCCGGGCGCCCACTGCCACCATTGCCACGGATTGATCCTGGATGAGGCGCTCGCTCACCGGCAGCCGGATGGCGTTCCCAGCCGCGGGCTGCCGCGCGCGAATACGACGGAGCGGGATCGCCCCTCAGGCCAGCGGACGATCCGAGCTGGCCTGGCACCAGCGGTCGTGCTGCTCGACGAGCGGCGCGATCTCGGGCAGCGGCTCGCTCGCCGCGCCGACGACGCGCAGGAAGCGCGCCGCGGCGTAGCCCGACATCGTGCCGAGGAAGCGGTCGAGGTCGCCGCGCGAGATGCCCTCGGTCGGCGAGACCGCGATCGGCTGCTGGCCGGCGCGCCATGGCTTGGGGGTGAGCCGGGCCCGGAAGCAGCGCTGGATGCGGCACAGCAGGACGTACTTCGGATCGGATCCGAGGCCCTCGAGGAGCGCGGTGGTCTCCGGTGCGGTGGGATCGAAGCTGTGGCTCGTGCAGAAGTAGCGCGAGCCGGCCGGCGTGCCGTAGACCCGGAAGGCGAGCTCCGGCCGGTCGCGGGTGACCTGCTCGAGCCGGGCCGCACCGTCGTTGCCGTCGATGTCGGCGAACAGCGCCGACCGGCTGTTCATGACGAGCGCGCCGTAGCTGTTGAGCGTGATCCGTCCGATCTCGCCGCCGGCCGGTCCGGCGAGGGTCTCGATGACCGGCTCGAGCAGCCGATCGACGCTGTAGGCGTAGGCGTCGAGCCCGCCCGCGTTGCCGGCCTGCGCGGCGGCCAGGCTGCTCCGCGCCCGCTCGGTCGCCATCGCCTCGGCCTCGGCCTGCGAGAGGAGCGACACGCCGGTGCCGGACCGGGAGACGCGTTCGCCATCCGGGCCCGGTCCCGACAGCGTGCGCGTGGCGCGGTACGCACGCCAGCCATCGCCAGGGAGGAAGCGGTCCCTCACCGGAAGCTGCGCAGCGGAGGGATCGTGGCCACGCCGGTCACCGAAGAGCGGCACGGCGGGAGTCTATCGCGAGCGGCCGAAGCGTCCCTGATATTGCGGCAGGGTGATCATCGGCGGTCGCTCGACACTGACGATGTCCTGAAGCTCGAGGTGGAACCCGGTGGTCTCGGCCGAGATGAGCTTCATCGTCGAGTTCGCCTCGTCGAGGAGCCGCTCCCCATGGCCGCCCGCGGCCCGCTTCATCGCGACCTGCATGATCTCGAACGCCATCTTCGAGAGGGCCATGAGCGATTGGTTGCGGTGGATCCGCTGCTTCATGTCCACCTGGGCGATCGACCCCAGACCGGCGCGCTCAAGGGTATCGATGAGCAGGCCCGTCTCGACACCGTAGCCGGTGAAGAACGGCAGGCGCTCGAGCAGCGCGCGGCGGCCGCCCTGCTCGCCGGCGAGCGGCTGGATCATCCCCGACAGCTCGGGAAAGAACAGGTTGAGGAGCGGCCGGGCGGCCAGCTCGGTGACCCGACCCCCGCCGGTGGCCTGCAGCTCGCCGCCGACGTTGAGCGGGCGGCGGTAGAACGCTTTCACGAACGCGATCTCCGGCCGGGTGAGGAGCGGACCGAGGATCCCGTAGACGAACTTCGGGTGGATGTTCGTGACGTCGGTGTCGACCCAGACGATGAGATCGCCGGTGAGGATGTGCAGGCTCTTCCACATCGCCTCGCCCTTCCCCCGGTACGCACCGAGTTCGGGAAGCGTGAGCTGGTGGATGTGCACCGGGACGCCCTCGGCGCGGGCGATGTCGCGCGTGCGGTCGGTGGAGTCGGAGTCAATGACCACGATCTCGTCGACCAGCGGGAAGCGCTCCATCAGCCGGGAGCGGATGACCCGGATGACCTTCGCGAGGGTCGCCTCCTCGTTCAGCGTCGGAAGGCCCACCGAGATGCGGAGCCCCTGGCGCTCCTTCGCTTCGACCAGCCGGCGGAGGTCCGCGAACTCCGTGCTGGAGAAGGTGTTCTCCACGAACCACCGGTCGACGAGCTCCCCGATAGCGGTGCTGCGTGCGGCGCGATCGACCGGCAGCGCCGAGGGGCCGCTGAAGATGCTCGAGGCGACCGGGGTCCGTGTCCGGACGATGACCGCGGCCCGGGCGGCGGTGACGACGCTCTGGCCGACCGGCCCGAGCGGGTTGTTCCCGCCGCTCGCGCCGATCACCACCGCGTCGTGCGTCGCGAGCTCCTCACCGATGATCAGGCTCGCGTCGCCGACCCGGGTGAGGATCTGGTCAACCTCCGGGTCGAACGCCCGCGCGCCAAGCATCTGATAGGGCGTCGAGCGGGTCCGGCGGCTTGCCTGATCTTCGCCCACGACGTGCAGCAGGGTGACGCCGCCGTCGCGGGCGCGGGCCAGGCCGACCCCGAGCGACGCGGCCAGCTCCGCGTAGCGGCCGCCACGGACCGGGATGAGCAGCCGCTTGGCCCGTGCGACCGGTCCCTTCACCACCGCGAGGTCGCAGGGAGGATCGCGGAGGATCGCCTCGATCGTCGTCCCGAGGACGTCCCAGCCCGGGCGTCGCCAGCCGACGAGGAGCAGGTCGGGCCGCTCCTTCGCGACCGTCTCGGTGATCGCGCTCCAGCCCTGGCGCGCGACGGTGACGATCGTCCGGATGCGCGCCGGACCGGCGAACTCCTCGGCGAGTGCGGTGATCTGACGGCGCCGCGCGCGAGCCTCGGGCTGGGCGGCCGCGAGGGTGCCTCCGTCGGATACCTCGATGACCGAGACGAGCAGGATCTCATCGCCTCCCCCGCTCCCGGCCAGGGCGCAGGCGACGTCGATGAGCCCACGGTCGCGGGCGGGCTCGGCGATCGCGACGCAGACCCTCATCGGCCGGCGCGCCCGCCCGGGGCCGCTGGGCTGACCGGGCTTGCCCCGGCCCGGATCGCGGGCAGGACCTGCTCCGCGAGGATCCGCGGCCAAGCGCTCGCTCGTGCGCGGCGGTGCAGACGGGCGACCGGGTCGTCCGCCAGTCGCCCGGCGATCGCCGCGGCGAGCGTGCGCGGGCGGGCATCCGGCGGCACGTAGGTCGCGTCGAGGCCCGCGACCGCGCGCAGGGCCGGGATATCCGAGCACACGATCGGGAGCCGATGCAGGCCCGCCTCCAGGACCGGGATGCCGAAGCCCTCGTTCGCCGAGGGAAGGACGAGCGCATCGGCGAGCGCGTACAGATCGGCGACGACCCGGTCGGTCGGCCGGACGCCGAGGTCGTGCAGGAGATGGACCCCGGGGCCGGCGGCGGCGCGCAGCTTCGCGGCGTGCGCGGCATTCGCCGGGTTGTGGGCGCCCGGGCCGCCGGTCACGACCAGCGCGGCGTGGGGATGGGTCCGCCGCAGCATCGCCAGGGCGGCGATCGCGACAGCGATCCGCTTCCGGCGGGTGATCCGCACCGGCAGGAGCAGGAGCGGATCGGCGGTGTAGAGCCCGAGCCGCTCGGCGAGCCGCGCGCCGGCAGCGGAGAGGCCGAGGGTGGTCACCGGGTCGACGCCGTTCGGGACGACCAGGGTCCGTCCTCGGGCCAGGCCGGTGAGCCGTGCGAGCTCTTCCGCGGCCTTGTCCGAGACCGCGATGTAGCGCACTCCCGGATGGGCGGTCGCGAACAGGGACCACGGCGTCCCCGGGTGGCGCTGCGCCGCGTACTGCTCGTCGGTCCAGGCGAGGTCGTGAGTCCAGGCGATGAACTTGCCGATGTGCGTCGCGGCCAGCCTGGTCAGGGCCTCGGTGAGTGCGGCGTTCTTGTGCAAGGTGAAGGCGTTGTGCACGACCACCCGGTCGGCCCGCGCGATGTGAGGACGGAGCGCTCGTTCGATGCGATTGACCAGTCGCGCATGCTCGGGGGTCACCGTCCCCGCGGCCAGCGCCGCGAAGTCGCGCAGGACCGCGGGGTGACGCGAGTCGAGCTCGGGAATGCGCACGAGCGGCACGCCCACGGGGGCCGGGCGCCCGCGCCCGGCGACGATCCGCACGTCGTCACCCGCCGCCCGGAGGGCAGCGGCATGCGCGCGCATGATCCGCTCGACCCCACCGAGCACCGACGGCGAGGTGTAGTGGAGGAGCAGCACCCGCCGCTTCGTCATCGGTAGGGTGATGGCCTCGCCGGATCGGGCCGTTCGAATGCGATCAGGAGCGGACCGGGTCGGTCACGCGATGCACCCGCGTGCCGCCGCCGCTCACGCGCGTCCCGCGGGCCGTGCGGCGGACGCTGAACGCGATGTCGGCGTCATAGGCCTCCAG
The DNA here is from genome assembly GCA_036565345.1 of Candidatus Limnocylindria bacterium. Classification (GTDB taxonomy): domain Bacteria; phylum Chloroflexota; class Limnocylindria; order P2-11E; family P2-11E; genus UBA4735. The sequence continues at coordinate 20,502 of DATCNH010000105.1, read as the reverse complement.
GTCCGCGACATCGATGCGGTCGAGCCATGCCGGAAGGACGGGATCGATGCGCAGCCGGCGATGGGCGAGGTCCGGCTCCAGGCCGAGGATCGTTCGCAGGCAGAGGAACACCATCGCCGCGGACCACGCCTGCGGGATGCAGGAGATGAGGTAGTCGGCCGGCCGGGCGGAGAAGCGCAGGTCGCGCTGGAAGCCGCAAAAGAGCTCGGGGAGGCGTGCGTGCGGGTAGCGCTTACCGGCCTCGACGAGCGCATCGATGATCGCGGTCGCCTCCTCGCGGTGGCCGTAGCGGGCGAAGCCCTGCGCGATGAGCGAGTTGTCGTGCGGCCAGACCGAGCCGTTGTGGTAGCTCATCGGGTTGTAGGTCGGGTACTCGGCCGATAGCGTGCGCACCCCCCAGCCGCTGAACATGTCTGTGGCCATGAGCCGGTGGACGACCCGGCGCGCGCGGTCCGGCCGGGCGATCCCGGCCCAGAGGGCGTGGCCAGCATTGCTCGTCACTGCGGTGACCTGGCGTTTGTCCCCGTCGAGCGCCTGGGCGTAGCAGCCCTCGTCTTCCATCCAGAAATCGCGCTCGAATCGTTCGGCGAGCGCGGCGGCCTGCGCGCGCAGCTGCCCGGCCCGCTCGGCCCGCCCGTCGGCGGCGTAGAGATCGGCGAGGGCGGTCTTCGCCGCGTGGACGTAGGCCTGGACCTCGACCAGGGCGGCGGGAAGCTTCGCCGGGCTACCGTCGCGGTCGGAGAGGGATGACGCCGAGTCCTTCCAGCCCTGATTCCGGAGCTCGCTGTGGTGCGCGCCGTACTCGACATAGCCGTCCCCGTCGCTGTCGCCATAGGTGTCGCACCAGGTAAGCGCGCGCTCCGCCGCAGGGAGCAGCTCGTGCCAGAGCGCCATGTCACCGGTCCACTTCACCGCCTCGGCGAACACGAGCACGAAGAGTGGCGTCGCGTCGACGGTGCCGTAGTACGGGCGGTGCGGCACCTCGCCGAGCCGCGCGAGCTCGCCGCGGCGAAGCTCGTGGAAGATCTTGCCTGGCTCCTCCTCGGTGAACGCGTCGACTGTCCGGCCCTGATAGCGCGCGAGCAGGCGCAGCGTCCCGCGGGCGATATCCGGGTTCCAGGCGAGGGTCTGGTACGCCGCGATGAGGCCGTCGCGGCCGAACGGCACCGCATACCAGGGGATGCCCGCGGTGACGAACGGACCCGTCTTCTCGAAGTCGATGAGCGCCCGGAGATCGAGCGCGCTCCGGTGGATGAGCTGGTCGTCGAGCGACTCGGAGCTCGTGCGGAAGCGGGTGCAGCCACGGAGGAAGCGGCGGTAGCGCGCGTTCAGGTGGTCCAGGGCTTCGTCGAAGCCCTGCGGGGACGGCGCCGGGCTCGCCCCATCCTCGCGGGGGAGGATCGCGAGCTCGATCGCGAGCACTCCCTGCGGCTCCAACGTGCGCTCGATGACGAACGTCTGGCCCAGGGTCCGGTCGGGCGGCGGGCTCGCCGTGATCTCGGTCGTACGCCGTACGCCGTCCCGGCCGAGATGCTCGAAGATGACGCCCCCTTCGATCGGCCGCGGGGGCGCATGCGGCGCGACCAGCGTCTGGCCCTCACGGTAGCCCCGGACGACGAACATGTCGCGGAACGACGCATCGAACTCGAGCTCGACCCGCACCGGGACCGGCGCGGTGTTGCAGTTCAGGACCCCGATGCGCTCGCGCAGCCCGTCGGCGAGGAAGCGGGTGCGCCGGATCGAGAGCGACTGCGAGGGGAGGACCGCGCGGCCCTCGCCGAGCTGCGCCGGCTGGTTCGTGAGCTGGAACGTGCCAACGTAGTTCTGCTCGGTGTTTCCGGACAGGAGGAGGGGCGGGTGGCCGTTGATCCGGAGGGCGAACCCCGAGAGGAACTGGGTGTCGTGGTAGTAGAGGCCGAGGGCGGTCGTCGTGCCGATCGGGATGCTGCCGTCCTGGTTCGTGACAAGGACGAGCTCGCCCTCCTTCATCGCGGTCGCGGTCGCGGTCCCGGTGCTGAAGGTCACCGGCCGGCCGAGATCATGGCCAGCGTTCCGCCAGGTGGGCCTTGGTCGCCTCGAACGCCTCGGCCTGGCGCTCGACGAGCGCCTCCGATCCCGCCGTATCGAGGTCCTTCGCCCGGTCGATGAATGCGGCCACGCGCCCGAAGTACAGGGGTACGAGAGCGCGGACGTCGTCACCCACGCGACCGGGCTCGCGGGCCGCGGCGATGAGGAAGTCGTAGACGATACGGGCCCAGGCCTCGTCCTCGATGCGGTCGGGTAGCGGGGACGAGAGGAGCTCGGACCAGCGCGTGCCGAACTCCGCCCGCCCGGCAGCGAACTTCTGCTCCAGGATCTCGACGCTCGCGTTCACCGCCTCCGGCTCCACCGGGGTCATGTCGCCGATGACCTCGGTCGGACGCGAGGCGGTGACCTTGGACCAGATCGGCCGGTTCGCGGCGGCCATCCGGAACGCCGTGCCAACGACCTGCGAGAACATCGGGGCGAGGTCCGCACCGGGATCCTTGGGGTCGTGGATCTTCGCGCCGAGGAACGCCTGCGCGATCCGCGCCCGCCGTACGAGCGCGGTCGTGGTCATGTAGATGTCGATCCCGAACTTCGCGACCTCGGTTTCCCACACGTCCTGATCCAGGAACGCCTGGGCGAGCTCGCCGGAAAAGCCAAAGTCGCCGCCGATCGGCTGACGCAGCCGCAGCCCGTAAAGCGCGCGCGTGAGCGGGTAGGCGATCGAGTTCGTGATCGTGCCGTCGTACTTATGGCGGGCGTACAGCGGTGTGATGTAGTCGGCCTTCCGGTCGGCGATCGGGCCGACCAGGCGCGCGATCCACTCCGGGGTGATGCTTCGCAGGTCGCTATCGACGACCGCGCAGGCGGTGGGCCGGAGGGCCGCCGCGATCTCGAAGATCGCCCGGAACGCCGATCCCTTGCCCGGGATCCCCAGATAGGCGCCGGTGATCGTGGGCGTGTCGCCGGTGGAGCGCGCGACGATGTCGCCGGAGCCGTCCGTGGAGCCACCGTCCGAGTTGACGATGACCGCCCGAGCATCGGGAAAGCGCCGCCGGATTCCCTCGGCCACGGTCGCCGCGACGTGCCCGATCGTGCCGGCGTTGTTGTAGCTCGGGATGCCGACGAGGATGTCGGCGCGTCCGACGCGGGCGATGCCCTCGCGCATCCGGTCGTCGAGTGCGGTGGTGGACATACGGTCCCCTTTCGTCTTCGTCGAACCGCTCCCACCCTCAGTGCCCGATGATAGCGGTCACGATGCTCGACGCCCTTGACGCCTACGTCCTTCCGTTCCTTGATTCGATCTATGCCGCCCTCGGCTACCTCGGGGTCGTCCTGGCGATGGCGATCGAGAGCGCGGCGATCCCGCTGCCCAGCGAGCTCATCCTGCCCTTCGCCGGATGGGCGGTGGCCCGGGGGACGATCGAGCCGCTCACCGGCGCACCCTGGACCTACGCCGGCGCGGTCGTCGCCGGCGTCGTGGGCAATACCCTCGGCTCGCTTGTCGCGTACGCGATCGGTGCGTACGGGGGGCGGCCGCTCCTGGCGCGCTACGGGAAGTACGTGCTGATCAGCGCCCACGACGTCGACCTCGCCGAACGCTGGTTCGCCCGCTTCGGCGATGCGACGGTGTTCTTCTCACGGATGCTCCCGGTCGTGCGTACCTTCATCTCGATCCCCGCGGGTATCGCCCGCATGCCGCTCTGGCGCTTCGTCCTCTTTTCGGTGCTGGGCGCGATCCCCTGGGTCATGCTCCTCGTCTGGGGTGGCGTCGTGCTCGGCGATCACTGGCTCGAGCTGAAGCATCAGCTCAAGGGGCTGGACTACATCGTGGTCGCAGCGATCGTGCTCCTCATCGGCCTGTTCATCTGGCGGCATCTGCGGCAGGGAAAGCCTCCGGCCTGATGGACGGGCTCCTCGCGTTCGACGCGCGCCTGTACGCGGCGATCATCGCGGCTCGCAGCGGACTGCTCGGCGCGCTCGCGCTGATCTTCGTGTATGCGAACACCCTCGGGCTCATGTGGTGGCTCGCCGGGCTCGGGCTCATGCGCCGCCGCGGCCTCGGCCGCCGGGGGGCGTGGATCGCGCTCACGGTGTTCACCGGACTGCTCCTCTCGTGGGGTACCGCCGAGCTGGTGAAGCTCATCGTCCGCCGGCCCCGGCCGTTCCTCGGCATCCCCGACGCTCCGGCGACGCTCATCGGCCATCCGGGCTCGTATTCGTTTCCCTCGGGCGATGCCGCGCTCGCCTTCGGCGCGGCCGTGGCCCTCGGCCTGGTGCTGCCGCGGCTGCGGATCCCCGCCCTGCTCGTCGCGTTCTGCGTCGCGGCGAGCCGCGTACTCGTCGGGGTCCACTATCCCCTGGACGTGACCGGCGGAGCCCTGGTCGGCATCGCCGGCGGATCCCTGGCGCCGCATCTGGTCGCCGCTCTCCGCCGCAGGATCGCGTGGCGCGTGTTCATCGTCCCCCACACCCACTGGGACCGCGAGTGGTACGAGCGCTTCGAGGGCTTCCGGGCGAAGCTCGTGCCGATGGTCGGCTCGCTCCTCGACCTGCTCGAGCAGCAGCCGGCATTCCGGTCATTCACCTTCGACGGGCAGACGATCGCGCTCGAGGACCACCTCGCGGTCCGACCGGCCGACCGGACGCGCATCGCCGCCCTGGTGGCCGCGGACCGCCTGCTCGTCGGGCCCTGGTACGTCCTCGCCGATCTCATCCTGGTCGGCGGCGAGTCGACGATCCGGAATCTCCAGGAGGGGCTGCGGGTGTCGGCCTCGTTCGGACGGGCGATGCGGGTCGCCTACGTCGCCGATCCGTTCGGCCATCCGGCGCAGCTGCCCCAGCTCCTGCGCGGCTTCGGCTTCACCTCCTACGTCTTCGCCCGCGGGGTGGGGGACGAGGGCGAGGAGCTGGGCAGCGAGTTCCGCTGGGAGGCGCCCTCTGGCGACCGGGTCCTCGCCTCGCACCAGGTCGCCCACTACAGCAACGCGGTCAGGCTGGTCGGCGAGGGCGACGAGTCCCCGCCGGCGCTCGCCCGCCGCGTCCGACGCGTCCTGCCGGGGATCCTCGACCGGACGACGCCGTACGCCGCGAGCCCCGCCCTCCTCTTCATGGTCGGCGACGACCACACCGCGCCGTACGCGCGACTGCCCGAGGCGGCGGCGGCCATCGAGCGGTCAGCGCCCCGGATCGGCGCGCAGGTCGCGAGCCTCGAAGAATTCGTCGCCGCCCTGCCCGAGCCGCGCGGGATCTTCGCCGGCGAGATGGTCGCGGGGAAGTACCGGCCGATCCTCCGCGGCGTGAACGCGGCACGGGTGTGGATCAAACAGGAGAACGCAGCCTGCGAGCGGTTGCTGGTGGAACGGTGCGAGCCGCTCGACGCGCTCACCGGCGGTACGGCGACGCCTCGCCTCCGCGAGCTCTGGCGGACCCTGCTGGAGAACCACCCCCACGATTCGATCTGCGGCTGCTCCATCGACGCGGTCCATGACCTGGACATGCGGCCACGCTTCGCCGCGGTCCGCGCCGGCGGCGAGGCGGTGGTCGCCGACCTCGCCGCGCGCCTGCATCCAGGCGGCGCCCCGGTGGTCTGGAACACGCTGCCCTGGGAGCGCGACGCGGTCGTCACCTTCGGCGGACGCCCCACTGTCGTCCGCTGCGCCGCCTTCGGTACCGCCCCCGCCCAGCGTGCGGCGACCGAGGGGGTGTCCGCCCCGGGCCCCGGGATCGTCGAGAACGCCGCCCTCCGGGTGGAGGTCGCCGAGGACGCGAGCTTCGTCGTCATCGACCGGGCGACCGGCCAGGGCGGCGGCCGGCAGCACGTCCTCCTCGACGAGGGCGACCGGGGGGACCTGTACACCTATGGGTACGCCGGGCCCTCGGTCGGGTCGGCCGGCCTCGCCGGGCGGCGCTCGACCCGCGTCGACGGCGATCGGGCCGTCGTCACGGTCGAGCTCACGCTGATGCTCCCCGCCGGATTGCGTGACGACCGGCTCGCGCGGCGCCCGGATCTGGTGCCCTGCGCGGTGCGCTGCGAGATCTCGCTCGATGCCGGCGCGGCGCGGGTGGACGTCCGGACGACGGTCCTGAACGCGGCCCGCGACCACCGGCTGCGGGTGCTGTTCGAGACCGGGGGGCGGGCGCTCACCCATCGGGCGGGCGCGCAGTTCGCCTGGATCGAGCGGCCCAATCGCGTCGGGCGCAAGACCGGCTGGGTCGAGCCGCCCACCGGCTCCCATTGCTTGCACGAGATCGTTGCCGTGAGCGTCGGGGACGTCGGGCTCGCCGTCGGCGCCGACGGCCTTCGCGACTACGCGGTCCTTCACGACGGCGCGACCATCGCGCTGACGCTCTTCCGCGCGGTCGGATGGCTGTCGCGGAGCGATCTCCGCGAGCGCCGCGGTGCCGCCGGCCCCAGCCTCGAGACCCCGTCGGCCCAATGCCTGGGGGAGCTGACCTTCCGGTATTGCGTCATCCCGCTGCGCCCCGGACGCGGACTTCCGGAGGCCGCGCGGAGCGTGCGCGAGCTCCTCGATCGACCCTGGGTCGGCGCCGGACCCGCGGAGCCGGTATCGGCGCTGGCTCTGGGCGGCGATCCGGCGGTCGCGCTCTCGGCCCTCCGGGCCGGACCGGACGGCTCGGTGATCGTGCGGCTCGCGAATTTCGGGCCGACCGCGGCGACCGCCGAGCTTCGCTTTGCGCGGGCGGCTATCCGGGCGCGTAGCGTGGATCTGCGCGAGGGCGATCTCGCCCTGGGAAACACCGGCCTCGACGTCATCCGCACCGCCGCCCCATTGGACCTCGAGTCCGGTCTCGCCCGCGCGACGCTCGCGCCGTACGAGATCGGCACCTGGTCGATCACCCTCGCACCGGAGGACCGACCCGGCCCACCCAACTCACCCAACTGACCGGACCGAGCCGGTCGGCCGGCAGATCTGATCGGCCGCCGCGGACCGAACGGTGGACGCTCACCGCAGCATGGGGACCGAACGGAGGACGCGACACGGCGGCTGCGGCTGGCTAGGGTGCGCCGGATGCACCGACCAAGTCTTCGCCCGGCGATCCTCGTCCTGCCGATCCTCATTGTCCTCGCCGTGGTCGCCGCCCCGGCGTCGGCCGATCCGGGTGACGGGGGCGACGGTGGGCCGTTCCGCCGTACCACCCCACGCGCAGACGTGATCCGCTCCGGGGAATGGACCCTTCTCGGGATCCCCGGCGGCCGCGCCTGGGGCCTGGAGAGCGCCCTCCGGCCGCTCGACGGGAAGGGCGAGGTGACCGTCGAGCTCGCGGTGATCGATCCCGAAGTGCGCGAGGTCTTCCTGCGCGTCGCCTACTACTCCCGGGCGGTCGGCCGGTCACGCCAGCTCGTGACGGCCGATTCGGCGATGGTGACGGTCGCCGACGGGCCGGGCGGAACGGCGGTCCAGGTCCGGCTGGACCCGCCGCCGGGCGCGATCGCCTATCGCATTCGCCTGCTCGGCCGCCTGTTCGGGCGTGACGGGCGCGCGGCCGTGGGCGCGATCCGCGCGCGCTGGGAGGCCCCCGGGACCGTCCGCGGAGGCCGTCCGTCGCTCACGCGGCTGCTGGTGGAGCCCCCATGACATACTTTGGCCGCTCAACCGGCGATTGCGGAGGTACGCATGGCGACTGTCACGTTCGACCACGTCACCAAGAAATTCGGCGACGTGTTCGCGGTCAACAGCCTGTCACTCCAGGTCAAGGACGAGGAGTTCCTGGTGCTCGTCGGCCCATCGGGCTGCGGCAAGACGACGGCGCTCCGCATGATCGCGGGCCTCGAGGAGCAGACCAGCGGGGACATCTTCATCGGCGAGCGGCTGGTCAACGACGTCGCGCCGAAGGACCGCGACATCGCGATGGTGTTCCAGAACTACGCGCTCTATCCGCATATGAGCGTGTACGACAACATCGCCTTCGGGCTCAAGCTTCGGGGCATGCCGAAGACCGAGATCGAGCGCCGGGTGACCGAGGTGGGCGAGATGCTTGGGCTGCAGAAGCTCCTGAAGCGCAAGCCGAAGGAGCTCTCCGGCGGCCAGCGGCAGCGCGTCGCCGTCGGCCGCGCCATCGCGCGTGAGCCCGCGGTCTTCCTCATGGACGAGCCGCTCTCCAATCTCGATGCGGCGCTCCGCATCGAGACCCGGGCCCAGCTTCAGAAGCTCCACCAACGGATCCGCCGGACCACGGTCTATGTCACGCACGATCAGGTCGAGGCGATGACCATGGGCGACCGCATCGCGGTAATGCGCGACGGCCTCCTGCAGCAGATCGACACACCGACGAACCTCCACGCCAAGCCGGCGAATCTGTTCGTCGCCGGATTCATCGGCTCCCCGGCGATGAACTTCTTCCCCGCCGAGGTGAAGGGGACCGCCCAGGCGCCGCTCGTCGACGCCGGCTTCTTCCAGACGCCGCTCGACGCACGGGCCGGCATGAGCGTCGGCCGTCCGGTCATCGTGGGCATCCGCCCCGAGGACATCGATGCCGGCGACTCCGGCCGTGAAGACCACATTCCGGTCGACGCCCGGGTGGACGTCGTCGAGTTCCTCGGCAACGAATACCAGCTGCACCTGTCGTCCGGCGACCAGGCCTACGTGGCTCGCGTCGATACGCGTGTGCACACCCAGCCCGGCGCGAACCTACGCCTCGGCTTCGACAAGCGGAAGATCCACATCTTCGACAAAGAGACTGAGGAGGCGGTCGCATGACCTTGCGTGGACAGCTCCCCGACTTTCCGATCGAGACCGTCCTTCAGCTCCTCGCCTCCACCGGGAAGACCGGCCAGCTCGAAGTCCGCGGAGCGACGCAGTCCGGCACGCTCGGCTTCGACGACGGCCGTCTGGTATCCGCGACTGCCGGCGATGACGCCGGCGAGGCCGCGCTCGGCGCGGTATTCACCGTCGACGAGGGCGACTTCGAGTTCATCCCCTGGAAGGACGCACCGCCCGCCAACCTGTCCGGCGATCTCGACCAGCTCCTCGACCGCGCCGTGGTCGAGCGCAACAAGATCATCGCCATCCGCGAGGTCGTCCCCAACGACGCCCTGCGTTTCCGCCTTTCCGAGCGGGCGGCCGAGCGCGGCGATGTCACGCTCACCGCCGATCAGTGGCGCACGCTCCTCGCGGTGAACGGCGAGCGCGACGTCCGCGCGGTGGCCGATCACCTCAAGGTCGGTCGACTGAGCGCGCTCGACACCCTCGCCGGGCTGGTCACCGCAGGGTTCATCGATACCCTCGAGCCGCCACCCGCGGCACCCTCCGCACCCGAGCCGGCGCCGGAGCCGGAGCGGCCACCGGCCTCCGGGCCGGTCGCGTCCGAGCCGGCGAACGGCTCGACGGAATGGACCTCGGCCACGCCGATCGAGACCGCGAGCGAATGGGAACGTCCCCCAGCGGCAGAGTTGCCAGAGCCCAGAAACGAGAAGAGCGAGAAGAACGACTGGTCACGGCGGTCGGGCACCGAGCCGACGAACGAGTGGTCGGCGCCCGCGCCGGTCCTCGAGCCGGAGGCCCCGCCTGACCGTTGGACGCCCGCGCGCACCGAACCCGACCGGCGATCCGATCTGGCCGCCGCGCTCGATGCCCGGATGTCCGCCGGTGCCACGACGCAGCAGCAGCCTGAGCAGCCTCTGGCGGAGACCCCGCTCGATGTGGCGCCCGAGCACGCCGCGGAGAACGACGCCCGACTCGCGGCCCTGACCGGTATTTTCGACGCGCCCCAGATGCCCGCGCCCGCCGATCCGGCCGAGCCGCTCGACCGGATGGATGCCTGGCGCCGAGGCGCGACGGCAGTCGAGGGCGAGCCTTCGCCGGCACGGTCCGATCTGCAGGAGTGGGCCAGTCCGACGAACGAGCCGCAGCCCGAAGAGAAGAAGAAGGGCTTGTTCGGCTTCCTGAAGCGCGACGAGCCGGCCTCCGAACTGGCGACCCCTGCGACCACGGTCGACCGGGGCGCGTCCACCCGTGCCGGAATGCTCGCGTCGTTCTCGAACGAGCTCCTCACCGAGTACAACAGCGGCCAATACGGGAAGGGCCAGGTCGACGACCGGATCGCGAATCTGCTCATGCGCGTCGACGAGCAGGCCGATCCGATCGACCGGCCATTGCCGATCGTCGACGACCGCATCGACGTGCCCGCGCTCGAGCGCGAGAACGTGCCCGAGCCGCAGGCCGTTCCCTATCTCGCGCTTCTGGTGACCCAGGTCTACGAGGACGCTGAGCGGGCGTTCGGCCGCGATAAGGCCAAGCGCGGCTACCGCGCCGCGCAGCAGCGCGTCTTCGGGGCCGACGCGAGCGCGCTCGCGGCCCCTGATGTCGCCGGACGGCTGCCAAAGCTCTAGACCCCCCGAGTGACCTGGTGACCGCACTCGCGCTTGGCTTCGATCTCGGCGGCACGAACATTCGTACCGCCGTGGCGGACGTCGGCGCGAGTGGCGTCAGCTTCATCGGCCGGGACGAGTGCCGCACCCCGCAGAGCGGCGCGGACGATGTCATCGCGGCGATGGCCGAGAGCGCGCGCGCCGCGCTCGCAGCGGCCGGCGCCGCCGCCGGGGAGCTCGAGGCCGTTGGCTGCTCCGCTCCCGGCCCGCTCGATCACCGCACCGGCATCGTGCATACCACCCAGAACATCGCCGGATTCCGGGGTGTGCGGCTCGCCGAGCGGCTTGCGCTCGCCATCGGCGTCACGGCCGTCGCGCTCGACCGGGACACGGTGATGGCCGCGATCGGCGAGGCCCTGGCCGGCGCCGCGCAGGGCCACGAGGACTGGATCTATATCACCGTCTCGACCGGTCTCGGGGGTGCGATCGTTTCCGGCGGGCGGATGGTCCGCGGCGTATCGAACACCGCCGGCGAGATCGGTCACTCCCCGGTCGGACTGGACGGACCCCCCTGCCGTTGCGGATCGACCGGCTGCGCCGAGGCCTATGCCGCCGGCCGGAATCTCGCCGAGGCGTATGGGGCGACCGAGGCTTCCGTGGTCTACGAGCGTGCGCGGGCGGGCGAGGAGCGCGCCGCGGCGCTCGTGCGCCGGGCCGAAGCCGCTCTTGGGAACCTCGCGGTCGGCCTGGTGAACGTGCTGAATCCGTCGCTCATCGTCGTCGGGGGCTCGGTCGCCGAGCACGAGCCCCATCACGTCCTGGACCCGATGCGCGCAGCGATCGCCGCGCGGGCCTTCGCCGTCCCGGCGGGAGCGGTGCGGATCGTCCCGGCCGCCCTCGGCGCCGATGTGGGTCTCATCGGCGCGGTCCTTGCGGCACGGCAACGGGCGGCCGGCGGCGGAGACTGGTTCCTCTAACCTTCCGCTATGAGCCGCGGCGCTCGCGGCCGCTCTGCCGGGCCCCGGCCGACCAGGGCCCACCGAAGGAGATCGCCAGATGACACGCGTCGCCATCAACGGGTTCGGCCGGATCGGCCGGCAGTGCCTCAAAGCGCTAATCCTGCGCCATCCGGAGGTCGAGATCGTCGCGGTGAACGACCTCGCCGATCCCACGATGAACGCGCACCTCTTCCGGTATGACTCGAACTACGGCCGGTTCGACGGCGAGGTCTCGGCGACCGCCGACGCCCTGCTCATCCGCCCGGCCGGCGGAGGCGCGCAGCGATCGATCAAGGTGCTGCAGGAGCGCGACCCGGCCAAGCTTCCCTGGAAGGCGCTCGACATCGACATCGTCATCGAGTCGACCGGCTTTTTCACCGACGCCACGAAGGCCAGGGCGCATGTCGACGCGGGGGCGAAGAAGGTGATCATCTCGGCTCCGGCGAAGAACGAAGACAAGACGATCGTCCTCGGGGTGAACGAGGAGGAGTACGACGACGCCGCGCATACCGTCATCAGCAACGCGTCATGCACCACGAACGGCCTTGCCCCGGTGGCGAAGGTCCTGAACGACGTGTTCGGGATCGAGAAGGGCTTCCTCACCACGATCCACTCGTACACGAACTCGCAGCGCCTCCTCGACGTCGTCGCCGGCGACCCGCGGGACGCGCGGGCCGCGGCCGAGAACATCGTCCCGGCCGCCACCGGCGCGGCACGGGCCGTCGCCCTGGTCATCCCGGCGCTACAGGGCAAATTCACCGGGATGGCCTTCCGCGTGCCGACGCCAACGGTGTCGGTGGTCGACTTCACCGCGGTCCTTGGCCGCGAGGTGACCAAGGACGAGGTGAATGCCGCATTCAAGTCCGCTTCGGAGGGCGATCTCTCGGGCATCATGGCCTACACCGAGGAGCCGCTCGTCTCGCTCGACCTGAAGGGCGACGAGCACTCCACGATCGTCAGCGGGATGGACACCATCGCGCTCGGCAACATGGTGAAGATCGTGAGCTGGTACGACAACGAGTGGGGCTACGCCTGTCGGCTCGCGGACATCACGGCATACGTCGGCTCCAAGATGAGGCAGTCCGCCGCCACGACCGCATAGACCATGGCCATGCGAACGATCGCGGATCTCGATCCGGCGGGAAAGCGCGTCTTGCTGCGCGCGGATCTCAACGTCCCGCTCGCCCACGGACGCGTCGCTGACGACACCCGGATCCGGGCCACGATCCCCACGATCCGCGCGCTGCTGGATGGTGGCGCGATGGTCGCGGTCTGCTCGCATCTCGGTCGTCCGGCGGGACGCGATGACGCGCTCAGCCTCTCGGCGGTCGCCGAACGGCTCTCGGAGCTCATTGGGCACCGGGTCTCGCTTGCCGCGGACTGCGTCGGCAACGAGGTCGCCGAAGAGGTCCGGGCGACGCCCTTCGGCCAGGCGCTCCTGTTGGAGAACGTGCGCTTCCACCCCGAGGAGGAGCGGAACGATCCGGCGTTCGCGACGGCGCTCGCCGCGCCGTTCGAGGCGTACGTGAACGACGCGTTCGGCGCGGCGCACCGCGCCCACGCGTCGACCGAAGCGGTGGCCCATCTCCTCCCGGCGTACGCCGGCCTGCTACTCGAAGCCGAGGTGCGCGTGCTCAACGGCCTCCTGACCGCGCCGGAGCGGCCGTTCCTCGCGATCATCGGTGGCGCGAAGGTGAGCACCAAGATCGACGTGCTCCGAGCGCTCGTGGCGAAGGCCGATGTCCTCGCTATCGGCGGCGGGATGGCGAACACCTTTCTGGCCGCGACCGGCACCGACATCAAGCGTTCGCTCTCCGAGCCGCACAAGGAGGACGAGGCCCGCGCGATCCTCGCCGCCGCGCGCTCTCGCGGGATCGAGGTCCTCCTGCCGAGCGACATGATCTGGTCCGGCGATCGGATCCTGGACATCGGACCGGACACGCTTGCGCGCTACGCCGCCGCGGTCGCCGCGGCCAGGACGGTGTTCTGGAACGGCCCGCTCGGGATGTTCGAGGATCCGGCCTTCGCCGCCGGCACCGAGGGCATCGCGCGGGCGCTCGCTGGACAGCGCGAGCGCGGGACGACGACGGTGATCGGCGGCGGCGAATCGGTGCAGGCGGTGCAGGCCCTCGGGCTCGCGGACCGGATGACCCATGTCTCGACCGGCGGCGGCGCGGCGCTCGAGCTCATCGAGGGCAAGACCCTGCCCGGCGTGGCGGCGATCCCACCCGCGGCGAAGCGAATGACGAAGGGGGCGCGCTGATGCCCGAGTCCACGATCGAGATGATCCGGGCCCGCGAGATCCTCGATTCGCGCGGCGATCCGACCGTGGCGGTCGACGTGTTCCTCGCCGGCGGCGTGGTCGGCACCGCGATGGTGCCATCTGGCGCGTCGACCGGAGCGCACGAGGCGGTGGAGCTGCGCGATGGCGACGTGACGCGCTATCGCGGCAAGGGTGTGCGGCAGGCCGTCGACAACGTCGATGACCTCATCGCTCCCGAGCTCGTCGGCGAGCAGGCGACGGACCAATCGGCGATCGACCGGATCCTGCGCGAGCTCGATGGGACGCCGAACAAGTCCCGGCTGGGTGCGAACGCGATGCTCGGGGTCTCGCTCGCCTGCGCCCGCGCCGCCGCGGCCGGTGTCGGTCAGCCGCTGTACCGCTACCTCGGGGGCCCGCTCGCCCGGACCTTACCGGTGCCGATGATGAACGTGCTGAACGGCGGCAAGCACGCCACCGATTCCGCCGACATGCAGGAGTACATGATCGTGCCGCTCGGCGCCGCATCGTTCGGCGAGGCCGTGCGTGCCGGTGCCGAGGTGTTCCACGCCCTGAAGGCGCTGCTGCACGAGAAGGGGATGGGCACCGGCGTCGGGGACGAGGGTGGCTTCGCGCCATCCGGTCTCACCGACAATGCGCAGCCGATCGAGCTCATCCTCCAGGCGATCGAGCGCGCGGGGTACCGGCCGGGCCAGGACGTCGCCATCGCGCTCGACCCGGCGTCGACCGAGCTCTTCTCCGGTGGCCGCTACCGCCTCACGCGCGAGGGCGCGACGCTCGACGCCGCCGGCATGATCGCGCGCTACGCCGACTGGCGGAAGCGCTATCCGATCGTTTCGATCGAGGATGGCCTCGCCGAGGACGACTGGGACGGCTGGAAGGCCCTCACCACGGCGCTTGGCGACAGCGTCCAGCTGGTCGGCGACGACCTCTTCGTCACGAACGTCGAGCGCATCCGCCGCGGAGTGGCCGAGGGCTGCGCCAACGCGGTGCTCATCAAGCTGAATCAGATCGGCACGCTGTCGGAGACGATCGAGGCGGTCGAGCTCGCGCATCGCTCCGGCTATTCCGCGGTCATCTCTCACCGCTCGGGGGAGACCGAGGACACGACCATCGCCGATCTCTGCGTCGCCCTGAACACCGGTCAGATCAAGACCGGGTCGTTGTCACGGAGCGAGCGCGTCGCCAAGTACAACCGGCTCATGGAGATCGAGCTTGAGCTGGGGGACGCCGCGCGCTACCCGGGGAAGGACACCTATCCGCGTTTCGCGCGGGGCTGAGCGGGCGCCGCGATAACGGTGCTAGGCCGAGGCCTGCTTCGCGGCGGCCTTCGCCAGCCGGCTCTTGCGGCGCGCGGCGTTGTTCGGGTGGATCGCCCCGCGCTTGGCCGCGCGGTCGAGGGCGCTGGCGGCGAGGGCGATCTGGGTCTTGCTGCCCGCGTCGCCGGCGGTGATCGCCTCGCGGGCGCTCCGCACCGCGGTCCGGGCGCTGGAGCGGCCGAGGGTCTTCACCGCCGCCCGTCGGGGAGCCTGACGGATGCGCTTGAGCGCGGAGCGCTTCTTCGTGGCCATCGGCATCAGTGTATCGGGTCCGATACTTTGGCGCCATGCCGATGAGCGTGGGCCGGGCGTCCCTGTTCCTCATCGCCACCCTGACCGCGAGCCGGATCCTCGGCTGGCTGCGCCTCTCGGTCATCGGCGCGCGCTTTGGCGAGACGGACGTCGATGCGTTCCTCGCGGCGTTCCGGATCCCGAACACGATGTTCGAGCTCCTTGTCGCCGGGGCGCTCGCGAGCGCCTTCATTCCCGTGTTCACCGGCTACCTCGCCAAGGAGCGGGAGGACGAGGCCTGGCGGGTCGCATCGAGCGTCCTTAATGTGATCGTCGTCCTCCTCATTGCGGTCTCGGCGGTGATGTGGGTGCTCGCGCCGGTGATCATGCCGATCCTCGCGCCGTTCGCGGATCCGCATCAGACGGCGCTGGCGATCGATCTTTCACGGATCATGCTGCTCAGCCCGATCTTCATGGGCCTGTCGGCGCTCTTCACCGGCATCCTCAACTCCTACCGGCAATTCCTCTCAGGCGCCACGGCGCCGCTCGTCTACAACTTCGTGATCATCCTGTTCGCGGTCTTCGCGTCGCCGTTCCTCGGGATCGCCGCGCTCGCCTGGGGCACCGTCGCCGGCGCGCTGATGATGTGGCTGGTCCAGATCCCCGAGCTCACCTTTCGGCGCACCCGCTACAAGCTCACGCTCGATCTCTTCCATCCCGGGGTCCAGGAGATCGCCCGGCTCACCGTGCCTCGGACCCTGGCCCTCGGAGCGGTCCAGCTCGTATTCATCGTTGACACGATTCTCGCCGCGCGCCTTCCGGCCGGCTCGATCCTCGCGCTCACCTATGCGAACCAGCTCATGCAGCTCCCACTCGGGGTCTTCTCGATCGCGATCTCGGCCGCGGTGTTCCCGGCCCTTTCGCACTTCGCCTCGCTCGGACAGCAGACGCGGATGCGCGACGCGCTCCAGCAGGGGATCCGCTGGATCCTGTTCCTCACCCTCCCGACGGTGGTGATGATGATCGTCCTGCGCCGGCCGATCGTGAATCTGCTCTTTGAGTATGGACAGTTCGGGCCGCCAGCCCGCGAAGCGACTCAGGAGGCATTCCTCTTCTACTCGTTCGGTCTGGCCGGACACGCGCTCATCCAGATCCTCGCTCGTGCCTACTACGCTTCCCGCGACACGAAGACCCCGCTCGCCCTGACGCTCATCTCGATTGGCACGAACATCACGCTGTCGGTACTGCTGGCGCCCCTGTACGGGATCAACGGCCTCGCGATCGCGAACTCGATCGCGACTCTTGCGGAGGCCGGGCTATTCCTCGCTCTGCTCGCGCCCCGCGCACGGCTCCGCCTCGTCGGGCTCGGAATGTCGTCACTGAAGGTCGTGGCAACGAGCCTGACCATGGGAATCGCCATGTTCCTGATCATCGGGTTGACGAACCTCACCAGGCTCGAGCAGACCAAGCCGGGCCTTCTGCTCCAAACGGCGGTCGCCATGGCGGTGGGCGGTGCGGTGTACCTCGGAGTCTCGTCGCTGTTCCGGGTTCCCGAACTGGTCGAGATCACGACCGCGGTGCGCGCGCGCCTGCGCCGGGAGCGCGCCGGACCGTAGGCCCGTACGCTCACGCGGTGTCCGAGCCGCAATCCCGGGTCCGCAACTTCTCCGTGATCGCCCATGTGGACCATGGGAAGACCACACTTTCCGATCGCCTGCTCGAGCTCACCGGCACGGTGAGCAAGCGGGAGATGCGCGATCAGCTCCTTGACTCGATGGACCTGGAGCGGGAGAAGGGGATCACGATCAAGGCCCGCGCGGTCCGGATGGACTGGACCGGGCGCGACGGCCAGGACTACCTGCTGAATCTCATCGACACTCCCGGCCATGTCGACTTCAACTACGAGGTGAGCCGCTCCCTCGCCGCATGCGAGGGCGCCCTGCTCCTGGTGGACGCCTCGCAGGGTATCGAGGCCCAGACCCTGGCGAACGCGTACCTCGCGGTGGAGCAGGGGCTGGTGGTCATCCCGGTCATCAACAAGGTCGACCTCCCGAGCATCGACCTCGATCTGGTGCGCGAGGACCTGCACACCACGCTCGGCTTCCGGGACGACGAGATCCTCCTCGCCTCGGGGAAGACCGGGCTCGGGGTCGCCGAGCTGCTCCACGCGGTCGTCGAGCGGGTTCCGGCGCCGGTCGGCGATCCCAACGGGCGGTTGCGCGCGCTCATCTTCGATTCCCATTACGACGCCTACAAGGGCGTCGTCGCGCATGTCCGGATCTCCGACGGTGCGATCAGGGCTGACGACCGGATCCACCTCATGGCGACGGGGAAGGAGAGCGACCTCCTCGAGCTCGGGATCTTCGCGCCTGACGCGATCCCGCGCGCGCAGCTCCTCGCGGGCGAGGTGGGGTATGTCGCGACCGGGCTCAAGGCGGTGGCGGACTGCCGGGTCGGCGACACGCTCACGCTCGCCGCCGATCCGGCGACCGAGCCGCTCGCCGGCTACCGCCCGGCGAAGCCGATGGTCTTCGCGGGCTTCTACCCGACCAGCTCGGAGGACTATCCGGCGCTGCGCGATGCCCTGGAGAAGCTCCGGCTGAACGATGCGTCGCTTATCTACGAGCCCGAGAATTCGCAGGCCCTCGGCTTCGGCTTCCGCGCGGGCTTCCTCGGCCTCCTCCACCTCGAGATCGTGCAGGAGCGTCTCGAGCGGGAGTACGACGTCGACCTCATCGCGACCTCGCCGTCGGTCGAGTACCGGGTCATCACCCAGGCCGGTGAGGAGATCGCGGTGGACAATCCGGCGCTGCTGCCCGATCCGAGCATCATCGACGAGGTCCGCGAGCCCTGGATGAAGGTCACGATCATCGTGCCCAAGCAGTACGTCGGCCCGGTCATGGACCTATCGCAGGGCAAGCGGGGCACGCTCATGGACATGAGCTACGTGGACCCGGTGCGAGCGATGCTCACCTACGACATGCCGCTCGGCGAGGTGATCGTGGATTTCTACGACCAGCTGAAGAGCCGGTCGCAGGGTTATGCCTCGCTTGATTACGAGCTGCGCGAGTATCGGGCCGCCGATCTCGTCCGGCTCGACGTGCTCATCGCCGGCACGGTCGTGGATGCCCTGTCGATGATCGTTCATCGTGACCGCGCCGCCGGCACCGGGCGGGTCCTCTGCGCGAAACTGCGCGAGCTCATTCCGCGCCAGATGTTCGACGTCGCGATCCAGGCCGCCATCGGCGGAAAGGTCATCGCCCGCGAGACGGTGAAGGCCTCGCGGAAGGATGTCCTCGCGAAGTGCTACGGCGGTGACATCACCCGGAAGAAGAAGCTCCTCGAAAAGCAGAAGAAGGGGAAGAAGCGGATGAAGATGGTCGGCGCAGTCGAGATCCCCCAGGAGGCGTTCCTCGCCGTCCTGCGGATCAAGGACGACTGACCGTGCTTCGCCCGTACCGGGTCGCCTACGAGCATCCGACCCAGCCCGAGGCCGCGGCCTTCCTCCGCGCGCTCGCCGACGGCGATCTCGAGGCCGCCTGGTCCCGGCTCTCGCGCGAGTCGCGCGGGCTGCTCGAGGGCCGCTACGCCGCTCAGGCGCGGATCCCGCTCCATCACGCCGCCGCGGTCGGCGCCGAGAGCGGCGACGCGCGGATCGAGGCGGTCGTCGGGCCGCTGCGCGATGCGGCGCTCGCCGTGGCCGGAGGCGCCGCGCCGCTGCTGGCCCTCGGAGTCTCTGCCGCGCGGCTGGTGGATCGGGCCACGGCGTTCGTGCTACTCCTCCCGGACGTGGGCGAGGAGCACATCGTTCGCGAGGAGGAATGGCGGCCGGCGTACCTGCTGGCGTTCGTCCATGAATCGCGGGAGTGGCTCGTCGACCTCGGGCGCACCGCGGAGCTCTCGGCCGATGCGGGCCTGCCCGACCCGCTCGGGGCGCTCGGGTGATCCGGCCGGCCATCTCGCTCTATGTCCACGTCCCGTTCTGTGCGGCGCGCTGCCCGTACTGCGATTTCGCGACCGCCCCGGCGACGAGCAGGTTGCGCGGCCGCTACCTTGACGCGCTCACGACCGAGCTGCATCGCGAAGGCGAAGCGCTCGGCCACCCGCCGGTGCGGACGGTCTTCTTCGGCGGCGGAACGCCTAGCCTCCTCGAGCCGGACGAGATCGCGCGGCTGGGCGCGGCTATCGCCGTGTCGTTCGACGTCGGTGCCGAGGAGATCACGGTCGAGGCGAACCCGGCGACGCTCGACCGTTGCCGCCTCGAAGCGTGGTGCCGGATTGGTGTGACGCGTCTGTCGATCGGTGCGCAGACGTTCTCCGACGAGGGGCTGCGCGCGCTCGGCCGGACCCATCAGGCCGCCGAGGTCGCGCCCGCGGTCACGGCAGCGCGATCGGCGGGCCTCGACGTGAGCCTCGACCTCATCTTCGGCTGGCCCGGCCAGACGCCGGCGCTCCTCGCGGCCGATCTCGACGCCGCGACCCTTCTGGAAGTCGACCATCTCTCGGCCTATCCGCTCGAGCTCGAGCTCGAGCCCGACGACGCGGTGGCGAACTGGCCGGGCGGTTGGGCTGGGCTGGCCCGCTGGCGGCGCGCGAGCGCCGCGCGGCAGCCGGGCGAAGACGCCGTCGCCGATCTGTATGCGCAGGCCGGCGAGCGGCTGGCCGCGGCGGGCTACCGGCATTACGAGATCGCGAGCTGGGCCAGGCCGGGCAAGGAGTGCCGCCACAACCTCGCGTATTGGCGGAACCTCGAGTGGCTCGGTGTCGGGGCGGGGGCGCACTCGCATCTTGCGGGCGTCCGATCGCATCAGCCCGCCGCGCTGCCGGCCTACCTCGACCGGATCGATCGCGGTCTGGGACGCATCGCCGATGCCGGCGCGGACCCGGCGACCGATACCGCGATCCTGGCACTCCGCCTCGACGATGGGCTGGACCTCGCGGACTACGGCGACCGGTTCGGACCGGCCGCCCGGGAGCGCGTCGCGGACGTCCTCCATTCCCTCGACCGGACCGGCCTGGTCGCCTGGAGCGGCGATCGCGTCGCGCTCACCACCCGCGGCCGATTCGTCGCGAATGCGGTGTTCGTCCGGTTGCTGCCGGACTGACCGCCGCTACGTCGCTGGGGCGTCGATCTCGCTCACCGCGAGCACCGCACCGACGATGGCGCCGCGCTCATCGTGCAGCGGCCGGGCCGAGACCCGGATCCGCACATCCTGCCTCTCGTCGCGGCGGAAGATGAGGTCGTCATCGAACGGCCATCCGGCCAGCGCGCGGGCACTCGGCCCGCTCCGCGGGTGCAGTGGCTCGCCGCTCGCC
>DATCNH010000104.1:0-32264 GCA_036565345.1 Candidatus Limnocylindria bacterium | reverse complement strand
ACCTTCACCACCGTGGCGTCCCGCTTCACCAGCCGAGGCGCGCGGAGGGGCTTGATCCGCACGTTGCGGTGCGCGTCCAAGGTGAAGATCTCCGCCCGGACGCCGTGGCGGACCATGTCGACCAGCTCGACGAAGCTCTTGTGCTCGCCGTTGACCAGCTCGACCTTGGTCTCGCCGGCGAAGCAGCCGAAGTTCCCCTGCCCCTGGATCGGTGGATAGCGCATCGTGAAGTCCTGAGCGAAGCGCGCGAGCGCGTCATAGATCGCGACGTCGCCGTGCGGGTGGTACTTCCCCATCACGTCGCCGACGATCGCCGCCGACTTGCGGTACGGGCGATCGCTCCGCAGCCCCATCTCGTGCATCGTCCAGAGGATCCGGCGCTGGACCGGCTTCAGACCGTCGCGGACATCGGGTAGAGCGCGCGCGACGATGACGGTCATGGCGTAGTCGAGGTAGGCCTTGCGCATCTCCGCCTGGAGATCGACGCCCACGATGCGCTCGTTCGGAGTGTCTTCGATCACGTTCGTGCATGCTCCCGTTCTTCTTCGGCGACCGCGCGACGAACCCGCTCGAACGTCTCGTCGGTGCGCGAATAGCGTGCTTCAAGCTCTTTTCTGCGCCGCTCCGGCATCCGCAGGAACATCGCATCGGCCTCGGCGAGGATCATCCCGCCGGATTCGCGCGCGACCGTTCCGCTCGTCTCGATCGCCCGTCCGCGATCCTTGGTGACCGCGCCGCTCACCACGAGCTCCTCGCCCAGTGGCACCGGATGGCGGAACGTCACGGTGATGCGTGCGGTGACGCCCCAGATCCCCTGATGGAAGATCGCCCAGCCCATCGTCTCATCGAGCAGCGCGGTGACGATGCCGCCGTGGAGGGCACCGTCATAGCCCTGATGGAGCTGGGTCCCGGTGTAGCGTGCCGTGGCGCGATCGGTCGCGACGTCGAAGTCGAGGTGCAGGCCCGACGGGTTCTGCCGGCCGCAGGCGAAGCACCAATGATCGAAGTCGACGCCGAGGTTCGAGAGGCGTGCCATCCTAAAGATCGAGCTCCGCCTTGCTCGCGTTCGCCATGATCCACTTCTTGCGGCCCTCGACCTCGTTGCCCATGAGCTCGTCGAACACGAAGTCGGCAAGCTCGGCGTCCTCGATCGAAACGCGACGGAGCGTTCGGGTCGCCGGGTCGAGCGTCGTTTCCCAGAGCTGACCGGCGTTCATCTCGCCGAGTCCCTTGTAGCGGGCGACCGCCGGCTCGCGGCCACCCTTCCCATCGTCGCTGCCCTCGTCGGTCGAGGTCGGCACCGCATCCTCGGCGTCCGAGGCGGCCTCGGCCGCGGCCGCGCCGAGCTTCGCCGCCGCCTTTTTCTTCCGCTCGTCCTTGTTCGTCTTGGCGAGCGCCTTCAGCTCCTTCGTCGCCTTGTCCCGCTCCCGGTCGGAGTAGACCCAGCGCACTTCCTTCCCCAGCTGCAACCGGTAGAGCGGGGGCTGTCCGATGTAGATGCGCCCCTCCTCGATGAGCGGCCGGAAGTGCCGGTAGAGGAGCGTGAGGAGCAGCGTGCGGATGTGCGACCCGTCCACGTCGGCGTCGGCGAGCAGGATCGTCTTGCCATACCGCAGCTTCTTCGCGTCGAAGTAATCGCCGATCCCGGTGCCGAGTGCGGTGATGAGCGCCTTGATCTGTTCGTTACCGAGCATCTTGTCGGCCCGGGCCTTCTCGACGTTCAGGATCTTGCCACGAAGCGGCAGGATCGCCTGGAACCGCCGGTCGCGGCCGGCTTTGGCCGAGCCACCGGCGGAGTTCCCCTCGACGACGATGAGCTCCGCCTTCTCCGGATCGCGCTCCTGGCAGTCGGCGAGCAGGCCGGGGAGCGCGAAGCCATCGAGCGCGCCCTTCCGCAGGACGAGGTCCCGGGCCTTGCGCGCCGCCTCGCGCGCCCGGAACGCGGTGAGGCACTTGTCCACGATCCGCCGGCCCTCGCCCGGGTTCTCCTCGAGGTACTGCCCGAGCGCGTCGTTCACCGCGGAGGCGACTTGCCCCGAGACCTCGGCGTTTCCCAGGCGGGTCTTCGTCTGGCCCTCGAACTGGGGCTCCTTGATTTTCACGCTCACCACCGCGGTGAGGCCCTCGCGCACATCCTCGGCGGTGAGGTTCGGATCGGCCTCCTTCAGCGCGCCGGCCTTGCGGGCGTACGCGTTCAGGGTCCGGGTGAGCGCCGCACGGAAGCCGGTGAGATGCGAGCCGCCGTCCATGGTGTTGATGTTGTTGGCGAAGGTGTAGACCTTCTCGGCGAAGGTGTCGTTGTATTCGAACGCGACCTCGACGACGGTGTCGTTCTCGAACGCCTTCTCGACGTAGATCGGCTTGTGGAGCGCGGTGTGGGTCTTGTCCAGGTGCCGCACGAAGGACACGACGCCACCGTCGAAGTAGTAATGCTCCTCGGCGCCGTCGCGCTCGTCGTGAATCGCGAGGAAGAGCTTCTTGTTCAGGTAGGCGGTCTCGCGGAGCCATTGGGACACGATCGCCCGATCCCACTCGATGATCGGGAACATCTGGGGATCGGGTGCAAAGGTCGTGACCGTTCCGGTGCGCTTGGTCCGCGGGCGCCACTCGAGCTCGGGCGGCGCGAAGGCGGACTTCGTGATCAGGTGGACCTTGCTCGTCGGCTTCCCGCGCTCATAGGTCTGCTCGTGGATCTTCCCGTCGCGGTGGACGTTCACTCGCAGCTCGGTGGAGAGGGCGTTCACGACGCTCACGCCCACGCCATGGAGGCCGCCGGAGACCTTGTACCCGGCGCCGCCGAACTTTCCGCCGGCGTGGAGGATCGTATGGACGACCTCGAGCGCGGACGTGCCGGTCTGCTTCTGGATGTCCGTCGGGATGCCGCGGCCGTTGTCGGCGACGGTGATCTCATTGTTCTTGTGGATCCACACGTCGATGCGGTCGCAGGTGCCGTTCATCGCCTCGTCGATCGAGTTGTCGAGCACCTCGCGCACGAGGTGATGCAGCCCCCGGAGATCGGTCGTGCCGATGTACATGCCGGGGCGTCGCCGGACCGCCTCCAGGCCCTCCAGGACCTGGATGTCAGCGGCGCTGTACGACGCCGTCCCGTTCTTCGCCTTCGGGGGCGCCTTGGCCGCGGGCTTCGGTGTGGTGTTCGCCGGTGCTTTGACCGCCATGCCTTCTCCTACCGTCCCTGTCCCGTGTGAAGGAGCAGCTCGTAGAGCCGCTGGAAGTCGTCGTCGGAATAGAACGCGATCGCGATCCGCCCACCCTTGCGGGCGCGCTGGATCTCCACTTTCGTGCCGAGCGCGGCGCGCAGCTCCGCCGCCAGTCCCGCGAGATCCGGATCCGCGCCGCCGGCGGAACGGGCGCGGGCCCCTCCGGGCACCCGGACCATCTTCCGAGCGAGCGCCTCGGTCTCGCGGACCGAGAGGCCCTTTGCCAGGATGTCGCCCAGCGCGCTGATTGCCTCCGAAAGTGGTAGCGGCAGGAGCGCGCGGAGGTGGCCCTCGCTGATCTTTCCGTCCTGCACCGCGTCCTGGAGCATTTGCGGGGCGGAGAGCGCGCGCAGGGTATTCGCGACGCTCGAGCGTGACTTTCCCATCCGCTCGGCGAGCGCCTCCTGGGTGAGGTCGTAGGTCTCCATCAGGAGCTTGTAGGCGCGGGCGGTCTCGATCGCGTTCAGGTCGGCACGCTGGAGGTTCTCGACCAGGGCCAGCTCGAGCCGGTCGCCGACGTCCTCACGGATCACGCCGGGGATCGTCGTCCTCCCGGCGACCCGCGAGGCGAGCACCCGGCGGTGCCCGGCGACGAGCTCGTAGCCGTCGCCCTGACGAGATACCACAATTGGTTGCAGGACACCGTGCGCCCGGATCGACGCGGCCAGCTCGTTGATCCCGTCGTTGTCGAAGCGGGTCCGCGGCTGCTGCGGATTGGGGGCGATCCGTTCGAGGGGGAGCTCGCTCGTCGCGCCGTGCGTCGGGGCGTCCGCTATTGCGCCGATCGGCGTTGTTGGCGTGCCCGGACCGAGGAGCGCGTCCAGCCCGCGGCCCAGGCCGGTCCGCGCCATCAGTTCGTCACCGCACCCAGGGCGATCGGGGTCCGCGCCGCCAAGCGCATCGCCACTTCCTGGGCCAGGTCGCCATAGGCCTGCGCGGCGCGGGAGCCCGGGTCATACACCGAGATCGGCTGGCCGTGGCTCGGGGCCTCGGCCAGTCGGACTGCACGCGGGATCCGCACCCGGGCGACCAGCTGCGGGAAATGGCGGATCACCTCTTCGGTCACCTGCATCGACAGCCGGTTGCGGCGATCCTCCATCGTAAGCACGATCGCCAGGACCTCGAGCCGGGCGTTCAGGCGGACCCGGACTGCATCGATCGTCGCCAACAGCTGGGCCAGCCCCTCGAGGGCGTAGTACTCGCATTGCACGGGAATGAGGACGGCGTCCGCCGCGGCAAGGGCGTTCACTGTGAGCAGACCAAGCGATGGTGGGCAGTCGATGAGGACCGTGTCGTACTCCCCTGCCCGCGGCAGCGCGTCACGCAGGCGGAACTCCCTGGCGAGGAGCGGCACCAGCTCCACCTCCGCGCCGGCCATGTCCGGGGAGGACGGCAGGATGTCCAAGCCCGGGACGCTCGTCGGCTGGATCGCCTCGGCGATCGGCTCGTCGCGCACGAGCACGCCGTACACCGATCGGGGGTGCTGCTTGCTTACGCCCAGGCCGCTCGTCGCGTTCGCCTGAGGGTCCAGGTCAACGAGTAGGACTCTCGAACCCTGCTCGGAAAGTGCGGCTGCGAGGCTGATGGCGGTCGTCGTCTTCCCCACTCCGCCTTTCTGGTTGCTGACCGCGAGGACGTTCAATGCCTGTCACACGTGAAACAATCGGCGCCTGGACGCTCAAATGGGCCTCTGTTGTGCGTCACCGAGGTAGCCTATTGTACCGGAAAGCGCCATGAAACTAAACTCGGCATTGACTGCAGAAGGGCACTGATAGCCATTTTGGCTGCTATGGCTGCATTGACGAGCTACCTTCTTGGGAGCATTCCCATCGCGCTCATCGCCGCCCGTCTGGCTGGTCGTCCGGATCCGCGGACGGTCGGGACGGGAAACGCCGGAGCCACGAATATCGCGCTGTCGGTCCATCCGCTGGCCGGCCTGGTCGTGTTCCTGGCCGACGTGGGCAAGGGCTATCTCGCCGGCGCGGCCGGCCTCGGGCTGGGTGGGCCGGAGCTCGGGTCGGTATGTGCGCTAGCCGCGGTCGTCGGACAGGTCGTGCCGGTCTTTTCGGGACTTCGCGGCGGGAAAGGGGTCGCCACGACATTCGGTGGCTACCTCGGCATCAGCCCGGCGCTGGCGATCGCCGCGCTCGGGCTGTGGGTGCTGAACAGCCTGGTGCTGGTGCGGCGGTTCGTGCCCGCGACGGTGGTGACCCTGCTGCTCATGGCGCTGCTCGCGGCGATCGTCGCGGGCCCGGCGGTCCTCGGCTATGCCGTCGCCGTCGCGATCATCGGGATCCTGGCGCATCGCCACGATCTTGCCGCCTGGCGACGCGGCGAGATCCCCAGCGTGCGGCAGGCGCTGCGTGATAATCGCAGGCGTACGTGAACGTGATGAGAGCGGCCCAGTGGAGCCCGGTGACGAAGCGGATCGTCGTCCTGCTGCTGCTGGCCGCCGCGGTGTATGTGATCTATCGGGTGGGGGACATCGTGCGGCCCTTCATCTGGGCCGCGGTGCTCAGCTACGTGCTGCTGCCGCTGGTGCGGCTGATCGAGCTGCGGGTGATCCACCACCGGGGTGCGGCCGCCGCGATCGTGTTCCTCGGCCTGCTCGCGCTCATCGCATCGGGCACCCGCGTGCTCGTACCGCTGGTGATGGAGCAGATGACGATGTTCCAGCGCTCGCTACCAGAATTGGTATCGAACGCCCAGAACACGATCGTCGAGTCCCTGAACCAGCTGGGCATGGGGGATGTCCAGCCGCTGGTCTTCGGCCCCGCGGGCAACGCGCCCGTCGAGTTCACCCGCAACGCCGCGAACTTCGCGGTCCCGTTCATCGTCGGGCTCGGGCACTTCCTGCTCGAGTTCCTGATCTTCCTCATCGCGACGTTCTTCCTGCTCCGTGACTGGCCGCGGCTGATCGCCTGGATCGGGCGTCTCGCGCCCCGTCGCTACCGTCATGAGCTCGTCCCGCTCGGCCAGCAGGTGAACGTGCTGCTCGGACGGTACGTGCGCGGGCAGCTCGTCCTCATCGTGATCATGTGGGTCGTCACGACGATCGGCCTCACCGCCTTCGGTGTGCCGTTCAGCTTCCTCCTGGGATTCATGACCGGCTTGCTGGAGATCATCCCGATCATCGGCCCGATCACCGCCGGCGCGATCGCCTCCCTGGTCGCACTCGGTCACCCGAACCCGTTCGGCTGGTCCCAGCTCATCTACGTCGCGGCGATCGCGATCATGTACACGATCCTGCGCCACGCCGAGGACTACTTCGTCATTCCATTGGTGATCGGCCGGATCGTCCGGCTTCACCCGGCCGTCGTCATCTTCGCCCTGTTGGGCGGGGGAGCGCTCTTTGGGCTCATCGGCGTGCTCCTGGCCGTCCCGGTCGCGGCCACGGGCCGTCTCGTCCTCATCTACGTGAGCGCGAAGCTGCGCGACGAGGATCCCTATCCACGCCTCGAGGAGGAGTTGGCCACCACCGCGGAGGGTGGCCCGGCGGCCGATCCTCGGCCGATCCGCCCGGCAACCCACTCCTGATCGCGCCGGGCCCCGCGTAGCGTTCGCGGGTCGATCCGCGTTCCGTAGGAAGAGGAGGGCCGGTTGCGCATCGCGCTCGCCATCGGCGTCCCCCTCGCCGCCGCGCTGCTCCAGGGGTCGGTGATCCCATTCCTCGCGATCGGAGGTGCCCGCCCGAACATGCCACTCCTCGTCGCGGCGTCCTGGTCCCTCGCCGCCGGCGCGGGCGAGGCCGTCTGGTGGGCCTTCCTCGGCGGGGTCGCCGCGGATCTGCTCTCTGGCGGCCCCCTCGGGGCGTTCGCGATCGCGCTGCTGCCGCCGGTCGCGGCGATCGGCCTCGGCGAGCGCTCGGTCGTCCGTCCGGCTGGGGTCGCACTCGGTGCGGCGTTCGTCGGGCTGGGGGCGTTCGCGGCCGGCGGGCTCTACGTCGGCGCCCTGGTGGTCGCCGGACAGCCGTTGCCTGCGCCGACGGTGCTCGCCGCGGAGATCGGCGGCGGGGCGGTCTACACCGGGCTGCTCGCGCTCGCCGCCTATCCGCTCGCCCGTTGGGTGCGCCGCGCCACGGAACCGCGGGGGTCCTCGTGATGCTGGCCGTCGATGGGCGCGCGTTCGTCCGTCCCCGCCGCTTCGTCGCGCTGGGACTCGTCTTCATCGTGCTCCTCGGGATGCTCACCGCACGCCTTTGGGACCTGCAGGTCGTCAACGGCGCGCGCTATCGCGCGCTGGCGGAGGACAACCGGGTCCTCCGGCTCCCGGTGACCGCGGATCGCGGGATCATCCTGGATCGCAGCGGCCGGGTCCTGGTACGCAACATCCCCGGGTTCGCGGTGAGCGTGGTCCCGGTCGACCTCCCACGAGTGCGCGAGGTCGATGTCGCGGGCCGGCTCGGCGTGCTCGTGGGCCGGGAGGGCCAGGAGATCCTCGAGCTCATCGCCGCGCAGCGCGTGCGCAATCCCTACGAGCCGGTGAAGGTGTCGACCAAGCCGATCGCCCGTGACGTCGCCCTGCTCCTCGCCGAACGGGCCGAGGCCTATCCGGGCGTGCGCATCGACGCCGAAGCGATCCGGCAATACGTCGACGGGCCGCTCTATTCCCCGCTCATGGGGTACGTCGGCCCGATCCGGCCGGACGAGCTCGAAGCCAAGCGCGATGCCGGCTATCTCCCGACCGACGATGTCGGCCGGACCGGGCTCGAATGGGAGTACGAGCGGTACCTTCGCGGGATCTACGGTTGGCGTGAGGTCGAGCGCGACGCCGCGCAGCGCGAGATCAAGACCCTGGCCGAGACGCCGCCGGCTCCCGGCGGGAACCTCAAGCTCACGATCGACGACAAGCTGCAGCGGATCATCGCCGGCGAGCTTCAGGCCGGCGTGGACAAGGACGCGTTCACCCAGGGCGTCGGGGTCGCGATCAATCCGCAGAACGGCGAGATCCTGGCGATGGTCAGCACTCCGGCCTATGACAACAACGTCTTCATCCGCGGCGTCACGACCGCGGAGATGAAGGCCTTCAACTCCGACGACCGCCATCCGCTGGTGAACAAGGCGGTAGGCGAGATCTACCCGCCGGGATCGACGTTCAAGATGGTCACCGGCCTGGCCGCGCTCACCGAGGGCACCGCCACGCGGAATACCCAGGTGAACGTGACCTCCACGTCGTTCAGCGTGTCGGGGACCAGCTTCTTCGACTGGCGGGCGCACGGCCTGCTCGATTTCCCGACCGGCTTCGCCCACTCGAGCGACATCTACTTCTATTCGCTCGCCGCCGGGAGTCCGATGAGCAGCGTCCGCGGCGTCGGGCCGGAGGCGATCGCGAAGTACGGACACATGCTCGGCTTCGGCCAGCGGACCGGGATCGATCTTCCCGGGGAGGCGAACGGGATCATGCCCGATCCGACCTGGAAGGAAGAGGTCATCGGTGAGCCCTGGTCGGTCGGCAACACCTATCACGAGGCGATCGGCCAGGGCTATGTGGCGGTAACGCCGCTCCAGCTGGTGAACGCGTACGCCGCGGTCGCGAACGGCGGCACCGTCTACGTCCCGCATCTGCTGAAGGAGGTCGACGATCCCCTCGGCAACCCGATCCTGGTCAAGCAGCCGGAGGTCGCCCGCAAGCTCGCGATGAAGAGCGAGGACCTGCGGCTCCTGCGCGAGTCGGCGCGCCTGGTCGTCACCAGCGGCCATGCGCCGATGCCGAACGCCAAGCTCCCGATCGCCGGCAAGACCGGCACCGCCGAGTTCGGGCCGTCCGGGGGTCGTGACAGCGCGGGCCGCAACCTGCTTGGCTTCCACAACTGGTTCGTGTCGTTCCTGCCGCAGGAGAACAACACCGACCCGACCGCCCAGATCGCGATGGTCCTGTTCACCTTCAACTCGAGCAAGAGCCTGTGCGATTCGTGCCTCAACCCCGCCGTCGCGATGACCCAGCGGATCTACGAGACGTATCTTCTCGGCGCCCCTGCGGGGGACAAGAAGGCGAGCCTCCCATGAGCGCCGGCCCGATCACGATGTCGCGTGCGGCCTCGCCGCTGCACGATCGGCCGACCTTCCGGCGCATCGAGCTGATCGATCCGTTCCTGCTGATCGCCACGCTGCTTCTGGTGGCCTACGGCCTGGTCATCGCGTACTCGAGCTCCTTCGAAGACCGCACGACGGCCGACCCGCTCGCCACCGTGACGAAGGCCGTCGTCTTCGCGGCCCTCGGGCTCGGGCTGATGGCCGCGGTGGCCTACTTCGACTACGCCTGGTTCGGGGTGCTCGCGCCGCTCCTGTACCTGCTCACCATCGGTCTGCTCATCCTGGTGCTCGTCATCGGACACAACATCCTCGGCGGTCAGCGCTGGGTGACGATCGCGGGGCAGAAGTTCCAGGTGAGCGAGTTCGCGAAGGTCCTCATGATCGTCGTGCTCGCGAAATGGTTCGCCGACCGGCACGAGCGGATCGGCTCGCCGCTTGTGCTCCTCGGCGCGCTGGCGCTGCTCATCCCGCCGTGGGCCCTGGTGTACCGGCAGCCGGATCTGGGCACCAGCCTCGTGTTCGTCGCCCTCTTCTTCGGGATGGCGTTCATCGCCGGCGTGCGGCTCTGGCAGCTGGCGACGCTCGTCGCGGTCGCCATCGCCTCGTTCCCGCTGGTCTGGTCGTTCCTGCAGGGATACCAGCGTGCACGGCTGACCGCATTCCTCGATCCCTATGCCGATCCGCAGGGTGCCGGATGGAACATCATCCAGTCGCTCATCGCGATCGGATCCGGCCAGACGGTGGGGAAGGGCCTCACCGCCGGCACCCAATCGCCGCTCGGGTATCTGCCGATCGCCGAATCGGACTTCGTGTTCGCCGGGCTGGCCGAAGACCTCGGATTCGTCGGCGCGCTCATCCTGTTCGCGCTGTTCGCGGTCCTGCTCGTCGCCGCGCTCCGCATCGCCTTCCGCGCGCGCGATCCGTTCGGCACCTACCTCGCCGGAGGCGTGGTGGCGATGCTCGCGTTCCAGATCGTCGTGAACGTCGGCATGGCGATGTCCCTCATGCCGGTGACCGGGATCCCGCTGCCGTTCATCTCGCATGGCGGCTCGTCGCTGCTGTCGATCTGCCTCGCCCTCGGGATGCTGCAGTCCGTCGCGATGCGCCGCGACCAGAACCGCCTGCGGTCCTAGGGTCCGCGCGTTCGCCGTTGGTCGGGCCCGGCCGGGCTCGGCTCGAGCGGCACCGGCGGAAGTGCAAAGACGTCCGGGGAGACCGCGTAGAGCGGTCCGGAGGGATCGAACAGCGGATCGCCGGCCGCGATCCGGGTGCGGATGGCGTCGCGTGTCGCGCGCACCGCCAGCTGCTCCGCGGGGACCAGCGCGACGAGCTGGTGCTCGTCCTTCTCCGACACGACGCCCGCGGGATCGATCATCACATCGAGGTAGAGATCGAGATATTCGATCACCGTCGGACCGACGCGATTCCAGCGGACCACATCGATGTAGAACCGCTTGTTCCCCTCCACGCCGTGACAGCTGATCGCGAACGGGAGCAGGTCGCCAAAGACGCTGACCCCAGGCACCTCTTGGGTCCAGCCGCCGAGTGGGTTCCACCACGGCGTGCCGGCCGGCTGGTACACCCGCGCCAGCCCATCCTGGTCCGCGAGCCGGTACCCGGACCGGCGCTGCCAGAGCGAACCGCCCGGGATGCGCTTGTCGACGCGGACGACGGGGAGCATCGCCCTATACTTTGGCCTTCAACGGCTGCGAGCGGGAGCAGTACCCGCCGCCTTCGCGCACAGAGAGCCGGCGATCGGTGCAAGCCGGTGCACGAAGAGCGGGGAACTCACCCGGGAGCCGCGGGCGCCAGGTGCCGAGCCCAGGGTGGCTGGGGGACACCAACGCCCGCCGGGATCACGCCCGTTATCACGTGCTCGAGCGGAGACTCGGGGCTGTGGCGCAGTGGTAGCGCATCACACTGGCAGTGTGGGGGTCAGGGGTTCGAATCCCCTCAGCTCCACCGGCCGGTGGCGGCAAGGAGGGTCTCAAGTCGGGGTGGTACCGCGGAAGTGACGCTT
This sequence comes from Candidatus Limnocylindria bacterium, assembly GCA_036565345.1. Taxonomy (GTDB): domain Bacteria; phylum Chloroflexota; class Limnocylindria; order P2-11E; family P2-11E; genus UBA4735. The sequence goes on along the minus strand of DATCNH010000104.1, from coordinate 20,994 downwards.
TCGTCCCCAAGACGGACGATCGTCACGTCTTCTGCGAGGAGGTGCCGCGCGATGTCGAGCGACACGAGCCAGGTCGCCCCGGTCAAGGGCGAGCGCTACACGCCGTCGGAGATCGAGCCCAAGTGGCAGGCACACTGGCGGGACAGCGGCCTCCACGAGACTCCCGACACGGCCGAACGTCCCAACTACTACTTCGTGACGATGTTCCCGTACCCCTCGGGCGAGATCCACGTCGGGCACTGGTATGCCTACGCGCCCTCCGATTGCGCCGCCCGCTATGTGCGGATGCGCGGTCACAACGTCCTGTTCCCGATGGGGTTCGACGCGTTCGGGATCAATGCCGAGAACGCCGCGATCGACCGAAAGATGCACCCCGCGGCCTGGACCGAACAGAACATGGCCCACATGCGCGAGCAGTTCGTGAAGATGGGCACCGGGATCGACTGGCGTCGTGAGGTGATCACCTGCTACCCGGAGTACTACCGCTGGAACCAGTGGATGTTCCTGAAGCTCCTGGAGAAGGGCCTCGCGTACCGGGCGACCGCACCGGTGAACTGGTGCCCACGGGACGAGACCGTGCTGGCCAACGAGCAGGTCATCAACGGACTCTGCGAGCGCTGCGATACCCCGGTCGTGAAGAAGGACCTGACCCAATGGTTCTACAAGATCACCGCGTATGCCGACGAGCTGTTGAAGTTCGACGGTCTGGACTGGCCCGAGCGCGTGCGGGTCATGCAGCAGAACTGGATCGGCCGCTCCGAGGGCGCGGAGATCGCCTTCGCCGTGGAAGGCCATCCGGGCACGACGATCCGGTTCTTCACCACGCGGCCGGACACGATCTACGGCGCGACCTTCATGGTGCTCGCGCCTGAGCATCCGCTCGTCGCCACGATCACGACCGCCGGACACCGAGCGGAGGTCACGGCGTACGTGGAGCAGGCGCGCAACACCGCCGAGATCGATCGCACGAGCGCCGACCGGCCCAAGACCGGGGTCGCGACGGGCGCGTACGCTCACAACGCGTTCACCGGGGAGCGCATCCCGATCTGGATCGCGGACTACGTCCTCGCGACGTACGGCACCGGCGCGATCATGGCCGTCCCGGCCCATGACGAGCGGGACTTCGCCTTCGCGACCGCATACGGACTCGAGATCCGCGAGGTCATCTCACCCGAGGGGACCGAGCACGGGGAGCTGAACGCGGCCTACACCGGCCCCGGGACGCTCGTGCGCAGCGGCGCCTTCACCGGACTCGCGCACGATGAGGCGAAGCGCCGGATCGCGGCGGACGCGAAGGTCCGTGGCATCGGCGATGTCGCGGTCACCTACCGGTTGCGCGACTGGCTCATCTCCCGTCAGCGCTATTGGGGCACGCCGATCCCGATCGTCTACTGCGGCGACTGCGGCACGGTACCGGTCCCGGAGACCGACCTCCCGGTCGTCCTGCCCCGCGATGCCGAATTCACCGGACGTGGGGGATCGCCGCTCGCCAATCTCCCCGAGTTCGTGAACACCACCTGTCCACGCTGCGGCAGGCCCGCGAAGCGCGAGACCGACACGATGGATACATTCGTCGATTCGTCGTGGTACGTCTATCGGTATCCCGATCCCAAGGATCCGACCTGCTTCATGAACCCGGCGGTGGCTCGGCACTGGCTGCCGGTGAGCCGGTACACCGGCGGGATCGAGCACGCGATCCTTCATCTGCTCTACGCGCGGTTCATCTGCAAAGCCCTCCGCGACCTCGGATACCTCTGGTTCGACGAGCCGTTCATCCATCTGCGCAACCAGGGGACGATCGTGTTCAAGGGCCGCAAGATGTCGAAGTCGCGCGGGAACGTCGAGGCACCCGACGCGTATGTCGCGCGCTATGGCGCCGATACGCTGCGCCTGTTCATGATGTTCATGGGACCCTGGACCGATGGCGCCGATTGGGATGCCGCGGGGATCGAGGGCACCTGGCGATTCCTGAACCGGGTCTGGACGATCGCGCTGCAGCCTGCCGGGCCGGGCCCGAGGGACCCTGACCTTGACCGGCTGGTCCAGCGCACGATCCAGAAGGTCTCGGCCGATCTCGATGCCTATCACTTCAACACCGCGATCGCCGCGATGATGGAGCTCTCGACGGCCCTGTTCCACGCCACCGGACCGAGCCGCGAGGAGGGCGTGGCGACGCTCGTCCTGCTCCTTGCGCCGTTCGCCCCACATCTCTCCGAGGAGCTGTGGCAGCGGCGTGGCGGGACCGGCTCGGTCCACCAGCAGTCCTGGCCGGCCTACGATCCGGCGGCGGCCCAGGACGCGGAGGTGCAGATCGTCATTCAGGTGAACGGCAAGGTCCGCGACCGCATCCGCCTTCCGGCCGGGTCGTCCGACGATACCGTTCGGTCGCTGGCCCTCGCGAGCGAGAAGGTCGCGGCCGCGATCGGTGGTGCCTCGGTGCAGAAGACGATCGTCGTGCCCGACCGGCTGGTGAGCGTCGTGACCGGGAGGCCGTCATGAGCCAGGCCGAGGTGCGCCTGGCGGCGCTCTGCGATCACGCTCTCGTCGGTCAGGACGGAAAGGTCAGCCTGCTCGGGATCTTTCGGAACATCAGCGTCACCGGACTGCCCGCCCAGCATCCGCGGATGTTCCTCGTCGCGATCCTTGGCCTCGAGGCCGGCACCCACACCGTGATCGTCCGCCTGCGCAAGCCGGACGGCGGACAGGCCGGGACGAACCCGCCGGAGATCGCCGTCCAGGCGGTCACCGGTCAGGACGTGAACGTGATCGTCGAGCTGAACAACCTGAGCTTCGGCGGATTCGGCACGCACCGGTTCGACCTGGAGGTCGATGGCGCGGTCGTCGGGACCCTGCCGGTGTCGATCATCCAGATGCAGGCCCCCGCCGGAGGCCGCCGCCAGAACTGAGACCGTCCCGGTTCGGTTTCGGACCGAACGGACGACGCAGCTGGGATCGAACGGACGATCGCCACCGCACCCCGCAGTAGCGGACCGTCGGGTCGTGCTGCGTCTGCTCCTGCTCGCGATCCCGGTCCTTGCCGCCGCGGGATTCGGCGCGGCGCTTCTCCTCCGGGACGGGCCGCCGCCGCCGGTGCTCGAGGCCGCGCCCTCACCCACGGCCGTGGCGACCGCGTCGCCGCTCGTCATCGACGTCTCCGGCGCGGTCGTCCGCCCCGGGGTCATCCGGCTTCCCGCCGGCTCGCGGATTGTCGATGCGGTCGCGGCGGCCGGAGGCTTCACCGCCGACGCCGACCGCTCCGCCCTCAATCAGGCGGCGCCGTTGCGGGACGGGTCCCGGGTGTACGTCCCGAGGCCCGGGGAGCTCGCCCCGGCCGGCAGCGTCGGGAGCGACGCCGAGCGCAAAGTGAATCTCAACCTCGCTCCGGCCAACGAGCTGGAGGGGTTGCCGGGGATCGGGCCGAGCATCGCGGCCCGGATCATCCGCTCACGCGAGAGCAAGCCGTTCGCGCGGTCCGATGATCTGCAGACCCGCGGTCTGGTCTCGCCGCGGGCCTTCGGCGAGCTGCGCGATCTGGTGACCATCCGGTGACCGGGCCCGGCGTGGTCACCCGGCTCCCCGCCCTCCCCGCGGCGGTCGCTGCAGCCTGCGTCGCGACCGCGGCAGTCTCGCCAGGAGCGCTCGACCCGGCGGCCGCACCGGCCATCGCACTCGTGCTGGCCGCGGCCTCGGCGGTCCTCGCCTTCTGCAGCACCGATCGGCTCCGGCGGCTCGCCTGGGGCGCGGCCGGGATCGCGTCGCTGGCGACGGCCGCCAGCCTGATGAGCGGCCCCCTTCCGGGATGGCTGCCGCCGCTGGCCGATCCCACCGGCCTGCGGATGGCCCTCGGAGATCCGCTCCGCCGGCTTGTGCCGGAGCCCGAGAGCGGCATCCTGGTCGGGATCGCGCTCGGCGAACGGGCCGCCATCGGGCCGGACCTGGCCTATGCGTTCGCCGCGAGCGGCACGACGCATCTGCTGGCGATCTCGGGGTTCAACATGACCCTGGTCGCCGCCGCGGCGGGCCTTGCTGTGCGCGGCCGCGGCCGGCCGCTCATGCGCGCGATCGTCACCGTCGTCGCGGTGCTCGGATACAGCGCCGTCGTGAGTGGCGGCTCGAGCGTGTTCCGCGCGGCGGCGATGGCGGTCGTGGCGGCACTGGGCCTCGCTCTCGGCCGCCGGGCCGCCGCCACGAATGCGCTCGCTGCGGCCGCCGCGGTCATGCTCGTCTCCGATCCGGCGACCATCGCGGATGCCGGTTTCCTCCTGAGCGTCGGCGCCACCGCCGGCCTGTTCGCGTTCCAGGAACGGCTTGCCGCCCGCCTCCGGGCCCTGCCGACCCTGGTCCGCGAGGGTCTGGCGGCGACCCTTGCCGCGACGATCCCGACCCTGCCGATCGTGGCCGCGATCTTCGGCCGGATCTCCCTCGTCGCCCCGCTGGCCAATGTGCTGGCGGTGCCGCTGTTCCCGCCGCTCATGGTCGCGGCGGCGATGACGGCGATCGCCGGTGCCGTCCTACCCGGTGCCGCCGTGCCGTTCGCCCTCGCGGGCTATCTCATCGCCCGATTGCTTCGGGCCGTGGTCGAGACCGCCGCCGGTCTCCCCGCCGCGTCCATCGAGGTCCCTCGCGGGCCGCTGACCGCGGTCCTGCTGGGAGCCGGCTGCGCCGCGGCGATCCATTTCGCGCCGAAGCTCATCGCTCGCCTTCCGCGGGTCGCCGCTCCGGTCCGGCGGTGGTCACACCCGAACGCGCCGCCGCTCGTGTTCGGTGCTACCGGACGCCGGGTCGGTCAGCCCTCGTGGCACGACCGGCCGCTCCTCAGGTCCCGGGGTGTCCGGGCCGCCGCGCTCGGCCTGGCGGCGTGTCTTGCGACGACGGCCGTCGTCATCGTCGCCCTCCGGCCGATGCCCGGGCTGCGGGTGCTCGCCTTGGACATCGGCCAGGGGGATGCCTATCTCATCGAGGTCGACGGGCGTCGGGCGCTCATCGATGGCGGGCCCGATCCGGCGCGTCTGCTCGACGAGCTCGGGGTCGTGCTCCCGCCGTGGGACCGGCGGATCGACGTCGTCGCCCTGACCCACGCCCACATCGATCACGGCAACGGCCTGCTTCCGGTCCTCGATCGCTTCCACGTCGGCCTCGCGGTCGAGCCGGCCGGGCTGAACGCGGGGCCCCTTGCGAGCACCTGGAGCACGCACGCGGCGAGGGCCGGAGTCCCACGGCAGGCGGCGACCGCGGGTACCTCCGTCCGTCTCGGGAGCGCCACCCTGCGATTCCTCGCTCCCGAAGGGGATGTGCCGGTCGATGTCCCGTCGCTCGTGGTCCGTCTGGAGCGTGGAGCGTTCTCGATGCTCTTCATGGGCGATGCGACGGAGACCGCGCAGGCGGCGCTCCTGCGCGATCCCGCGGCACTGCGCTCGCGCGTGTACGTTCCGCCCCACCACGGTGCGGCGACCCCCCACGGGCCGGCCCTCGTCGCCGCGGTCGGGCCGGAGGTCGCCGTCATCTCGGCCGGACGGGACAATTCGTACGGCCATCCGACGCCTCAGACCCTCGAGGCGCTCGGCCGGATCCCCACCTATCGCACCGATCGCGACGGGACGGTCGAGCTCACGGTCACCGACCGCGGGATCGCGGTGCGCGCGCACGCCAACGCCCTGGCGCCGCCGCGGCCGGTGGGTCCCCGAGGGGTCCGGCGCGGCTAGGCTCAGCGCATGCCCGCCACCCCCGACCGGCCCCCGACGCGGCCGATCCATCTTGTCCTCGGGGATGACCCCTATCGCGCTCGCCTCCGCGTCGCCGAGCTCGTCGGGATCCTCAACAGCGGGGTCGACCGGCCCTCCGACCTCGCGGCGCAGCGGTCGGCGGATCTCGGTGCGCCGCTCGGCCTGACCCGCCACGACGCGCGGACCGTTCCACCGGTGACAATCCTCATGAGCATGCGATCGCAGGGGCTGTTCGACGCGGTTGATGAACGACGCGTCATCGTCGTTGAGCATGCCGAAGCGCTCGCCGACCACCACTTCATCGCCGAGACGCCGGCCGAGGCCGCCCTCGTGCTGGTGACCGCGGAGAAGGTGCCGGCCCGCGGCCGCCGGCCGGCGAAGGCCCCGGCGAGACCGGCAAAGAAGCCCGGGCCGGCCGCCGATCCGGACACGCCGATCACCACCGTCGCCGACCTTCCCGCCGCGGTCGAGTTGGCCGGAGGCGTGGTCGAGCGGGTGAGTCGCCTGCAGCCGCCCGAGGTGCCGGGCTGGATCAGGACGCGCGCCGGCCAGGCCGGCGTGCAGCTCGCGCCCGAGGCTCTGGGCGCGCTCGCCTCGGCGGTGGGGACCGACAGTGAGCGGATCGACCACGAGCTCCGCAAGCTCGGCTCGTTCGCCGCCGGCGCGTCGGTCAGCGCGGCGGATGTGCGGGCGCTGGTGAGCGGGGCGATCGAATCGGACATCTTCCTGCTCACGCAGGCGGTCGTCCGCCGCGATCACCGCGCCGCGGTGGGGCAGCTGGAGCAGCTGCTCGGCGAGGGCCAGGCGCCCCAGCAGATCATCGCCCTGCTCCTCTGGCAGATGCGGGTCCTCCTGTTCGCCATGGCGATGCGGACGACCCAGGACGCCGAGCGGATGGCCAAAGCGATCCGATCATCGCCCTACGCGATCCAGAAGGCCCAGGCGTTCGCCCAGCGCGTGACCCGAGCCGACGTCACCCGTGCCTACGAGTCCATCTACGCCACCGATCTGGCGATCAAGACCGGCCGCACCGACGAGCGCACTGCGATGATGCTCTGCATCCTCGATCTCTGCGGGATAGCGGCGGCGGACATGCGCGAGCTCGTCGTCGGGGAGCCGCCGCACCGCTAATCGCTCCGGGGTGGGCTAGGTCTTGCGCGCACCCGGGGCTGCCCGCGAGACCGGTGCAGCCTTGGCCGCCGCCCTCGGCGTCTCCTGGCTCTTGCGGTAGTCCTCGGCGAACCGGGCGAGCCCCGCGTCGGTGAGCGGATGATGGAACAGCGACTCGAGGACCTTGAACGGCATCGTGCCGATGTCGGCGCCCGCGAGCGCGGACTGGCTCACGTGCAGCGGGCCACGGAGGCTGGCGGCGAGGACTTTCGTCTTCACCTCCTGCTGCCGGTACGCGCTCACGATGTCGCGAACCAGCGCGATGCCATCCTCGTTGATGTCGTCGAGGCGGCCGACGAACGGGCTGATGATGTAGGCCCCGATCTCGGCGGCCAGCAGCGCCTGGTTGACGCTGAAGCAGAGCGTCACGTTCAGGCGGATCCCCTCGCCAGCGAGGACCTTCCCCGCGGCGAGACCGTCCTGCGTCAGCGGCACTTTCACGATGACGTTGGGGTGCCAGGACGCGATCTGCCGGCCCTCGGCGATCAGGTCGGCGGTCTTCTCGGTGACGCACTCGGCCGACACATCTCCGACCAGCGCGCAGATCTTCTGCACCTGCGTCTTGTGATCCTGTCCGGCCTTCGCGATGAGGGTCGGGTTCGTGGTCACCCCGGAGACGACACCCCAACGGACGCCCTCCTGGACCTCGCCGAGCTCCGCGGTATCGAGGAACAGTCTCATGCGTGCGTCTCCTGTCGTGTGGCCGGCGCCGTGTCGGCGCGGCCGTTGGCCCGGCCGCGCTCGAGCGCGGCATGGACGAATGCGGTGAACAGCGGATGCGGCCGGTTCGGCCGCGAACGGAACTCGGGGTGGTATTGCGTGCCGAGATAGAACGGGTGCTCCGGGATCTCGACGATCTCGACCAGGCGCCCATCAGGTGAGAGGCCGCTGAAGCGCAGGCCATTGGTCTCGAGGAGTTCGCGGTACGCGTTGTTGAACTCGAACCGGTGGCGATGCCGCTCAAGCACGATCGGCTGCTTGTAGGCGCGATGCGCCAGCGTGCCCTCGATGAGTACGCACGGGTAGGAGCCCAGCCGCATCGTGCCCCCCTTGTCCGCCAGGTCACGCTGCTCGGGGAGGAGATCGATCACCGGGTTCGGCGTGAATGCGTCGAACTCGGTGGAGTTCGCATCGTCCGTCCCGAGCGCCTTCCGAGCGAGCTCGATGACCATGCACTGCATTCCCATGCAGAGCCCGAGCGTCGGCAATCCGGTCTCGCGCCCGTAGCGTGCCGCACGGACCTTACCCTCGATCCCCCGGTAGCCGAAGCCGCCGGGAATGACGACGCCGTCGAGGCCGGCGAGCGGCTCGGTGTCCCCGGCATGCTCGAGCTTCTCGCTGTCGATCCAGCGGATCCGCACATCGCACCCGGCGGCCCAGCTGGCGTGGCGGATGGACTCGGCGACCGAGAGGTAAGCGTCCTGGAGCTCGATGTATTTCCCGACGAGGCCGATCTCCAGGGGGATGCTCGCCTGCCTGATGCTGTCGCAGAGCGCCTGCCATTCCCGGAGGTCCGGCGCGGTCGCGCGCTCGGTGAGGCCGAGCTCCTCGACCACGATGCGGCCCACCCCGGACTCCTCGAGCATGAGCGGCACGCCGTAGATCGACCAGGCGTCCGGCTCGGAGATCACGTTCTCGATCTTCACGTCGCAGAATAGGGCGATCTTCTCGCGCAGCTCGTCGTCGATGGCCACGTCCGCTCGGGCGATGATCACGTCCGGCTGGATGCCGATGGAGCGCAGCTCCTTCACCGAGTGCTGGGTCGGCTTCGTCTTCAGCTCGCCGCCGACCACCCGGGGCAGGAGGGTGAGGTGCAGGTAGAGGACGTTCTGGCGGCCGACATCGTTGCGGAACTGCCGGATCGCCTCGAGGTAGGGGAGCGATTCGATGTCCCCAACGGTCCCGCCGACCTCGACCACGACGACCTCGGCCTGGGCCTCGCGGGCCACCCGGTGGATGCGGGCCTTGATCTCGTTCGTGACGTGCGGGATCACCTGAACGGTCGCCCCGAGGTAATCGCCACGCCGCTCCTTGGCGATGACCGAGTTGTAGATCTGGCCGGTGGTGACGTTGGACGCACGCGTCACGTTGCGGTCGATGAAACGCTCGTAGTGGCCGAGGTCGAGATCGGTCTCGGCGCCGTCCTCGGTCACGAAGACCTCGCCGTGCTGATAGGGCGACATCGTCCCGGGGTCGACATTGAGGTAGGGATCCATCTTCAGCGAGGCGACCGCGAGACCGCGGGCCGCGAGGATGCGCCCGAGCGAGGCGGCGGTGATGCCCTTGCCTACCGATGATGCGACGCCACCGGTCACGAACACGAACTTCGGCACGGGCGGGCCCTCCGGGGTTTTTCTAAGTCTAGACCGTCAGGAAAGCCCGTACGGCAGCGCATTGAGGACCACCAGGCGCGGCCGTTCCGGCCCCGCGGTCGCCGGCGCGTACGGGACCGCGACGGGGTCCTCGCGGTGACAATCGTCGGGGCGGCCATCGAATCGAAGCGCGCGGAACCGGGGGGCCTGGAGCTCGCCGTCGCGATCGCCCTCGTGATCGACGATCGCGACGAGCCGGGGTTGAAGCCAGGCCGTTCCGGGCCGCACCGGTAGCGGCCCGGTGAAGGGTGATTCGCCCGAACGCAGATCGCGGGTGGCCGAATCCAGCCAATCGGCGAGGTACGGCGGCACGACGGCCTCGCCGGCGAATCGGGTCGTGGCGTCATCGGTGCGCCAGCCGCAGAGGACCGACCGGGCGCCCCGCGCCTCATCGATCACCAGGCCACCGATGATGACGTCGCTCCGCGGCGAAACGAGGCACTTCAGCCAATCGGCACTGCGGGCACCCGGCACATAGCGGCCGTCCCGGCGCTTGGCCACGATACCCTCGAGGCCGTACTCGGCCACCACGTCGAAGAACGGCTCACCGTCGGTCTCCAGGTGCTCGGGCACGACGACACCCGGCCCGGCGAGCCCGCCGTCCAGCAGCCGGCGGCGGCGCTCACCGAGGGGGCGGCCAAGTAGGGAACGATGGTTCTCGAATAGGAGATCGAACGCGACGAAGATCGGTCCACGTCCGCGCTTGGCGTGCTTTGGGCCGAGCCGGCCGACGAGCAGGTCGTAGCTCGGTCGACCGCGGCTGTCGCAGACGATGATCTCGCCGTCGAGGAGCGTCCCGAGGGGGAGCCGCAGTCCGCGAAGCTCCGGAACGGCCGGGAGCAGGTCGCCGCCGTGCCGGTCCGCGATCCGCAGCCCCGCGGCATCCTGCGCGACCTGGGCCCGGATGCCGTCCCACTTCACCTCGAACAGGTGGTCGCTCGAGTTGAACGCCTCGGCCGCCAGGCGGGGCCGCATCGGCGCGAGCGTCCGCGGAAGGCCGGCCGGGCCGACCTGCGCATCGAGGAGCGTCGGGCGCCGGTCCGGGCTGGGCACCGGTCGAGTATGCGGCGGCGCCGCGACTAGGACGCCTTGCGCCTGGGGGCCTTCACCGTCTTCGCGGCGGTCTTCTTTGTGGCGGCGGACCCGCCCCCGGAGCGCGCGCTCCGCGGCCGGGCGCTCTCACCCTTCTTCGCGCGTTCGACCGAGGCCTTGAGCGCGGTCATGAGGTCGACGACGGTCGTCTCGGCCTCCGGCTCGGCGACCGCCACGAGATCCTCGCGGCCTTCGACCTTCGCCTCGACGATCTTCTCCAGCGCCCGCTTGTATTCGTCCTTGAACTCGCTCGGATCGAACTCCATCGCCATCATCCCAACGAGGTTCTCGGCCATCTTCACCTCGGCCGGCGATACCTTCACCTCGGCGAGCTCGAGGTCCTCGGTCGAGCGGATCTCGTCCGGCCAATGGAGGGTGTTCAGCACCAGCGCGCCATCCATCGAGCGCACCGAGACCAGTCGCTCCCGGTCGCGGAGCGCGAACTTCGCGATCGCGACGCGCTCCGTTTTCTCGAGGGTCTTCTTCAGCAGGGCGTAGGGCTTCGCGGCCGACTTCTCGGGCTCGAGGTAGTACGCGCTCTGGTAGTAGACGGCTCCCGGAAGCTCCTCGTCCTTGATGAAGCCGGCGATGTCGATCGCTTTGCTGCTCTCCAGCGGGAGCTTCTCCAGGTCGTCGTCGTCGAGGACGACGTAGCTGCCCTTCTCGTACTCGTAGCCTTTGACCACGTCGCCCCAGGCGATCTCGTGATCGCCCTCCGGGCACCACCGCTTGTTCTTGATCCGCGTGTTGTGCTCCGGACAGAGCAGGTTGAACGAGACCTTCGACGAGCTCTCGGTCGCGAGATACAGCCGCACAGGGATCGCGACCATCCCGAAGCTCAGCACGCCGCGCCAGATCGACCGTGGCATCGTCGCCCCCTTTGCGCCCGCGGCTGACCGATCGCCCTTCGCGCGGCCTGCCGCGCGCATCGTAGTGCCTCGGTCAAGTTCGGTCGGCGTCTCGTCGCGCCCCGGGAACGGCGTCGTCGCTCGGTCTTGTGGGGTGCGCGGACCTACCGAGCTGGGGATGCGCTGGTCGCGCTCGCGCCGATCCGGCGCTTCTCGGACGGGGCCTGACCACGACGACCGGCTCGTCGAAACGCGGCCGCCGTGGTCGTGGGTGGGCTACGTGGTCTTGGCGACGACCGGAGGCTCGTCGGGGAACCGGCTGATGACGATGAGGTAGTACACGACGAAGCTGATCAGCACGCCGACGATCCAGCCCCCGAGGCCTCCCGAGCCGCCGATCGTGGCGACCAGACTGCCCGCCACGTTGATGAGGAGGCCGTAGATGGCGAGTCGCTTTCCATCACGATTCCCTTGGTACATCTGATAGGCGCCCCAGGTCTCCACGATCGCGCCGATCACGCCGATGATCACGCCGATCGCCGCGAGCAGGAAGATACCGCCGAACGCGGTCGCGAGCGCGCTCAGCCCGAGGAGCGCGAAGACGCCGAGGACTCCGAACAGCACGCTGACGGCGCCCAGGATGGCGAGGACGAGCCCGAGGGTCTTCGCCGGGACATTCAGCTTGATCGGTGGGTCAGCGGCGAATGGCGGCGCCAACAGAGTTTCGAGCATGACCTTCCTTCTTCCACCGACGCCCTGGCGCCGGACCTGGCACAGCCTATACCGGTCCGCCCCGGTGGCGCCCAGATCAATGGCTAGGCGATCGCGCGCTCGGCGAGGCTCGTCGGCATATTTCCGCTCGAGGTGAGACGGTCGTGGAACTCGCGGAGCGCCGCCACATCGTTCGTGCCGCGCCGGGCAAGCCAGCGCGTGCGGAGGTCCACGATCTCGAGCATCCCGGTCAGGTACGAGGCGGCCTGCGTCGGCCACGAGCAGTAGCGGCCGACTTCGGCCTTGGCGTTCGGCTCGGAGAGGTTCGCCTTCTCCATCATGAACCGGACCGCCTCGTCGAACGACATCTCCCCGAGGTGAAGGCTCGTATCCACGATGATCCGCGCGGCGCGGAAGATCGTCGCCTCGTACTGGTACAGCTCGGCCTTCGGATCGGTGAAGAAGCCCTGCTCGCGCATCACTCGCTCGGCGTAGAGGGCCCAGCCCTCGGAGAAGTACGAGGTGTTGAACACTTTGCGGATGGCCGAGGGATTCGATTTCGCCATGACCAGGTGCCAGTGGTGACCGGGGTAGGCCTCGTGGACCGCGGTCGTCGGGATCCCGGCGCTGCAGTTCCCCTCGAGGCGCTTCTGGATCTCCGCTTCGGAGACCCCTTCCGGCGGATAGGGAACGAAGAAGTGGCCGGCGAGCGAGTCGGTGAACGCGGGCGGCCGGCTGTACGACGCCACCGCGAGGATCGGTCGCTGGAACGGCGGCGACGGCTCCACGCTGCAGGTCTCGCCCGGCGGCAGGGTGACGAGCCCGGTGTCACGCAGGAACGTCCGCGCCCGTTCGGTCCACTCCGCGTACTCCGCCCGCATTCCCTCGGGGGTCGCGGCGTGCACCGTGTTCAGCGTGGCGAGCAGGCCGGTCCAGTCCTCCGAGCCGGAGATCTGTCGCGCGAGGCGTCGGGCATCCGCGGCGAGCAGGTCGTACTGCTCGCGCCCGCGCTCCCGCAGGGCGCGCGCGTCGTATGGCAGCAGCTCCTTTTCCCGCAGCAGCGCCGTGTACATCGCCTCGCCGATCGCGTATCCACCGGTCGCCTTGTCCCGCTTTTCCTTGAGGAACGAGCCGAAGGCCTCGAACGCGTCGGCCGCCTCGGATCCGGCGGCGGCCACCTGCTCGCGCTTCGCGCGATCGCCCACCTCCAGGGCGACGAGCTCACGGGCGTAGCGCGCCGCTGCCGCCGCCTGTCCGATGGCACGGTCGAGATAGAGCTTGGGCGCCAGGGTGAGGTCGAGGTTATCGATCCCGTGTCGGAGGCTCTGCGGGATCGCGAGGAGCCGCGCCCGCGCCGCGTCCGCCAGCTCGACCTCCGGGTGGAGCTTGTGGAGGAACAAGCTGAAGACGCCGGAGAGACCCGGGTTGAGGTAGGTCGCCGGCTGGCGCTTCCACATCTGGTGCGGGGCCGTGATCTCCCGGCCGCGCAGGATCGAGATCAGAAAGTCGCGGTCGATACGCTCATCGGCCGAGAGTCCCTCGTCCGGCACGTCGCGGAAGCGGCCGAGCCAGGTCACCGCGCTCGTGTCTCGGCGGCGGAAGGCCTCGGCGGACAGGTCATCGAGCTGGTCGTCAAAGCCGTCGATCCCGAGCGAGCTTGCGAGGACCGGCGAATCCGCGAGCTCCTCCTTGAGGAATCGGTCGGCGAGCTGGCTGAAGGAAGTCTGCGGCGGCATACGGCCTCCCTGACAATGCGTAGACCGTGAGTCTGACCGAATACCAGCGAAAGCGCGATTTCAAGAAGACCCCCGAGCCGCGCGGCCGGGTCACGAAGACCGCCGCGCTTCGGTATGTCGTGCACCGCCATCACGCGTCGCACCTGCACTGGGATGTGCGCCTCGAGATGCACGGGATCCTCGCGTCCTGGGCCGTTCCGCACGGCCCGCCGCTCGAGGCAGGCAAGAAGCGGCTTGCGGTCCACACCGAGGATCACCCGATCGAGTACCTCACCTTCCACGGCGTCATCCCGGATGGCTACGGCGCCGGCACGATGACGATCTGGGACGAGGGGACCTACGAGCTGATCCTCGCCAAGCCCAAGGAATACAAGGTGAAGTTCAGCGGGCGCCGGCTGACCGGCGAGTACGTCATCGTGCAGACGAGCGCGCACGAGGGACGAGACTGGCTGATGATCATGCACGGGGTGCCGCCGAAGGACGACCCGCTCGCGGTGAAGATCGCGCCGATGCTCGCGGCGAGCGCGGACGCGCCATTCGATTCTCCAGCCTTCACCTTCGAGGCGAAGTGGGACGGGGTGCGCACGCTCGCTTTCGTTGACGGCGGGCTCGTCCGGCTGCAGACGCGCAATCTGCTGGACTGCACCAAGCAGTACCCCGAGATCGACGCGCTGGGCGGCGCGCTCACCGGCGCGTATCACGCGATCCTCGACGGCGAGATCGTCGCGCTCGACGAGAAGGGCGTGCCCTCGTTCCAGCGGCTCCAGCCGCGGATGCATCAGCGCGACGACGCGGCGGTCCGCCGGCTGCGCAAGTCGACGCCGGTGGTCTACGAGGCGTTCGATCTGCTCTATCAGGACGGCGAGGACCTCCGCGGCCTGCCGCTGCGCGAGCGCCGCCGCCGGCTCGAGGCCGCGCTCACCCCGATGGGACCGATCCGCCTGTCCGAGGGGTTCGCCGGCACGGGGAAGGCGCTGTTCGCGGCGGTCCAGGAGCAGGGGCTCGAGGGCATCGTCGCGAAGCGGCTCGACGCGCCCTACATCTCCGGGCGCTCCGCCGCCTGGATCAAGGTGAAGGCCCAGCGGAGCCTCGAATGCGTCATCGGCGGCTGGACCGCCGGGCAGGGCGGTCGCCAGAGCACCCTAGGCGCGCTCGTCGTCGGCGTGTACCGCGATGGCCGGCTCGAGCCGGTCGGTCACGTCGGCACCGGATTCGACGACCGCACGCTGCGCGACCTCCTGGTGATTCTCCGCGAGCACGAGTCGCCGACGAGCCCGTTCGCGTCGACGCCGCGCCTGAATCAGCCGGCGAGATGGTGCGTCCCCGAGCTCGTCTGTGAGGTCCAGTACACCGAGATCACGAACGACGGCACGCTGCGCCACCCGACCTATCGCGGCCTGCGCGCGGACGTCGATCCGCGCGACTGCACCGGCGAGGAGCGGCGGGCATCCCCGAGGGAGGCGCTTCGCTCCGCCGAGCGCGCCGCCAGCGTGGCCCCGACGGCGGCCGCGCCGATCAGACCGGCACGGGTCCCGGCGGTCCTGGATATCGACGGCCACCGGATCAAGCTCACGAACCTCGAGAAGGTCCTCTTTCCCGAGGACGGTTACACGAAGGCCGATCTCATCCGCTACTACACCGAGGTCTCGCCGTATCTCGTCCCGTTCATCACCGACCGCCCGCTCACGCTCAAGCCGTTCCCCGACGGGATCGCTGGCCCGAGCTTTTACCAAAAGGACAAGCCGGCGTTCACGCCTCGCTGGATCGCGAGCTGGACCGATCGGTCGGCCGATCGTTCCGGCGGGATTGACTACATCCTCGGGAACGACATCGCGACGGTCGTCTGGATGGCGAACTACACCGCGATCGAGATCCATCCCTGGCTGTCGCGGATCGATGACCCCGACCATCCCGACTTCGCGATGATCGACCTCGATCCGGCGACCGGCGCCACCTGGGAGGATGTGAAGGCCGTTGCGCTGGTCGTGCGGGAGCTGCTCGAGGCGCGGGATCTGGTCGGCTTTCCCAAGACCACCGGATCGCGGGGGATCCACGTGCTCGTGCCGATCGCGCGCCGCTACAGCTTCGAGGCATCGCGCGCGTTCGTCGAGGACATCGGCAAGGCCGCTCGCGAGCGCCTGCCCGAGCTCGTAACGCTCACCTTCGCGAAGAAGGCGAGGCGGGGGATCTACGTCGACTTCTTACAGAACGTGCGCGGCAAGACGACCGCCGGGCCGTACAGCGTTCGGCCGATCCGCCGTGCGCCGGTGAGCGCGCCGCTGCGATGGGACGAGCTGCCATCGATCGGCCGGCCGGATGCCTTTACGATCGCCAACCTTCCCGGGCGGCTGACGGAGGTCGGAGACCTCCTCGCTCCGGCGCTCGGCCTGGCCCAGAAGCTTCCGAAGCGCTCGTTCGGCACCGGACGTCTGGGTGCGAAGCCGGCGGCTGCGCCGCCGACCGCGCGGCGGGCCGGAGTCGCGGCGGAGAGGCCGGTGCGACCGGCGGCCCGCAGGAGCGACCGATGACCGCCGCGGTCCTGGCGCCCGGCTACGGCGGAACCGCCGAACAGCCGCTGCTGCGGAACCTGGCCGCGCGCCTCGAGGCCGACGGGATCGCGACCGCCCGGATCACTTTCTCGACCAAGCGCCCGAGCCGTGGCTACGCGACGGAGAAACAGGAGCTTCGCGCCGCGCGCGACCAACTGGTGGCCCGGACCGGCGGCCCGATCGCTCTGGTGGGCCGGTCATATGGCGGTCGGATCTGCGCGTTCCTCGGGGCGGACGAGCCGCCGGACGCGCTCGTGATCCTCGGCCATCCGATCGCGCCGCCGAACCGGCCGCGTCCGGCGGATGAGGCTGCGCTGCTCGGCATGACCTGCCCCACGCTCGTGGTGCAGGGCGAACACGACGACCTCGGTCCGCTTGCGGTCCTTGAGCGCATCGCCGGTCAGAATCCCCGGATCGATCTGGTGGTGCTTCGCGGCGCCGGGCACGAGTACGGACGGCAGGAGAGCGAGGCGATCGACGCCACGGCGCGCTGGCTGGGGTCCGTGCTTCGCCCCTGATCCTTCGAACCCCCTTCACATCTTCTCCACTCCTGACTGCCAGGGTTCGGGCCATGGATCCCGCGAGACGCGGGGTCGGGAGAAGGCGATGAAGGCGATCGTCCGTCACGGGTACGGATCACCCGATGTGCTCAGGCTCGAGGAGGTCGAGAGGCCCGCGGTCCTGGACGACAGCGTCCTCGTCCGGGTCCGCGCGGCGTCACTCAATGCGCTCGACTGGCACTTCATGCGAGGCGCCCCGCTCCTCGCCCGCATGGGCGAGGGGCTGCGCGCTCCGAAGACGCCGGGTCTGGGCGTCGACCTCGCCGGCCTGGTCGAGGCCGTGGGCCAGGACGTGACCGGGTTCCGGCCAGGGGATGCCGTGTTCGGCCGAGCCTTCGGGAGCTTCGCCGAGTATGCCCGCGGCAAGACAGGCAGCTTCGCGCCCAAGCCGGCCAACATCTCGTTCGAGCAGGCCGCGGCCATCGCGGTCGCGGGATCCACGGCGCTCCAGGGGCTTCGCGACCGGGGACAGCTCATGCCCGGACATCGGGTCCTGATCAATGGCGCGGGCGGTGGGGTGGGCACGTTCGCGGTGCAGATCGCCAAGGCGCTCGGCGGAGAGGTGACCGCGGTCTGCGGCAGCCACAACGTGGAGCTGATCCGCTCGCTCGGGGCGGATCGGGTCATCGACTACACCCGTGAGGACTTCACGCGCAGCGGGCAGCGGTTCGATCTGATCCTCGATGTCGCCGCGAACCGCTCGCTCGCCGCGTGCCGGCGCGTCCTCGCGCCCGGCGGCACGCTCGTGGTCGTCGGCGCCGCGGGAAGCGGCCGATCGATCGTGCCGATCATCATGCGGGTGGTAGCTGCGAAAGCGTGGTCGCGCCTGGGGGGCGGGCGGATGTCCATGTTCATGGCGAAGATCACCAGAGAGGACCTGCACGTCCTGAAAGAGCTCGTCGAGTCCGGGAAGGTCACGCCGGTCGTCGACCGGGTGTACCCCCTGAGCGAGACCGCCGCGGCGATGCGCTACCTGGAGCTGGGCCACTCCCGTGGGAAGGTCGTCATCACCGTCTGACGCAGACCTCCGCTCGGCCTTCACGACCGCTCCACACCTGGGGTCCAGCGTGAGGTCATCAACCAAAAGGAGTCACCAATGCGAGCTCTCTTCGCAGCGATCCTGATCCTGGTCCTCGGCGCAGCCATCGCCGCCGGCGCGTACGAGGCCGGTCTGGCCCAAAGCGGCGCGCAGATCGTCATTCCCGCCGCCGGCGCCGCACCGGCCGCCGGTGCACCGGCCGTCGCCTACTACGGCCACCCCCATGGCTGGGGCTGGGGCTTCGGCTTCTTCGGGTTCCTGTTCCCGCTCTTCGGCCTCCTCCTGTTCTTCGGGCTGATGCGTGCCCTCGTCGGCGGCGGGCGCGGCTGGGGCCACCGCGGATGGAATGGCGACGCCATCACAGGCCGCTTCGAAGAGTGGCACCGGCGTGCGCACGGTGACACCGCGCCGGCGACCGACCGGTCCGCGCCACCGCATCAGTAGCATCTGCGGGATGAAGACGATCCTCGTCGTCGACGACGAGCCCAAGATCGTCGCGCTCGCCCGCGACTACCTCGAGCACGCCGGCTTCGCGGTCGTGAGCGCCTCCGACGGGTCGGAGGCGCTCACGCGCGCCCGGTCGGACCGCCCCGATCTCATCGTGCTCGACCTGGGACTGCCGAAGCTCGACGGCCTCGACGTCGTCCGCGCGCTGCGGACGGGCGGGGCGGTGCCGATCGTCATCCTGACCGGCCGCTCCGACGAAAGCGACAAGCTCGTCGGCCTCGAGCTCGGTGCCGACGACTATGTCACCAAGCCGTTCTCGCCGAAGGAGCTCGTCGCCCGAGTCCGGGCCGTCCTTCGCCGCACCGAACGTCCGACGACGCCGTCGGACGTGATCCGGTCCGGCGACGTGACACTCGACGTTCCGCGGCTGCGCGTCGCGGTGGGCACGCGGCACGTCGAGCTCACTCCCACGGAGTTTCAGCTCCTCGCGGCGCTCGCGCGCGAGCCCGGTCGTGTCTTCACGCGCTCCCAGCTCCTCGACACGCTGCACGGCGTTGCCTTCGAGTCGTACGAGCGCGCGATCGATGCGCACGTGAAGAACATCCGCCGAAAGCTCGAACCCGACCCCCGTGAGCCCTACTACCTACAGACCGTGCACGGCGTCGGCTACCGCTTCCGGGACGACGACCGATGAGCCACTGGGGCTGGCGCGGGTACGAGACCCGGCCGCAGTGGTGGCCCGAGAGCGAGCCATTCCCGCCGCCGCGGCGCGCGCCGTCGATGGATCGACGTCGGTTCTACCGGCGGATGGCTCTCGTGTTCGCCGCGGTCATGGGCCTCATGGTGTTCGGCGCCTTCACGCTCTTCTGGGCGGTCGCGAGCGCTCTCGGCATCGCCCGGACCGAGGGCCAGCAGCCGTGGTGGTCCGGCCACCCCGAAGGACCTCCGTTCTTCCTCGTGCCCCTCGCGGTCGTCGCGGCGGTCGTGCTCTTGGGCCGGACGTTCCGCGGCGTCGCGCGGCCCGTGGGCGACCTGATCGAGGCCACCGGAAAGCTCGAAGCCGGGAGCTACGACGCGCGAGTCGCAGAGCGCGGACCGCGCGAGATGCGGTCGCTCGCCCGTGCGTTCAACACGATGGCCGCGCATATCGAGGCGAACGAGTCGCACCGGAAACAGCTCCTCGCCGACGTGACGCACGAGCTGCGGACCCCGCTCACGGTCATGCAGGGGAACGTCGAGGCGCTCCTCGACGGAGTCCATCCATTGGACCGCGAGCACATCGCCCCGCTGCTCGAGGAGACAAAGGTGCTCTCGCGGCTCATCGACGATCTGCGGACACTGTCGCTCGCGGAGAGCGGCGCCCTCGCGCTCCACCGCGGGCCGGTCGATGTCGCGGCGATCGCGCGCGACGTGGTCATCGCCTTCTCCGAGCACGCCCGTCGCGCGACCGTCGCGCTCGGCTCGTCGGCCGATGGCCCGACCGCGATCGAGGCTGACCCGGTCCGGATCCGCGAGGTGCTCGTGAACCTCGTAACGAACGCGCTGCGGTACACGCCGCCGGGCGGATCCGTAGGGATCGACGCCCGCGGCGCCGGCGGTGCGGTCGAGGTGACGGTCCGCGACACCGGGACGGGAATCGCGCCGGATGCCGTCGACGGGGTCTTCGACCGGTTCAGCCGCTCGACCGACTCGCCCGGCGCGGGTCTCGGGCTCGCGATCGCGAGGGGGCTCGTCGAAGCACACGGCGGGACCATTCGGGCGGAGAGCGCTCCCGGTCAGGGGACGCGGATCGTGTTCACCATCCCGGCCTAGCCGGTCGAATGCGCATCGTCCATCTGGGCGCGCTGGAGCTTGCCCGAGTAGTCGATGTAGATCGACTTCCACTCCGAGTAGGCGTCGAGCGCGGCGCGGCCGGCCTCGCGGTGGCCGTTGCCGGTCGACTTCATCCCGCCGAACGGCAGCTGGATCTCGGCGCCGATCGTACCGGCGTTCACGTAGACCAGACCGGTCTCGGCGTCGCGCATGAACCGAAAGGCGTTGTTCACGTTCCGGGTGTAGACCGAGCAGGAGAGGCCGTACTTCGTCGAGTTCAGCACGCGGATCGCTTCGTCGATGTCCTTCACCTCGATGACCGCGGTCACCGGGCCGAAGATCTCTTCCTGCGCCACGCGCATGTTCGGCTTCACGTCGACGAGGACGGTCGGCTCGTGGAAGAACCCCTTGCCGAGGGCACCGTCGGTCGGGATGCGGCCACCGGCCGCGACGGTCGCGCCCTCCTTCTCCGCGATGGGGATGTAGCTATGCACCTTCTGCTGCGCGTCGGCCGACACCACCGGGCCAAGGTCGGTGCTCGCGTCGAGTCCGTGGCCCATCCTCATCTTCTTCGCCCGGGACACGAGCCGGTCGATGAGGTCGTTCGCGACGGCGCGGTTCGTGATCACCCGCGACGCGGCCGTGCACCGCTGGCCCGACGTGCCGAAGGCCGACCACACGATGCCCTCGGTCGCCAGGTCGAGGTCGGCGTCCTCCATGACCACGATCGCGTTCTTGCCGCCCAGCTCCGCGGAGACCCGCTTGAGCTGCTTGCCGGCGATCTCGCTGATGTGCGCGCCGACGTCGCTCGAGCCGGTGAACGAGATGAGGTCCACGCCGGGGTGCGTGACGAGCGCGTCGCCCAGCTCGCCGCCGGGACCGAGGACGAGGTTGAGCACGCCCATCGGCAGGCCGGCCTCCTCGAGGATCTCGAC
>DATCNH010000103.1:0-7924 GCA_036565345.1 Candidatus Limnocylindria bacterium | reverse complement strand
ACCGTGGTCGCGAACGGCTACGCCCGGACGGACGTGGGCGCCGGCGAGACCGAGGTCCGGCTCAGCACCGCGATCATCACCTCGCAGATCAACGACGCGGACACCGGCGCCCCCGTGCCGAATCCGAAGGCCCGGGTCGGGGACACCCAGTCGGGAAACGGCACGACGAGCGGGAGCATGGTCATCGCTCCGGCGCCGCCGGCGGGCACCGAGATCCTCATCTGTGCCAAGGACTACGCCTCGACGACGATCAAGTCCGGTGCGGCGAACGTCACGGTGACGTTGAAGAAGACCCCCGGCTCCGACTGCCCGGCGCTGCCCACGCCAAGCCCGGCCCCGACGCCGGTCGGCCAGACGCCGGCGCCCAGCCCTTCGGCCTCGCCCCCGCCCACGCCGTCGCCTTCGCCAAGTCCGTAGCGACCGGCTACCGCGCGGACCGGCGCTCCTGCCCCGACCGGCACGACAGCACGAAGGCCCCGGATGCTCCGGGGCCTTCGTGCTGTGGGGGGAGGGATCGGCCAGGGATCGGCCAGGGATCATCCGGGACGGGCTTGGACCACCAGGACCAGGCCGCAGTCGTTGGCGCTGAGGCTGGTCTGCAGCGAGAGCGGCGCGAGCGCGCGTGCCGGTGCGGCGCAGCTGCCCTGGGTGAAGCCGCCGGTGATGATGTAGCGCACGCCGTAGGCGAACACGATGTCGCCCGCCTGCCATCCGGTCAGGAGACCGAACTGGGTGTAGGCGTGTCCGGCGAGGTAGGTCGGGCTGACGCAGTTGATGCTGCGGATCGCGGTGCCGACATCGGTCGCCGCGCTGCAGTCGGTGTACGGGACGATCGGGCCGGCGATCCCGACCCGCGGGTAGCAGAACCAGCCGGACGGGCAGGACGGGGGCGGGGGAGGCGGCGCGGCGACCACCGGGGCGACCGGGGCGGCCGGGGCGGCCGGGGCAACCGGGGCGACGCGCGGCGCGGGCTGGGCCACCGGTGCGGGCTCGGGCGCGGCCTCCGGCGCGGCTGCGGCTTCGGCGTTCGCGGCGGTGGCCGTGGCGACGGCCTCGGGAGCGGCCGGCGCGGCGGCGGTGCTGGCGACCAGGTCGGCCGGCGCCCCAAGGGTGGGGACCTCGAGCAGGTCGACCGCGGCGGGGGTGGCGCTTGCGACTGCGGCGAGGGTGGTCTGCTCGACCGGGTCGGCCTGCTGCGCGCGAGCGGCGCCCGGCCGGGGATCGCCGAGGAAGGCGATGGAGACGACGGCGACGGCCGCCCATGCGAATTTGTGCCAGAACATCGAGCCATCCCTTCGGTAGCCACGCTGACTCGCACCGCGAGTCCGTTGGCTTTGCGTCCCCGCCTCACGACGGGTTTGCGTTTTCGGTTACGGCCCGAGCCACTCGGGGACCGTGCCTGAAATCTATGGGTGCGCTCGGTGGCCGCCCATCCCCCGGGGGTTCCCCATTAGTCCCACGCCGGGCGGCGAATGGCCCAGGACCCCAGGACCCTAGGACCAGCTAGGACCGGCTAGACCAGCTAGGACCGGCTGGGACCGGCTGGGACCGGGCCGTTCAACTCGCGTGTGCTCTCCCGAACGCGACGATCGCGTCGGCGAGCGCGCCGGGCTGGTCGAGCTGCACGTTGTGCCCGGCGTCCAATTCGATGAGCCGGGCATCGGGCAGCGTCGCGATCATCCGCTGCGCGGTCTCCGTGGCGAGGTAGGTCGATCGCGCGCCACGCACGATGAGCGTCGGCACGGTGATCATCGCCAGCTGGGCCCATGATCGGCCGGACTGGCCGGAGCGGCCGGACCGGCCGGTCTCCGCCGCGCCGGCGGCGTCGCGCTCCGGCCGGATCAGGATCTGCGCGAGCGCCGCGGGGTCGGACCGCCAGACGTAGCCGGCAGCGGTCCGCCGGAACAGCCAGCGCAGGCGGTGGGCGTAGATCTCGTCGCTATAGCCGGGTGAAGTCTCACGCAGGTAGCGCTCGGCGTCCGTTCGGTCCAGGAAGAGCTCGGGCCGGGTCGTGCTGAGGCGGGTCGTGCGCTCAAGCCCCTCGGCGCCCAGGGTCGGACCGATATCGATGATCACCAGGGCGCGCACCCGCTCGGGATGGGCGAGGGTGAACGCCGCGGCGTGGCCGCCGCCCATCGAGTGGCCCACCAGGAGCGCGCGCTCCACCGCGAGCGCGTCGAGGATCGCTGTAACGTCGGCGACGAACGCGTCCGGCGCGTAGCTCGCCGGTGTGACCGGCGGCTTGACCGAATCGCCGTGGCCGCGGGCATCCGGGGCGACCAGGCGCAGCCGCCCACCGACCGCCTCGGCGAAGAGGTCCCACATGCGGCCCATGCCGCCGACGCCGTGGAGCAGCAGCGTGTCCGGCGGGTCGCCCGGTCGGTCCCAGACGACCAGGTCGCCGGCGGGTCCGGCGACGTGACGCTCGTGCGGGCTCCGCGGCGGGGGCATGCGGCGAGCGTACCGAGGCCGAGTTGGTCCTGCCTCCGACCTGCTAGCGAGAATCCGGAGGCGCTCGCGCATCGGGGCGCGCCGCTCGATGGCCTCAGCGCATGGCTGTAGGCTCGGGAAGTGCCTCGGATCCTCTTCATCACCGGCAAGGGCGGTGTCGGGAAGACGAGCGTCGCGGCGGCGACCGCGGCCCGCTGCGCCTCCCGGGGCCTGCGGACGGTCATCATCTCGACCGACATCGCGCACTCGCTGGCGGACGCGTTCGACCGCGAGCTCGGTCCGGATCCGCTCGAGGTCGCGCCCCGCCTCTGGGCCCACGAGTCCGATGTCCAGCACGAGCTCGCGCGCTCCTGGGGGACCGTGCAGGCCTACATCGAGAGCGTGTTCAAGTGGCGGGGGATCGACGACATCCTGGCCGAGGAGATGAGCGTCCTGCCGGGGATGGACGAGATCGCCGGGCTGCTGCGGATCGCCGAGCATCATGACAGCGGGCGCTACGACGTCGTCGTGGTGGACGCCGCGCCGACCGGCGAGACGCTGCGGCTGCTCTCGCTCCCCGAGGCGGCGAAATGGTGGCTCGAGAAGATCCTTCCGTTGCAGCAGAAGCTCACCAAGGTCGCCGGGCCGATCGTGCGGCGGATGATCGGCATGCCGATGCCGAGCGACGCGGTCTTCGGCCAGGGGCAGCGCCTGTTCCGCGAGCTGGAGCACATGCACGCCCTGCTCACCGACAGCGAGAAGACCTCGGTCCGCATCGTCCTCAATCTCGAGAAGATGGTCATCAAAGAGGCCCAGCGGTCGTTCACCTACTTCCACCTCTACGGCTACGCCACCGATCTGGCGATCGTGAACCGGCTGCTTCCGGTCGATCCTGGCGCGTATTTCGCGGCGTGGCACGACGCGCAGCAGCGGTACCTGCCGATGGTCGAGGAGGCGTTCTCGCCGGTGCCGGTGCGCACGATCCCGTTCTTCGATCAGGAGGTCGTGGGTCTTGAGATGCTCGGAAAGCTGGCGGAGGCGCTCTACGGGGAGGAGGATCCCACCACGGTCTTCCACCACGGGAGCCCCTACCGGGTCGCTCGGGAGGGCACCGGCTACGCCCTCAGCATCGAGCTGCCGTTCGCAACAAAGGAGCAGGTCGGCCTCACCCGCACCGGGGACGAGCTCGTCGTGAGCGTTGGGACCTGGCGCCGCAATCTCATCCTGCCGCGCGCACTCACCACCGCGCCCACCCTCGGCGCGAAATTCGACGCGAGTAGGCTCATCATCCGGTTCGGGATGCCAACGCACACCGCCACAGGAGGAACGTAGTGGACGACAAGACGCAGCTGGAGACTCGCATCCGCGACCTCGAAGACAAGCTGCTCCGGATGGAGAAGCGCGACAGCGACCGGATCGACTCGGCCATCCGGACCGTGCTTCCGGACGAAGCCCGCGCGCACATGCGCAACGCCTTCCGCGAGCAGCTGCTCACGGTGCGCTCGATCCTCGACCATTGGATCGACCGTTCCGGCGAGGCGCCGGCCACGACCGCGCCCCGCGAGCGCATCCGGGTCGACTAGCCGGGGCCCGGCCCGGCTCCCCGCGATCGGTCCGCACCTGGCGCAATACGAAAGGCCCACCGTTGCCGGTGGGCCTTTCGCGGATGGGGTAAGGGGGTGTTGCTCGATTAGTCCCGCTCGTGGTCCTCGCCCGGCTTGGCCGTGTTCTTGGCCTCGGGCTTCTTGGTGCCCTCGGCGTGGCGGGTCTCCTCGGGCTTCTTGGTCGTCGTGACCGCGGGCGCGGCGGGGGCGGCGTCGAAGGCCACCTGCATCGCGGCGATGGCCTGGGTCGCGATCGACTCGGCGGTCCCGGTGAACGTGACGCCGGAGGTCGACTGGTGGTCGCCGTCCTTGTTCTCGTCCTTGCTCTTGTCGGCGTCGTTGTCGGTCGTCGTCTTGGCCTCGTCCTCGTCCTTGTCCTCGTCGTCCTTGCAGGTCCGGGTGGCGTGGATCGCCTTGACCGCGGCCTGGCGGATCTCCTTGAGCTTCTGGTCAGACGCCTTGACCGCGCCATTGCCGTGATCTTCATCCTCGTGGCGCTTCTCGAGCTGGGTGTGGAAGCCGGAGAAGGCGCTGTTCACCCGCTGCACCTGCAGCGCGATCGCCTGGGCCTCTGCCGCGCAGGCGGCGGCGGCGGCCGGGTCCGGCGTCGCGGCGACGGCCGGCACCGGGGAGACGGTCGCGGTCGGCGTGGCTGTCGGCGACTCCGTCGGGCTGGCCGAAGCGCTCGGGCTGGCTGCGGCGCTCGGGCTCGGGGACGCCTCGGTGATCGTCACCGTGGTGACCCCGTTGGATGCGGAAACAGAGATGAGTGCCCCGGTCGCGCCAAGGAGGAAGACCCCCGAGATGACGCCGGCCTTGGCCTGGAGCAGTAGTTCGATGAGCTTCGAGAACATTCGTTGTCCCTCCTAGCTGCTTGAACGACCGGCGCCGCCGGGGTGTTATGAGGCCCCCGGCCGGCCGGAGCGCTCGGATATCGTGGCCGGCGTGAGATCCCCGTTACGGGTGACCTGGTGAAGGCCGCGTTACGGGCTGTCGCGATCTTTCTCGTCCTGGTACCCGCGGGATATCTCGGAATCTCCTGGAAGTACGCCGACGGGGTGACCCGGGTCACCCGAGACCCGTTCGTGAAGACCGCCGCCTACGTCGCCCCGGACCACGAGGACGTGAGCTTCAAGAACGACGCCGGCCTCACCCTGAAGGGCTGGTGGTACGCGGCGCCGAAGCCGCGCGGCCGGGCGGCGGTCCTGGTCCACGGGAAGGACCAGAACCGGGTCGACTCGTCGTTCGATCCGGGACGGCAGGCGCGGTTCCTCCTCGCCAGTGGCTACTCGGTGCTGCTCTTCGATCTGCAGGCGCACGGCGAGAGCGAGGGGCTCCGCTGGGGGCTGGGGCAGTACGAGGCCGACGACATCGTTGCGGCGGTGAAGCTCGCCGCGGCGAAGGCGGGGATCGGCAGGGATCGGGTCGCGACGATCGGCGAATCGATGGGCGCCGGGAGCGTCCTCATGGCCGTCGGCCGCGATCCCGGCATCGGGCCGACGGTCCTCGATTCGGCGTATGCCTCGGCGCCGGTCGTGGTGGGCGAGGTCGGCCCCAAGTATTCGCACCTCCCGTCGTTCTTCACACCGGGCCTGGTGCTCATGGCCCGGCTGCTGTACG
Source organism: Candidatus Limnocylindria bacterium (assembly GCA_036565345.1). GTDB lineage: Bacteria > Chloroflexota > Limnocylindria > P2-11E > P2-11E > UBA4735. The sequence goes on along the minus strand of DATCNH010000103.1, from coordinate 2,270 downwards.
GCCGCGACGTCGCGGCCGTCGTTCCGGTCGACGTCGTCCGGGCGCATCCGGAACGGGCGTTCCTGTTCATCCAGTGCGATCACGACGACACCGTTGCGCCGCACCACGCGACGGACCTGAAGGCCGCCAGCGCAACCCCCGGACCGAGCTCTGGATGGTCGCCGACTGCGGTCACGTGAAGGCCTTCATCACCCACCCGCAGGAGTGGCAGGACCACGTGCTCGCCTTCCTTGAGAAGCAGCTGGGCCCGTAGACTTCGGACATGAAGACGGCTCGTCCGAAAGCTGGACACTTCCGTACGAAGAAGCGCGTTGATGCGCCCCAGGGCTATTTCCGGACCGAGCTGTGGCAGGTCGGGGAGCGCGAGGCATCTGCTGAGATCGCGAAGGGACAGACGAAGCGCTTTCGTTCTGCCGCCGCTCTCATTCGCGATCTCCATCAGTGATCCTCGGGGAGTGATCGCCGATCTTCGCGCGCTGGGCACCCATCGCCAGCTGCTCCAGGATTTCGCCTGGCGTGAGCTGCGGTCCCGCTACAAGGGGTCGTTCCTCGGCTTCGGCTGGAACTTCGCCATCCCGCTGCTCCAGCTCGGGGTGTACTGGATCCTGTTCGGGGTGATCTTCGGCTCCCGCCCGCAGACCGCGAGCGGCCCCAAGGAGTTCCCGATCTTCCTGTTCGTCGGTCTGATGCCCTGGACCTTCTTCGCGAACTCGCTCTCCCAGGGCGCCGCGGCGATCGTCGCGAACGGCGCGATCGTCAAGAAGGTCCGCCTCCCGGTGCAGCTGCTTCCGGCGGCGAGCGTGCTGTCGGCGCTCGCAAACTTCCTGCTCAGCATGGTCGTCGTCCTGCTCGTGCTCGCGATCTTCGGTCCGCGGCACCTCGAGGGGCTGCTCGTCCTGCCGCTCCTGGTGGCGATCCAGCTCGTCCTCAACCTCGGGTTCGCCTACTTCCTCGCGGCGGCGAACGTCTTCTTCCGCGACATCGAGCACATCCTCGGGGTGCTCCTCATGGCCTGGTACTTCCTCACGCCGATCCTGTTCTCGGTCGCGTTGGTCGCGGATCGCCAGACCGAGCTATTCCTGCTCTATCTCAACCCGATGAGCGCGATCATCGTGTCCTACCAGCGCGCGTTCCTCGACGGCCTCCCGCCGGAGTGGGGACGGCTCGCGTACTCGGCGGCGTTCGCGCTCGTCGCCTTCGTGGGCGGGTTCGCCTATTTCCGCAAGGTGAAGGACGAGTTCGAGGAGGCGCTCTGATCCGCGCCGGCCTGGCCGTCGCGTTGCTCGCCGTCCTCACCGCGTTCGTGGCCAGCGGGGCGCTCCGCGACACGGATCTGCGGGTCCTTGAGGCCGCGCAGACTCCCCAGAGCCATCTCCTCGATCTGGGCGCGTCGCTGCTGACCCTGGCCGGCCAGGCCGAGCTCACCGGCAGCATCGCCCTGGGGGTGGCCATCGCCCGGCTGCGCCATCGGCGGCGTGACTGGGCGGTGCCGCTCGCGATCGCCGCGGTCGTGCTCGTCGAGTCGCTCGTGAAGATCGTCGTGCCCCAGGCGTCACCACCGCACGAGCGCTCGCGCGCGATCGAGATCCTGCCGTCCCTCCACGTCCCGTTCGGCAACAGCTTTCCCTCCGGCCACGTCGCGCGCGCGACCTTCCTGCTCATCGCGCTCCGCGCGCCGGCGCTCGTCGCTCTGGTCGGCGTGGCCGCGATGGCCCTGACCCGGGTCTACCTCGCCGACCACTGGCCGAGCGATGTCGCCGGAGGCCTGCTCCTCGGTGCCGCGGTCGCCTGGGCGGTCCGCGTTGGCCGGCGGCGAGCGGCATAGGTCGGGTAGGCAATGTTCGATGTGGAGCGCGCTCGCTGAAGGAAGGAACGCGTCCGGGGTCCACCGGTTCGTCGGAGCTCCGCAGGCGCCGCTGCCGGGTCAGCAGCTGTTCCGCCTCCTGTGATCTCCGGGGGACGGGGCTTTCGGCGCGGCCACCTCGGGCTTGACCGCCGGTGTCCACCGCCCTAGCCTGTAACCACAATGTATCTACGAGGAGCGAACGAATGAAAAAGCTGACGCGCCACGGGAACAGCTGGGCTCTCGTGATCGACAAGCCGGTGCTCGATCTGCTGAAGATCGATCCGGCCCAGACGCAGGTCGAGATGACGACTGACGGTCGGTCGCTCCTCGTCTCGCCGGTGCGCGATGGTGACCGTCGGACTGCGTTCGAGGCGGCGATGGCGCGTTCGGACCAGAAATTCGGGCGCCTGTACAAGCGCCTCGC
>DATCNH010000102.1:0-15253 GCA_036565345.1 Candidatus Limnocylindria bacterium | reverse complement strand
GCTAAATCAGCCCGTTTTGACGCTCGCTCGCCGTCAGAACATTTCGCAGGAGTAGCGCGGCCGTCACCGCGCCCAGTCCGCCAGGGACGGGGCTGAGGGCGCCGGCGACGGCCGCAACGCTCTCCATCTCGACGTCGCCCGCGATCCCGTTCGGAGTCATGTTGATGCCCGCGTCGATGACCGTCGCACCGGGAGCGATCATTGCGCCGGTGAGGAAATTCGGTCGTCCCACTCCCACGACCACGATGTCGGCGCGCCGCGTCAGACGCTCGAGGTCACGGGTCTGCTTGTGTGCGATCGTCACCGTCGCGTCCTCGCTGAGCAGCAGGTATGCGGCCGGCCGGCCGATGACCGTGCTCCTGCCGATGATGACCGCGTGTGCGCCGCGCAGGGGCACGTCATAGAACTTGAGGAGCTCGACGACGGCATCGGCGGTGGAAGGGACGAAGCGCGGTCTGCCGTCGGCGAGGAATCCCATGTTGAAAGGATGCATGCCCTCCACGTCCTTGTGGGTCGCGATGTGATCGACGATGTGCGCCTCATCAAGCGCGCCCGGCAGCGGCGTAAGGAGAAGGATCCCCGTGATTCCGGGGTCTGTCGAAGCGGCTTCGAGCTGGCCGATGACCTCGGCCTCGGTGGCTTCGCGTCCCAGGAGGGTCACTGCGACGGTGACGCCGGCCTCGCCGGCACTCCGCTGGAGCCGCTGGATGTACGAGCTTGCCGCGGGATCGCCCCCCACGCCGACCACCGCGAGTCGCGGGTCGACCCCGCTCACGTGGAGCCGCCGGCTCCGCTCCAAGGACTGCGCTCTGATCCGCTCCGCGAGTGGCCGCCCGGGGAGCAGCCGCGCCATTACCGCGCGATCCGCGATTCCACGAACTCGGTGATCCGCTTGCGCTGATCCTCGGCGCCGTCGACGGCGCGGTCGAGGTCGTCGGAGAGGACCTTCACCTGCGCCGCGTCCTGCACCGAAGCGAGGTTGATGATCACGTTCAGCGCGGCTCCGCGGATCGCGGCGTCGCCCATGATCGCGGCGACACCGATGTCGCTCACCGTCGCCGAGCTGGCGGTCGCGACACCGCGCTCGCAGGCGTCGAGCAGCCGGCGTCCGGTTTTCGCGATCTCCAGCGGCACCCGGGAGGCTGCCAGCAGGGCCGACTGCAGCCGCTCTTTCCGCTCACGCTTCTCGTCGTCGCTGGCTTTTGGCAGCTTCATCGCCTCCGCGACGCGCGCATACGCCGCGCTGTCGTCGTCGACGAGCCGCAGGAAATCGGCGCGCAGGTTCTCGGCCTCCGCGACGAACGTCGCGGTCGGCTCACCCTTGTCCTTGCGCGCCGCGATGCGGCCGACCATTGCCGCGAGGGCCGCACCGATCACTCCGGCGTAGGCCGCGGCGCTTCCGCCGCCGGGAACGGCGGCATCCGAAGCGAGGTCGTCGCTGAACGCGCGCAGACTGCGGTCGATGAGGCGATCGGTCATGGGCGATGCCAGTTTACGTGGTAGGCTCGCCCGCACCACCGACGCGCTTTCATCCAGAGAGACCGAGGGTACGGCCCGCTGACGTCTCGGCAACCGGCGGAGACCCGCGCAGGTGCCACATCCGGCCTGGGCGACCAGGGAAGATGAAAGGGGATCCGAAGACTGTGGCGACCCTTGCCGCGCTCATCCGTAACGGCGACTTCGTGCTGACGGCCGAGCTGAATCCGCCGAAGAGCGCAAGCGCACAGGTCGTACGCCGCCGAGCCGGCGTGCTCAAGGGGTTCGTCGACGCGGTGAACGTCACCGATAGCAACCGAGCCGTCGTGGCAATGGCCGCCCTCCCTGCCGCGCTGCTCGTCCGCGACGCCGGTGTTGAGCCGATCCTTCAGATGACCGGACGGGACCGGAACCGGATCGCCATCCAGGCCGATCTTCTCGGTGCCGCCGCGCTCGGGCTCCCGAACGTCGTGTTCATGAGCGGGGATGACCCAAAGGCCGGGAATCACCCGGACGCGGTGTATGTGAAGGATCTCGACGGGACCGGTCTCGTACGGGCGGCAGCGACCCTTCGCGACGGCCATTTCCTCAACGGCGAAGAGCTCAAGCATCCGCCGTCGTACCTCATCGGCGCCACGGCCGCGCCGTTCACCACGCCGATGTCCAAGGACATCGAGAAGACGCTGGAGAAGATCGCCGCCGGCGCCGAGTTCCTTCAAACGCAGCCGGTCTTCGATCTGGCGACGTTCACGCAGTGGCTGGCGGAGATCCGCAAGAGCTCGCGCGATGTGGCCGTGATCGCCGGGGTCCTGATCCTCCGTTCGGCCGCTCAGGCCGAGCGTATGGCGAAGATCCCCGGTCTGTCGATCGGCGAGGGGATCGTCGACCGGATGCGAGCGGCCGGCGACGCCGAGGCCGAGGGGATCGCGATCGCGGTGGAGATGCTCGCCGCACTCCATGCGACGCCCGGGGTGAGCGGTGCGCATCTGTACGCGATCGAATGGCCGGAGGCGATCCCGCTCGTCGTGGAACGTGCGGGCCTACTTCCGCGTCCCACGGCATGACCACCCTGGTCGACGAGGCGACCGACCTCCTCCAGCACCTCATCCGGAACGCGTGCGTGAACGACGGGTCCATCGATTCCGGCCATGAGCAGCGGAGCATCGACACGCTCAGTGCGTACCTCACCGCGCCCGCGGTCGAGCTGGTCCGATACGAGCCCCAGCCCGGCCGCGCGAGCCTGGTGCTTCGCATCGAGGGCTCCGACCCGGCCGCCCCCAGCCTTCATCTCTGCGGCCATGTCGATGTCGTCCCGGTGAACCCTGCGGGGTGGCAGCACGATCCCTTCGGCGGCGAGATCATCGACGGCGCGGTCTGGGGCCGTGGCGCGATCGACATGCTCGACACCACCGCGACGATGGCGGTCGCGGTACGCCGGCTCATCGACACGGGATTCCGCCCACGCGGGACGCTCATCTACTCGGCCGTCGCCGATGAGGAGGCCCTCGGCACCTGGGGCGCCGAGTGGCTGGTCGATCACGAGTGGGACGCCGTGAAGAGCGACTACCTGCTGACCGAATTCGGTGGGGCGCGATTCCCCCTCGCCACCTCGGGCGGCCCCAAGCTGCCGGTCATGGCCGGCGAGAAGGGCTCGGCCTGGACCCGGCTGCGGGTCAAGGGGACGCCCGGCCACGGGTCGATGCCGCTCCACGCCGACAACGCCGCGGTGAAGGCGGGTGCGATCCTCGGCCGGATCGCTGCCTATCGGCCTCCCGCGCGGATCCACGACCTGTGGCAGCGCTTCGTCGATGGCCTCGGGCTCTCCGCAGCCCAGCGGTTTGCGCTGACCCATACCACGACCCTCGACACCGCGATCGGTCGGCTTCCACGTGGCGTCGAGCGGATGTTCAGCGCCTCGACCCGCACGACGTTCTCGCCGAATGTGGTCTCGTCAGGTGTCAAGATCAACGTCATCCCGGACAGTGCGACGATCGACATCGATGTGCGCACGCTCCCCGGCGACGACGGTGAGCCGGTGCTGCGCATGCTGGCCGAGGCGATCGGCGACCTCTGGGCCGACTGCGAGGTCGTGTTCCAGAAGTCAAATCCCGCGACGACCTCCCCGATCGGCACGCCCCTCTGGGATGTCCTCACCGAAGTCACCGGGAAGCTGGTCCCCGACGCGACGACCGTCCCGATGATCCTCATGGGCGCGACCGACGCGCGGTTCTTCCGGCGGAAGGGCGTCGTGGCGTATGGCTACGGGCTGCTGAGCGAGCGCATCCCGTTCGACCAGTTCGCCCAGATGTTCCACGGGAATGACGAGCGTGTCGATCAGGAGTCGCTTCGGCTTTCGGCTGAGCTCTTCGAGCAGGTCGCGCGCGAATTCATCGGCCCGGCATAGCGTCCGGCAGGCACAAGGAGGTTCGACGTGGACGACACGACCGCGGCGCAAGGTACCCACTACCGCTGGGACGACATCCCGAAAGAACGCATGGGCGATGCCATCGACCGGCGCTTCGTCAGCGCAGAGCGGATCATGCTGGCCCAGGTCTTCCTCAGGGAAGGTGCGATCGTGCCGACCCACATCCACGAGAGCGAGCAGGTTACCTACATCGTCGAAGGCGCGCTGCGGCTCTGGCTGGGCGCCTCAGGCGAGCAGGAGGTGACCGTGCGGGCAGGCGAAGTGCTCACCATCCCGTCCAACGTGCCGCACCGCGCCGAGGCGCTGGAGGACACCCTCGACATCGACGTCTTCAGCCCCCCGCGACAGGACTGGCTGACGAAGACGGACGACTACCTCCGGTCGCGATGATCGCAACGCCCAGCAGGACGGCGAGGGCGCCGAAGGACTGCAGGGGCGTGAGGCGCTCGCCCAGGACGACCAGCCCCAGGGCGGTGGCGGTGAGAGGCTCGAAGAGCGAGAGCGTCGCCGCGGTCGTGACCGGAACGAGCGCGAGCCCACGACCGAAGAGCGCGTAGGCAATGGCCGTCGTCACGACGCCGAGATGGAGTGCGACGGGGATGCCGCGCGGCTCGGCAAGCCAGCCGAGATCGGTGCGCGCGGCGACCGGAAGCAGAAGGAGCGCCCCGCCCGCGAACGCCGCCGCCATCACGGTGATCGGCGGATTCGTCCTCAGGAGCACTTTCGCGCAGGTAGCGTAGAGCGCGTACCCGGTACCCGCGGTCAGGGCGAGGAGCACGCCGCGAAGGTCGAGCGTCGGACCGGCAGCGGGCAGGGCAAGGAGCGCGACCCCGAGCACCGCGGCAGCCGTCGCCATGTACCACCGCGAGCCAGGAGGATCGCCGCGGAGCGCGCTCAGGAGACCGGTGACGATCGGCGCGCTGCCGATCGCGATGATCGTGCCGAGAGCCACACCGATGGTCGCCACCGCCGAGAAGAACGCGAGCTGGTAGACCGCCACACTCGCCGCCGCGGCGACGGTCGGTCCCACGCTCAGACGACGCGCATCGCCGGCACGCGTGGCGACCGCGATGAGCGAAAGCAGGGTGCCGCCGATGATGATCCGGACGGCTCCGACGCCCAGGGGGTCGGCACCTGCCGGCCCGAGCGAACGTGCGGTGCCGGTGGTCCCCCAGAGGGCCGCCGCGATGAGGATGAGCCAGGGGCCTGATCGGCGTGGGCCGGGGAAGCCGCTACGCACCATAGAGGTCAAGGACTTCGCGGCGGAACGGGACCCGGGCCTTCTTGCGAAGGTTCTCGAACTCGTCGAAGTCCCACTCGCCGACGAATGTCACCGCGACGCCCTGCTTGCCGGCCCGCCCGGTACGGCCGACGCGATGGGTGAATGTCTCCGGGTCTTCCGGGAGGTCGTAGTTGACGACGTGGCTGATGTCCTCGATGTGGAGGCCGCGGGCGGCGACGTTGGTGGCCACGAGCATCGGCAGGGTGCCGTCGCGGAAGCCATCGAGCGTTCGCTCGCGCTCACGCTGGGTGAGGTCACCGTGCAGAGCCGCGACCGCATGGCCGCGGCGCTTCAGGGTCTCGACGAGCTTGTCGACCCCGCGCTTGGTGTGGCGGAAGATGAGCACCTGGTCGATCTCGTACTTTTTGAGCAGCTCTTCGAGCACGCGGACCTTGTCGACGTCCAGGACCTCGACGTAGATCTGCTCGATGGTGTCGATGTTCTGGTTCTCCGGCTGGATCGCGATCTGGACCGGATCCTTGGTGAAGGTGAACGCGAGGTCCTTCACTTCGCGCGCGAGCGTCGCGCTGAACAGTGCAGTCTGCCGCTCGGTCGGACAGCGGCGGAGGAGCCGTCGGACCTCGGGAGCGAAGCCCATGTCGAGCAGGCGGTCGGCCTCGTCCAGGATGACCACGCCGAGCGCCGACAGGTCGAGGGTGCGGCGCTCGATGTGGTCGAGCAGCCGGCCCGGCGTCCCAACGACGATCGTCGCGCCGCGCTCGAGGGCGCGCTCCTGTGGGGTGTAGGACACGCCGCCGTAGATCGCGACCTCGCGCGCATGCCGGTACTTGCCGAGGCCGCCGAACTCGCGGGTCACCTGGACGGCGAGCTCGCGGGTGGGGACGACGATCAGCGCCTGGGGGCGCCTCAGGCCGGGATCGACCCGCTCGAGAACCGGGATCGCGAACGCCGCGGTCTTGCCGGTCCCGGTCTGGGCCTGAGCCAGCAGGTCACGGCCGGATTGCAGGACGGGAATGGCCTGTTCCTGGATGGGCGTCGGGGCCATGTAGCCGAGATCGGCGATCGCACGAGCGATCTGCGGGTTGATCTCGAGGCTGCCGAAGCGTCCGGGTCCATTGCGATCGGTGCTGTCCGTCGGAGCGGCGGTGGTCAACGTTTCAGTACTAACAGGGAACAGTGTATCGGTTCGGCGGCGCTCCGTCGATGGCAATGCCTGATGGGGATCAGGTCTTGCCTCTGGTCGGTCCGATGTGGCGCGGCCGTCATGTCCGCCGATTATCGGCCTCTATCCTGATCTGCGTGAGCGGGTCCATCCTCGTGGCGCGCATCCTCGGCATCGACATCCGGATCCACTTCTCGTGGTTCCTGGTGTTCGGCATCATCCTGCTGTCGCTCTCCGACAGCGTGTTCCCGTCGATGTTCCCGTACTGGTCGGACCAAAAGACGCTTCTCGTCTCCGCCATCACCGCACTCCTGTTCTTCGCGTCTGTCGTGGCGCATGAGCTTGCGCATTCGGTCGTGGCCCGGCTGTTCAAGATGAAGGTCAGCTCCATCACGCTCTTTCTCCTCGGAGGCGTCGCGAACCTGGCGGCCGAGCCGCCCACGGCGAAGGCCGAGCTCCTCATGGCCGGCGCCGGGCCCCTTACGAGCCTCCTCATCGGCGGCCTCGGGCTCGCGATCGCGAACCTCGGTGGCGCGCTGCTAGCCGATACCCCGTCGCTCGAGCCGGTCGTCGCCGCCGCCGGTTATCTCGGCTACATCAACATCGCCGTGGCCGTGTTCAACCTCGTCCCCGGCTTCCCGCTCGACGGGGGCCGGATCCTGCGCTCGGCCATCTGGGCCTGGCGAAAGGACCGGGCGCAGGCGACGCAGATCGCCGCGCGCGGCGGTCAGCTGGTCGCCGGCGCGCTCGTGGTCTACGCGGCCTGGAGCTTCATCCGGAGTGGCCCGATCGGGCTGTGGTACGTCCTGGTCGCCTACTTCCTCTTCAGCGCGGCGAGTGCGACGCTCCGGCAGGAGCGGCAGCCGGAATAGGCCCGCCGCGTGACGAGTTACCGTCGTGGGTGAGCATGCAGCAACCGGACGCCTCCAGCCCAGCGCACCGGACCCGAATGCCCGCCGTCTTCTTCGGCCATGGCAATCCGATGAACGCGATCGAGCGCAACCGCTACTCCGAGGCGTGGCGTGCCTTCGGCGCGTCGATCCCGAAGCCGCGCGCGATCGTTGCGGTCTCGGCCCATTGGTACATCCGCGAGACCGCGGTCACGGCGATGCCGTGGCCCAAGACGATCCACGACTTCTACGGCTTTCCGGAGGCGCTCCACCGCGTCGAATACAAGGCCCCCGGCGATCCCGTGCTCGCCCGCACGCTCCAGGAGCTCATCAGGCCGGAGGTCGTCGAGCTTGATGTCGGAGATTGGGGCCTCGATCACGGTACCTGGTCGGTGCTCACCCACGTGGCGCCGAACGCCGACGTGCCGGTCGTCCAGCTGTCGATCGACCTTACCAAGCCGCCCGCGTACCACCTCGACCTCGGCCACCGGCTCGACGCGCTCCGGGACGAGGGCGTCCTGGTCCTCGGAAGCGGGAACATCGTGCATAACCTGCGTGCCGTGAACTTCACCGATCCGACCGCGAAATACGACTGGGCGGTCCGCTTCGATGCCGACACCCAGCGCTATCTCCATGACGGGGCCGACGACGCGCTCATCCGCTACGACCAGCATCCCGACGGCCGGCTCGCGGTCCCGACGCCCGACCACTATCTCCCGCTGCTCTACATCGCCGGGATCCGCCGGAACGACGATCCGTTGAAGGTTCTCGTCGACGGCGTGGATCTCGGGTCCGTCTCGATGACCGCCGTCCAACTCGGCTAGGGCGCCCTCTCCAGCCACCGCCGTAGACCCTCACGCGCGGCGACCTCGCGCTCGGGCTGCTCGTTCTCGCGGTAGTAGACGATGCCGGCGAGGAGCAGGTACATCGCGTAGAGCTCGCGCCGTTCGACGACCCCTGTCCCGAGTCGAGCCACGTCGCCGTAGCCGTTCGCGAACGCGGTCCCCATCGCCGGCCACTGCGGGAACGTCGTGAGGTCGAGCTGTGCCAGGTCGAGCACCGGATCGCGGCCGCGGGCGCGCTCGAAATCCAGGAGCGCGGCGAAATGCCAGCCGTCGTTCTTTCGCGCGAGGAGCAAGTTCTCCGGCTCGAGCTCGTCGTGGGTCACTTTGCGCTCGACGCCCTCGAGCGCGCGACGGCGGACCTCGTAATAGGCGATGACCTGACCGTGCTCCGCGCCGTTCAGCGCGTCGAGCGACCGGCATTCGGCAGCGCGGGTGCGGATCCGGTCATCGAACTCGGTCGCCCAGGGCGTCGGCGTGTCGACGTACTCGATGCCATGGAGCGCAGCGACCCCGGCGCCCAGCTCCGCGCCAACGCGGTGCTGATCGGCGAAGGAGAGCTGCCCAGCCAGGGCGCTCGCATCCTCACCCGGGATGAACTCCTGGATGAGGTACGGCACCTCAAGCGTCCGGCGATCGAGATCCGACCAACGTAGCCGCGGGTGCGGCACCTCATACGCGGCCAGGAGCGCGGCGAGATGGAGGAATCGGCGCATCCGGCCCGGATGCGGCCGGCGGTGGACCTTGAACAGGTACTCCTGGCCATCGGCTGCCTGCAGGTGGTAGGCGTGATGCGAGCGACCCCGTGGCCAGGGTCGGACCGCGACCGATCCGATCGCGCCCTCCGAGACGTCCGTGGCCGCACGGGCGACCTCGTCCTCGGTGGGTGGAACAGTGACTGCGCGGAGCACTTCGCGACGATACGCGGCTCCGCCCGACGCTGCTTTTCCGACCCGCACGCTAGGCGATGTCCGAAAGCCGGTGCGCGATCGCGGCCGCCGTACGAGCGTTGTTGCGCAGCAGCGCGACATTCGCGGCGAACGTTCGGCCGGTCGTCGTGTCGTTCATGCGGGCGAGAAGAAATGGCGTGAGCGCCGAGCCGGTCACACCCGCGCGCACAGCAGCCTCGAGCGCCGACGCGACCTCGCGCTCCATCCTCTGGCCATCGAGCGCGGCGTCCGTGGGGATCGGCACGGTCACCAGCAGGCCCGCGCCGCGCTGCAGCTGCGCGTGCACGACCCGGGCCGCCGCGATCGCGTCATCGACGCGGTGCGCGAGCGGCAGGCCGCTTGATCGGGCGTAGAACGCCGGGAGCTCGTTCGTCGCAAAGCCGATGACCGGCACGCCGAGCGTCTCGAGGACCTCCATGGTCCTCGGCAGATCGAGGATGAGCTTCGCTCCCGCGCAGACGACGCACACCGGATGGCGCGCGATCGCCCCGAGGTCGGCTGAGATGTCGAGCGTCCGCTCGGCCCCGCGATGCACCCCACCGATGCCGCCCGTCACAAAGATCGCGATCCCAGCCGCCGCGGCGATCTCGACCGTCGTCGCGACGGTGGTCGCGCCGAGCCCGCCGGACCGGCCACGGGCGAGAAGCGGCGCTAGATCGCGCGTGGAGACCTTCCAGACCCCAGACTCCGTCGCGAGGCGCTGGAGGAGCGTGTCGTCGGCCCCGACGACCACCATCCCGTCGGCGATCGCGATCGTCGCAGGCATCGCGCCCGCTTCACGGATGTCCGCCTCAAGAAGTCGCGCGGTCGCGAGATTCATCGGGTGGGGGAGTCCATGCGCGATGACGGTCGACTCGAGTGCGACGACCGGCCGACGCGCCGCGATCGCTTCGCGGACGCCCGGACCGAAGCGCAGCTTCACCGGATCAGGACGAGCGGCGTCCGGTCGCGTGGCCAGCCTCGCCGGTCGCCCCGGCGAGCAGCTCAATGGCGTGCGGCAGGACCGGGATGAGCACGTCGAGCGACTCCCGGCAGGCGCGAGGCGATCCGGGGAGATTCACGATGAGGGTCGCGCCGACGCTTCCGGCGAGGCCACGCGACAACATGCCATGCGGGGTCTGTTCCAATGACCGCCGGCGAAGCGCTTCGGCGATCCCGGTGACCTCGCGGTCGAGGATGCCGCGGGTGGCGTCGGGGGTCAGGTCGTTCGGGGAGAGGCCGGTCCCGCCGGAGGTGAGCACCAGGTTGGCCCCGTGCTCGATCGCCGATCGGATCGCCGTCTGGACCGGCGCGATGCCGTCGGGGACGAGTGCCATTTCGATGACCCCGATGCCCGCGGCTGCGAGCGCCTCTCGCATCGCCGGCCCGCTCTCGTCCTCGCGCTCTCCGGCCGCGCCCTTCGTGCTCACGGTGATGAGGGCCGCGCGGATCACGCGATCACCAGCTCCTTGATGGTGAGCTGCACCCGCAGGGACGGGCTCGCCTTGGCATAGGCGCGCCAGGCGTGCAGGCGCAGCCGACCGACCTGCGTCAGGAGTGGGGCCAGTCCGGCGAACTGTGCCAGGTCGACGGCGCGATCGCTCGGCATCACGAACAGCGCGCCGAACGCCGGAGAAAGCTCCCGCGGCGCCAGCTTCGCGCGGGCCTGAAGGTACGTGGAGACCCGTTTCGCGTACACCGGGTCGGCGATGCGCTGCGAGATCGCCGTCGCCACGCGCGGCCAGCGGGCGATCGCGGAGCTGGGGTCGCGGCGCGGCTGCACCGAGTGCGGGAGGATCCCGCCAGAGGGCGCCTTCGCGATCTCGGCCTGGTACTTCGGTCGCCAGCAGCCCTCGATCTCGTCGACCGTGGGCGCCGGATGCGCGTCATGCACCTCGGTGAGGCGGGCGAACGGGTCCGTCGCGGAGCCGTGGACCGCCTCGATGATGAGCAGGCGGCCCGAGGAATCGAGGCCCCAGAGGTCGCCCCGGCGTGCCGGGTCGCAGCGCGGGGAATCGACCCATTCCAGCGTCCGTGGCCACCCGAGGAGGTCTGGGCGCCACCACAGCCAGATGAGCGCCTCTTCCTCATGCGCCAGATCCACGAAGCGCTTCCCGTCGTCCGCGTACGGCCAAGGTCGGTCGATCTCGAGCGCGAGCGGGACGGTCATTCGAGGATGACGTCCCCGCTTCGGCCGCCGGTCTTCTCGACCAGCCGCACGTCGGTGAGCCGCGCACCGCGCTCGACCGACTTCAGCATGTCGTACAGGGTGAGCCCGGCGATCGCGACGGCGGTGAGCGCTTCCATCTCCACGCCAGTCTGACCGTTCGTGGCGGCAATCGCTTGGATCGCGATCCCGTCTTCCGAAAGCTCGATATCGACAGCGAGGTGCGTAAGTGGTAGCGGGTGACAGAGCGGGATGAGCTCGCTGGTCCGCTTGGCCCCCATGATCCCGGCGATGCGCGCGGCGGCGATCACGTCGCCCTTCTTCGTCCTCCCGTCACGCACCAGGGCCAGGGTCTCGGGCGAGACGCGAAGCAGCCCCCGCGCGACCGCGCGCCGCACCGTGACGTCCTTGTCACCGACGTCCACCATGCGCGCGGCGCCCTGCTCGTCGATGTGGCTCAAGGTCCCTGGCGCGGCCTTCTTCGCCGGCATCAATGATCCTCGCGTTCATCGGTGCGGATCACCGTGACGGCCGTGCCGGCGTCGAGGTGGTCGACCTCCGCCGGGATATCGATGAGGCAGTTCGCCAGCGACATCGAGCGCAGGATCCCGGAGCCCTGTGGGCCGGTCGTGCGCACGGTCGCGCTCACCGGATCGTGGATCCCGCGGGCGAAGAATCGCAGGCCGGGCGGTGTGTCGATCGGCTCGAGGAGACGGGCCTCCGACCGCGGACGTTCCAGACGCGCATGACCGGCGAGGCGCCGCAGCGCCGGGCGGACGAAGAGCTCGAACGTGAGCAGCGAGGACACCGGGTTTCCGGGAAGGCCGAAGATCGGGACCGGGCCCTCCGGGCCGCGAAGCTCGCCGAAGGCCAGCGGCCGGCCGGGCCGGATCGCGATGGACCAGAAATCCATCGTCCCGAGCTCATCGACCACCGGCTTCACGTGGTCGTGGTCGCCGACCGAGACGCCGCCGCTGGTGACGATGACGTTCGCCCGGGCGGCGGCCGCCGCGAGCGCGGTGCGCAGCGCGGCAGCGGTGTCGCGGACGATCCCGCCGCTTTCGACGCGCGCTCCTGCGGCGCGGGCCGCCGCCGCGAGGGAGTAGCGGTTCGCATCACGGATCTGCCCCGGGCCGACCTGGGAATCCAGCTCGACGAGCTCGTCGCCGGTCGAGAGGACGACCGCGAGCGGTCGCGGAACGACGCGAACGCGTCCCCGGCCGAGGGTCGCGAGGACGCCGAGCTCCGCCGGTCGCAGCACGGTGCCGGCCCGCAGGATCGTCTCGCCGGCCCGGAGGTCCTCGCCCGCGGCGCGGACCGAGAGCCCGCGCGGCACCGGCCTGGTGACGGTCACCGCGTCCCGGCCATCGTCGGTGTCCTCGACGCGGACCACGGTGTCCGCGCCATCGGGCATCGGCGCGCCGGTCATGATGCGCATCGCATCCCCCGGTCCGACCGTCGCCTCGGGGACCGCTCCGGCGGCGACCTCGCCGATCACCCGCAGCCGGATCGGGGCTCGCTCGACGTCGACGCCGCGGACGGCGTACCCGTCCATCGCCGAGTTGCGGAACGGCGGCACGTCGCGATCGGCGACGACATCGACCGCGAGGACCGCCTCGAGGGCGTCCGTGAGTGAGGTCTCGACCGCCGGAAGGGGGGCCAGGCGCGCGAGGATCCGCTCCAGGGCCTGGTCCACGCTGATGGTCCGGGAGGCCGTCTTCGCCGCGGTCGCGCTGATCGGCATGGCTCCAGTCTAGGTATCGCCGGCCGGGACGGCGGCGCGGCGCCGGTCCGCCTAGGACGGCCGCGGGGCGCGTGCCCGGTGGCGTGGGAGCAGATGCGGCACGGTCGCCTTGAACGAGGCCACGACCCGGTCGCCCACCGCGAGGTCCAGCTCCCGCGCGGACTGACGGGTCACATGCGCGATGAGCGGGAATCCGCAATCGAGGACCACCCGGGTCCGCCGCCCGATCGGCTCGAGACGCACGATGCGCGCGGCGAGGTTGTTCCGCGCGCTCGACGCGGCCGCGACCCGCGCGATGACGACGTCGTCCGGGCGGACGCAGAGCAGCGGGAAATCGTCCCCGGGCGGAGGGAGCGCGGTCACCTCGACGAGCTGATCGCCGATCCGCAGGGCGGTGAGGTCGTCGGGACCCGCCTCGACCTTCGCCGGGATGACGTTCTCGACCCCGACGAAGGCCGCGATCTCCGGATCGGCGGGCATCCCGAACACCGCCTCGGCGGTGTCGAGCTGCCGGACCTCGCCGTGCATGACCACGGCGATCCGGTCGGCGAGCGACAGCGCCTCGTCCCGGTCGTGGGTGACCATGACCGCGGTCACCCTGCGATCGCGCAGGACGCGCGCGAGGTCGGCGATGAGCGTCTCCCGGGTCGGAGCGTCGAGGGCGCTGAACGGCTCGTCGAGGAACAGGATCTCCGGATCCACCGCGAGCGCCCGGGCGATGCTGACCCGCTGCGACTCTCCGCCGGATAGCCGGTTCGCCGGCCGGTCGGCGAGCTGCGCGACCCCGAGGCGCGCGAGCTCGGTCTCCGCGCGCGCATTCCGGGTGGATCGGTCGATGCCGCGGATCGCCAGTCCGAGCGCGGCGTTCTCCCGGACCGAGCGATCCAGGAGGAGCGGCCGCTGGAAGACCACGGCGACGCGCCGGCGATATGCCTGCAGGTCGGTGATCGGCGTGCCGCGATACCGCAGCTCGCCGCCCGCCGGCAGCAATGCCGCGAGGGCCATGACGAGCGAGCTCTTCCCCGCGCCGTTCGGGCCGAGGACCGCGAGATGCTCTCCTTCGGCGACGCCGAAGCTCGACGCCCGAACGACGACCCGGGTGCCGCGGTACACGACCAGGTCGCGAGCTTCCAGCATCATGCCGGCCGCTGGCGCTGCTGCGCGAAGGTGGTGAGCGCGGTGATCGTGAAGATGATCCCCAGAAGGACAAAGGCCATCGCGAACGCCGTCCCGAACTCACCCTTGCCCGATTCCAGGGTGATCGCCGTGGTGAGGATCCGGGTGTCCCCGAGCACGTTGCAGCCGACCATGAGCGAGGCGCCGATCTCGCTGATGACCGCGCCGAAGCCGGCGATGATCGCGCCGAAGATGAGCAGCCGCGATTCGCGGATGAGCAGCCACGCCGCCTGGCCGGGGGTCGCTCCGAGCGACCGCAGCTGCGTCTGGAGCAGTGGATCGACGCTCTGCAGCGCCACGGCGGTGAGGCCGATCACCGTCGGAGCGGCAAGGAGATACTGGGCGACGACCATCGCCTGGCGCGTGCAATACCAATCCAGGCTGCCGAATGGTCCGCTCCGCCAGACGAAGACGGCGACGAAGAGTCCCACGACGACCGGCGGGAGGCCCATCCCGGTGTTCACGATCGACAGGACGAGCGAGCGCCCGGGAAAGCGGCGGAGTCCAAGCACCGCGCCGATCGGGATACCGGTGAGGACGCTCAGCGCCGTGGCCGCCCCGCTCACGAGGAGCGAGACGCCCGCGGCGTCGAACACCGCCGGGTCGAATGAGACGATCCGGCGGAACGCCTCGGCCAGGCCCTCGCCGATGAGGTCCACCCGGGGAGCCTACGGCCCGGTCGGGTCGGTCTTCCCGGCGTCCGCGAAGAAGAGCGGAGCGCCATATTTCGCGACGCCGAAGCTGGCGATGAGCTTCTGCCCCTCGGGTGAAACGAGATAGTCGGCGAAGGCGTTCCCCCCGTCGGCATTCACCTTCGGGAACTTCTTCGGATCGACCGGCATGACGTGGTAGTAGTTCAGCAGCGGCGGGTCGCCCTCGACGAGGATCGCCAGATCGAGCTGCGCCTTACGCGCGAGGTAGGTCGCCCGGTCGGTCATCGTGTAGGCGTGCTTCTCCGATGCGATCTGCAGCGTCTGGCCCATCCCGGTCGCGGCCTGGATGTACCAGGGCGCCGCCGGCGCGATCCCGGCCTGCTTCCAGAGGTCCTTCTCGAGGATGTCGGTCCCCGAATTGTCCCCCCGCGACACGAACGGCGAGGTCGCCGCAGCGATCGCCTTGAGCGCCTCGGTCGCGGTCTTCCCCTTGATCCCCGCCGCGTCGGCCGGCGGGCCGACGATGATGAAGTCGTTGTGCATCAC
>DATCNH010000101.1:0-9711 GCA_036565345.1 Candidatus Limnocylindria bacterium | reverse complement strand
ACTCAGATCGACATCAAGGCAACGCTCAAGGAGAAGCTGAACGCGGATTTCCGCCGCTATGTCATTCTCGGCGCCTGCAATCCAACGCTGGCGCATCGCGCGCTCGCGGCAAGCTTGGATGTTGGACTGCTGCTGCCGTGCAACGTCACGGTCTACGAAGAGGGTGACGGATCGGTCGTCACCGCCGTCGACCCGAAGGACCTGCTCGGTAGCCTCGCCGCGGATCCGGAGACCCACGCGGTCGCGGTGGAAGCCGGGACCAAGCTGCGGCGCGTGATCGAAAGCATCGCAGCGGCGCAAATACCCATGGAGGTCGCGAGATGATGAACTGGGACTACACGATGAACGGCTGGATGGGCGGGTGGATGTGGATCCTGCTCTTCCTGCTCCTGGCCCTGCTGACCCTCGGGATGGTCGCATTGATCCGCGGGATGAGGACGGACCCGGCACCGGGAGCGCACGCCCACGTCGAAACGCCGCTGGCCGTCGCCGCTGGACGCCTGGCCAGAGGAGAGATCACGAAGGCCGAGTACGAAGAGCTTCGGCCGACGCTCGGCGGGGTCTCGTAGCGACCTACGGCGTCACGCTGAAGCGGCCGCTATCGCTCCGGCCGAACACCTCCGGGAAATACGCCTCCTCGGCGTGGGCCGGCGCGACGAAGAAATCGCCGGGGGTGGTCGCGCGCGCGTAGTAGACGTACTCGTACACCCCCTTCGAGACACGGTCGGCGCTCAGCACCGCGCGGTCGTCGCGTAGGTCCACCTGCTGCCAGGGGCTGTAGTACCAGCGATACCAGGGGGCCGCGTATCCACCGGCCTGGCGCTGCGCGGCGCTCGCCCGGTCGGCCTCCAGCTTCGCCTTCAGCGCGGGATCGACCGTGCGCAGGCGGGCATCGACCGGCTCGAGGCCCGCGGGCAGAAGATCCTCGACCGTGACGTATGAGCGGTCCGCAGGAACGAGCACGGTGAGCTTCACCCGGACGGTCTCTCCGCTCTTCGCGCTCGTGATCGGCCGCGACGGATCCTCGACGGTCGTGTATTCGTGGGAGACGGCGAAGCCGCGATTCACCGCCTCGACCGTGGCGGCCGGTGTCGTGTAGCGCAGGTCGACGGTGTAGTAGAGCCTTCCCGGCCGGTCATAGTCCCGGGTGAGCGCGAGCCGGCTCGGCCGCCCTGGCGTGAGCGTATCCAGTGGGACCTGGCGTGACCCGGTGGCCGGCGCGGCACCCTTGCGCACCGTCCCGGTGAGTAGCCTGTTGCCGTCGAGCGAGACCGCATAGCCGTAATCCCCGGCAAGCTCACCGGTCACGACCGCGTAGCTCGTGAGCGCAAGGACCCCGAGCGCGCGCTCGGTCGAGGTGCGCCAGCCCTCCGCCCCGCGGGCAATGACGAGCCAGCGCACCGTCTGGGCGAGCAGCACATGCGCCGGGGCGACCCGCGCCAGGGCCTGCACCCCGAGCGCGGTCGCGGCGGTGTTCGTGAGGAACGTCCCGCGCAGCGGCGGGTCCTCCCAATGGTTTCCGTTCGCGCTCGCGATCGTCGCCGCGGCGAGGTCGTCGAGGAGAGCGCGGATCTGCGGATCGGCCGTTTCCACCCCGGCGTCGGTGAGCGCGAGGATGAGCGCCGCCCGGCCCCAGCTCGACAGACGCGCCCGCTGTTGCTCGAAGAGCGCCCGGGCGCGGATCGTGACGGTCGCCCGATCGCCGGCCGCGGCCAGCGCCGCGAGGAGCAGCGCCTTCGGCGAGGGATCGGCCGGCGCAGTGACATCGGTGACCCGGTCGAGCGCCCCGCTGACGTACGCGGCCGCCCGGGTCACCACACCGCCGTCGACGGCGAGCGAGTCGCGGCGCGCCTCGCCCAGGGCGAGCAGCGCCCATCCGGTGACGTTCGGGTCGCTCTGACACTGCGGGTCGTCGCACCAGGCCCAGCCACCATCCGGGCGCTGCCGGCCGACAAGGCCGGCGAGGTCGCTCGCGATCCGGCCATCGCTCGTGCTCGGCCCGAGGCCCGCGCTCCGCTCCGCCCGACGGACCCCGATCGACGCGATGAGCCGGCTGGCCACCCGCTCCGCCCCCTCGAGCGGACGTGAAGCGAGCTCGGGCAGCTCGTCGGCCATCGAGCCCGCGAGGGCCGAGCGCACCTGGACCTGGAGCGACCCCCGCGAGGTGTTGGCGAAGGGCGGCAGATAGACCGACTCGAGCGCGCCCTCGGTCGTCACGATACCGCCGGTCGACATCGTTTCCGGCGTAACGTCGAGGAGCACCGGGAGCTGCTGGCTGACGCTGTCGGCCAGACCGCCGGTCCCGGTCGCGGTGACTGCGAGCGAGGCGGTGCCGTCCGTCGTCACGTCCGCCGGCCAGCTCACGACCATAGATGCTCCCGGCGCGACGCTGATCGACCGCGAGAGGTCGCCGCGCACCACGACGCCGGAGGCCGCGAGCGTGACGCGCACGTCGGACGCGGCCGCGGTGCCGTTCCGCACCAGGACCCGCAGGTCGACGCGGTCACCGGTGCGGAGGAACCGGGGGAACGCCGGTCGCACCAGGAGCGGTTTGGTCGCCACGAGCTCGTTCGTCCCCTCGCCAACCATCGTGTCACCGCTCACCGCGCGCACCTGCATCCGCCAGGTGGTGAGATTGTCCGGCAGCGTCACGTCGACCCCGGCGGTGCCGGTCTCGCTCGTGACGACCTGGGCGCTCCAGTACGCCGTGTTGCGGAAGGTCTGCCGCTCGGCGCGATCTTCGGGCCGCCCGCCGCCAGCGCCGCTCCCGCCCTTCCCGGCACGCGCCGCCTCCACCACCACGTCGTTCCAGCGATCGATGGAGACCGCCATCGATGATGCGGTGGTCACCCCGAGGCCGCGCTCGAACCAGAACGCCCGCAGGCCATCCGGGCCGCGCTCCTCCTGGAGCGACAGGACGGCGCGGTCGACGAGCGCGATCGATACCTCCGACCGGACCGGCCGCCCATCTGCCCCGGTGATCGCGATGTCGTAGTGCACCGTGTCGCCCGGCTTCGCCTGCGGTCGGTCCGGTCGCACCTGAACGGTGAGCACCCGGGCCGCGGTCGACACCGAGAGCTGCACGTACCCGACCTTGAACCGGGGGATCGGATCGCCGGCCGTCGGCGCACGGTAGAGGACCACCGAGACGAAGACGTCGGGGATCGATCGATCGGTGATCGGGATCCGCAACCGCTCGCTGTTGGTCGCGAGGGTGCGCACCTCGCGAGTCACGAGCTTGCCGCGCTCGACCGTGATGAGCGCGGTCGCACCGACGAACGGCGCGGGAACGAGGATCTCCGCGCTGTCGCCGGGCGCGTACTGCCCGCGGTCGGCGACGAGCTTGATCGTGTCGTCGTTCGTCACCTGCCAGCTCGCGAACCCGGCGCCGGCGACCCAGAGATACGCGGCCGAGCGCTCGGTCCGGCCCTGGGGATCGGCGATCTCGCCGACGATCCGGAGCGTCCCGGGCTTGGTCGGTCGGACGGCCACGACGGCCTTCCCGTCGGGGCCGGTCGTGGCGTCGATGGTCGTGAGGAGGGTATCCCGAGGCTCGCTCCGGTACCGCCGGCCGCCGCCGGGGATCTGCTCCTTCGTGGTGATCCAATCGCGCGCGTACACCTTCACCGTGACCGCGCGGCCGGGAGCGACCCGTCCGTCGGTATCCACGGTGACGAGCTCGACCGCGGCGTCACGGCCCGCGGTGGCGACGTACTGCGCCGGATGCACGCCGACGTAGACCGACGCCGGATGGACCGTCACCGCGGTGCTCCCAGCGACGGCCTGGCCGTTCTGGTCGGTCACCGTCGCCGAGAGGGTGTAGCGCTGCGCTCCCTCGCCGGACCGGATCGCTGCCGGGACGGAGAACGAGGCGGTCCCGTCAGTGCCGGTGGACGCCGTGCCCGTCGCGCGGAGCGGCTCCGCCACCACCGAGCGGCGTGCCGGATCGCCGTCGCTGAACGCGTACCGCTCGTAGCCGGGGACCCGCAAGGTCGTGGGCTCGGCCAGCGCCGACCAATGGACCGGCGTTCCGGCGAGGGCCCCGCCGAAGAAGAAGCTGGCCGTCGCGTCGACCGCGATCGCGTCGCCGTCGGCATACGACGCGCGGGGCGTGGTCAGGGTGACCTGGAACTCCGGCGCCCGGAACTCGGCGACGACGACACTGGCGGAGGCGATGAAATAGCCGGACTGTGGCGGAGCCGCACCCTTCAGCTGTAGGCCGACGCTGTAGCTGCCGAGCGGCGCGTCCCGCGGCAAGGCGAATCGGCCGCCATAGGTCCCGAACTCGTTGAGCGCGACGTCCTCTCGGCTGACCTGCTGCCCGCGCGGATTGGTCACGACGAGCTGGAGCGGCACGTCACGCGGCGGCAGGCGGTACTGGGCATCGTCGTCGGCACGCACGACGGCCTTCAGCTCGACCGTCTCGCCCGGCCGGTAGATCGGGCGGTCGCTGTAGAGATGGCCGACCCATTCCCGGGCGAAGTAGTCCGCGGGCAGCCCGAACTGGTAGGGACTGATGCCCTGCTGCCAGCGAGTGCTCATCACCGCGGTGCGTCCTCCGGCGTCGATCCAGACCAGGTACGAGCGGTCGACGTTCTTCCCCGGCGTCTGGATCGGCACACCGAACGAGACGAGGCCGCTCGCGTCGGTGAGAGCGTCCTCCGGCGCGATCCCCGGACCGGAGACGCGGACGCGCGCGCCCTCGACCGGCGTGCCGCGGTCGTGATCCACCGCCCAGACCAGCAGCTGGTCCTGACTGAGCTTGGTGACCAGTTCCGTGTCGATCACCGCGAAGGCGAGCTGCGAGCGCATCGCGCCGCCGGTCCGGACGAAGTAGTAGCCCGCCGGGAGCGGGCCGCCGCCGCTGAGCGAGGTCGAGCCCAGGACCACGGTGTCGTTCGCGCCGTCGACCGCCTCGGTCCAGCTGCGCAGCGCCGGCAGCGACGGCGTGAATTTGTCGGCCAGCGCCTGCCCCGGATCGTGCAGGACCCGTCGGCCTTCGTCGGGGGTCAGCGGGTACAGGGTGAAATCCGCCGAGGAGAGGTTCGTCAGCTGGAAGAAGAGGATCGGCTCGGTCGACGCGCCGTAGGTGGCGGTGGCGCTGTACCCGGGAAGTGCCAGAGAGACCGTGGCCGGCAGCGCGCCGGTGCTGAAGGCGAAGCGGTATCCGCCCATCGGCTGCCCGTAGCGATCGGTCGCCCCCGCGGCAAGCTCGACGGCGTACGCCGTCGATGGCTTGAGCGGGACGTTCGCCGAGATCGCCCGCTCGTTCGTGAACACGCGGCCGTCGAGCTCGTCGGCGGTGAAGCCACTGATCCGCAGCTTCCCCTCGAGCGAGGCGGGGTCCATCGGGGTCGCGAACTGGATCGACACGCCGTACCGGCCGGCGTTCGTGTCGCCGTCGCGCGGCGAGGAGCCCGCCACCCTGGGCAGCGCCGCCACGGTGAATCCCGCGGTCCGCGCGGCCGCGGTCTCACCGCCGCGGGCACCGCGCAGGGCCTTCGCGACGACCGCGGTGTACGCCGTTTCCGGCGCCAAGCGCCCGTCCGGGGTGAAAGTCGCGACGGAGTCGTTCTCGCTCCAGGCGACGGAGCCGGGAACGGCGACATCTCCGGGCCCGCGCAGGCCGATCCCGCCGGCGGCGGAGCGCTCCATCGGCTGGTTGAAGCGCACGACCACCGGCTGGCGGGGCGAGGCGAACTGGCTATTGGCCTCCGGGCTCATCGCCGCGACCGATGGCTCGATCGTCCGGAAGGTCGCGACGACATCGGCCGCGAGCACCCCGTCGGCGGCGCTGGTGAGGCCTTTGCCGATCGTGACCCGGTAGGTCGTGGAGGGCAGCAGGCGCGCCGGGGTGAAGCGGTAGATCGCGGTGTTCAGCCACTCGCCGCGGCCCTCCAACGGTGGGTCGAAGCGCACGATCGGATCGGACCGCTGCGCGGCGAGGGTTGTGAGCGGCGCGACCGAGCGGCTGAACTGGACGATGACCGGCGCCTCCAGCGGGACCTCGACATCGCCGTCGGCCGGGATGAGCTGCTGGACCGTGAGCTGGCCGGTCACGGTGAAGGTGGTCGTGACCGGATCGGCCATTCCAGCGTCCGGCTGCGGCGCGACGTGCACGCGGTACGTCGTCCCGCGGGTGAAACCGGGAAAGTCCGGCTGGAACAGGACGGTCCGCGCGGACAGCCAGGCGTACGTTCCCGGCGCCGGAGGATCGACCACGAAGAGCTGCTCCGGCGTGCGGACGGCGGGGGGCGCGGCGAAGGTCACGCGCACCGGCGCGGTGCGGGCGACCTCCGCACCGGTCGGGCTGACCGCGAATCCGGCCGGCTCGCGTAGCGCCGGCGGTGACGGCCGGCCGACGACCTGGGCCAGGCCGGTCACGGCGACGAGGACGGCGAGGGTGACCGTGGCGGCCCGGTAGGCCGCGAGGCGGCGCAGCGCGGTCACCGCCGAACCTCGTAGCTCGCGGTCGCGAGCGCGACCGTGCCATCGGGCAGCCGGCCGAGCAGGCGTAGCACATGGCGGCCCGGGTCGAGCGATGCGGCGAGAGTCGGGTCGTTCGCCGCGACGCTGCCGATCGTTCGACCGTCGAGCTCGAAGGTCACCCGGTCGATCCCCGGCGCGGCGGCCGCCCGGAGCAGCAGCTCCTGCCGCCCGAGCTCGGGAGCGAGCCAGAACACCGTCCCGCTCGCGGGAGCGACGACGCGGAGGGGATCGGCGACCGTCGAGCGCTCCGTGGTGGCAAGCGTGAGGCCGGCGTCGCTCGCCCAGGCGCGCGCCTCCGTCGGTGGATCGATCGTGAGCGCCCCTGCGGCGTCGTACGCGTAGTACCGCTCGTGCGCCGTCGGCTCGGTCCCCGCGACGAAGAGCTCCCGTACCACGGAGGGGCAGGCCGGACCGGGGAGGAGGCCGGTCGGTGCGCAGACCATCGCCTCGACGACGCCGGGCGGGCGGTCGTACCAGGTCATCCGCCGTCCGAGCGCCGCCGCCTGCATCGCGTCGTGCCAGATCGGCCCGGCGCCCTCGACCCCGGAGACATCGATCATCGGCGAGCCGTCGGCGTTCCCGGCCCAGACCCCGATCGCGATCTCCGGCGTGAACCCGAAGGCCCAGTTATCCCGAAAGCCGGTGCTCGTCCCACTCTTGGCCGCGGCACGGAACGGAAGATCGAACGGCGTGACGCCGCCGAATCCGGGGATCCGGGCGTCTGGATCGCTGAGGATGTCGGCGATGAGGTAGGCCTGGGCGACGGTGACGACGTGTGCGGCCGGGCCGCTCGCATGGGCGTACAACACCGCCCCCGATCCGTCACGCACCCGTTCGACGACATACGGGGCATGTCGCTCGCCACCCGTCGCGAGCGCGGCGTACGCGGCGGTGAGATCGAGCAACCGGACCTCGCCCCCGCCCAGGCTGAGCGACAGCCCGTACCGCTCGGCCTGGGAGAGCGTGGCCAGGCCGAAGCGCTGCGAGATCTCGAGCATTGCGTCGATCCCGATCGCGTCGAGCGTCCGAACCGCGGGAACGTTCAACGATGAGGCGAGCGCGGTACGCAGCGGCACGACGCCGTGGAACGAGCGGTCGAAGTTCAGCGGCGCGTAGGGGCCCTCGTTCGTACTGAAGGTCGTCGCCACGTCGAGGAGTGGCGTTGCGGGCGTGAAGCCGCGCTCGAATGCCGCGGCGTAGAGGAACGGCTTGAGAGCGGAGCCGGGCTGCCGTGGCGTCGTTGCGAGATCGAGGTCCCCGCCGTGCGCCGGGTCGCCGTCGGTCGCGTCCCCGACGAGGGCCACGACCCGCCCACTGGGGGGCTCGATCGCCACGAGCGCCGCGTCGGTGACGTTGCGGTCGGCGAGCGCCGCGACGCGGGCCCGGGCGAGGCGGACGACCTCGGCCTGGAGACCGCCGTCGAGGGTCGTCTCGATGATCAGGCCCGGCCGGCCGGCGAGGTCCGGCCGGACCCGCGCTAGCTCGACGATCGCCGCACGCACAAACGCCGGCGCCGCAGGCGGGCGGATCCCCTGGGTAGGGGCGATCGGGACGGCCGCGGCGGCATCGGCGGAGGCGCGATCCACCCAGCCGTCGGCGACCATCCGGTCGAGCACGTACGCCTGCCGCGCGCGGGCGGCGGCATCGTCCGCGCCGGAGCCGAACGTCGACGGCCGTTGCGGCAGGCCGGCGAGGTACGTGGCGTGGGCGAGGTCGAGATCGCTGGCTCCGATCCCGAAGTACGCCCGCGCCGCGGCCTCGATCCCGTACGCGCCGCGGCCGTAATAGACCGCGTTCAGGTAGCCCTCGAGGATCTCGCGCTTGGAGCTGCGCGCCTCCAGCTGGAGGGCGATAAGCGCCTCGCGGGCCTTGCGGACGAGCACCGGCCCGGTGTCGTCGGCGAGGTACAGCCGGCGGGCGAGCTGCTGGGTGATCGTCGACGCGCCGGACGGCCGCGACCCGGGCTGCAGGAGCGCGCGGCCGACCGCGATCGGGTCGATCCCGATGTGCTGCTGGAACCGGCGGTCCTCGGCCGAGATCGTCGCCTGGAGCAGGACCGGCGCGATCCGCTCGAGGCTGACCGGGAGCCGCAGGCCGTCGCTGCGGTCGGTCGCCAGGACCGTGCCCTGCGCGTCGAGGATCACCAGCCCCGGGAGCGCCCCCCTCGCCGCCAGGGGCGCGAGCGGTGCGAAGCGCGCGTAAGCGGCGAGTGCCAGGATGCCGAGCGCGAGCGCGAGCCCGGTGGAGCGCCTGATCCGCGTCATCTTGCGACACGATCCACCGGTGGCGGGCTCGCGACGACTGAGGCTTCGGCATTAAGTACTACGTCGCTGCTAGAACTTGGATCCTCGCACCGGGCGCGATCCGGGCCCGGCTCACCGGTCGCTTGCCTGCTGGAGGGCCTTGATGTCGATCTTGCCCATCGCGGGCATCGCCTCCATGACCCGGCCGGCCTTCTCCCGATCCTGATCCCCGAGCAGCTCCAACAGGACCATCGGGACGATCTGCCACCACAGGCCGTACTTGTCTAGGGAGGCCACGAGATGATGAACTGGGATCACCCGATGAACGGCTGGATGGGCGGATGGATGTGGATCCCGATGGTCCTCTCCCTCGCCCTCTTGATCCTCGTCGTCCTCGGGATCGTCGCGATCGTCCGCGGGATGTCAGTGGGACCGACGCGTGAGCGGGAGGATCCCCTGGCGATCGCCGCCCGGCGCCTTTCCCGCGGCGAGATCAGCGCCGAGGAGGACGAGACGATCCGCTCGACGCTCAGCCGGGGACCGGCGAGCACCGCAGTCCCCCGTTGACCGCGATGGGCTAGCGGGAACCGCGCGGCATCGGGCCGTTCAGTCGAGGCTCGGCACGTACGAGGGTCGGCATCCCTGACGGACGGACCGGTGTGTGTCCGTCCGTCCGTCTCCAGTGGAGATGGGGGAGGGTCGAACTCCCCGTCCAAGGCCATTGACCGCACTGCGTCTACGAGCGTGTCCGGCAGTTTCGAGTCTTGCGGATCCGAGCGCCTACCGGCGAGCTCGCGGATCGCGCCAGGCCGGCAATCTTTGGGTGGCTCACCGGCCGGTCGGCCACCCGCACCTCCGCGAATGACGCTCTTCCCGGCCCGCGGAGGGGAGACCGGGAGAACGCTCACTGACTAGGCAGCGAGAGCGTAAGAGTTGTTGCCAGTTATCTGGCTGCCGTTCGGATTATCGAGGGGGAACG
>DATCNH010000100.1:0-3604 GCA_036565345.1 Candidatus Limnocylindria bacterium | reverse complement strand
CGCCGGCGGCGACCGCACCCGGTGCCTCACCCGGCTCACCGGGGGCCGCGGCGGCCAAGGGCGTCGACGTCTTACGCATCGCCGGTGGCGACTGGGGCTACCCGTCGCCGTACACCTTCGTCCGGGGTCCGGGCTGGGTCGACATGAGCCTATCCTTCGACACGCTCGTCTGGAAGGATTCGGAGAAGATCGTCCCGTGGCTCGCGACGGAGTGGTCGAGCAGCGCCGATGGCCTGAAGTGGTCGTTCACCCTGCGCGACAACGTGAAGTGGCACGACGGCACGCCGTTCACCGCGGACGATGTCGCCTTCACCATCGAGTACTTCAAGAAGAACGTGAGCTCCTGGTACGCCGGCAAGGTCGACCTGATCAAAGCGGTGACGGTCACCGATCCGAAGCACGTCGAGATCACCCTCACCACGCCGTACGCGCCGTTCCTCGAGAGCGTTGCCGGTGGGCTGGTGATCATCCCCAAGCACATCTGGTCCGCGGTGACCGACCCGAAGAAGCTCACCGGGCCCGAGGCGGTCATCGGCACCGGCCCGTACAAGCTCACGAGCTACGACAAGACGACCGGGTCCTATCTCTACGAGGCGAACCCCGACTTCTTCCTCGGCCCGCCATATGTGAAGCGGATCGAGATGGTCCCCACCGCGAACGAGCTCGTCGCCCTGGCGAAGGGCGACATCGACGCCGGCGGACCGGGCGTCCAGGACGCCGCGACCGACGAGGTCCTGGCGCCATTCGCCGACAAGACCACGTACGGGATGCTCACCGCGCCCGGCGAGTGGACGATGGGCCTCTACTTCAATCTCGGGAAGCGCGGTGCCCTGGCGGACAAGGCGTTCCGCAAGGCCGCGGTGACCGCGATCGACCGCGGTGCGCTCCTCGAGCGGATCGCGCAGGGCCGCGGTCGCGTGGGGAACCCGGGCTACCTGCCGATCTCGAACCCCTGGCACAACCCCAAGGTCGAGCAGTACCCGTTCGACGTGGCCAAGGCGAAGGCCGCCCTTGATGCGGCGGGCTACCTGGACAAAGGCGGCAGTCGCGTCGACAAGGACGGCAAGCCGCTCCAGCTCGAGCTGCTCTACGCGAACAACGACTCGCCGCGCAACGCCGAGCTCATCGTTTCCTTCCTCAAGGCCGTCGGGATCGGCGTGACCGCGAAGGCCGTCGACCGGCCGACGCGCGACGCCGCGGCGACCGCAGGCCGCTACGAGCTCATCCTCACCGGATTCGGCGGTCTGGGAGCCGACCCGGACAACATGCGCGGCGCCTTCAGCAGCAAGAGCAAGGTCAAGAGCTTCACCCGGGTCCAGGGCTACGCGAATCCCGCGTTCGACGCGCTCGCCGACCAGCAGCTGTCGACGGTCGATCCGGCCGCCCGGCGCAAGCTCACCGACCAGATGCAGGAGATCATCGCCGACGACGTCCCGATGATCGG
The DNA here is from genome assembly GCA_036565345.1 of Candidatus Limnocylindria bacterium. Classification (GTDB taxonomy): domain Bacteria; phylum Chloroflexota; class Limnocylindria; order P2-11E; family P2-11E; genus UBA4735. The sequence goes on along the minus strand of DATCNH010000100.1, from coordinate 2,160 downwards.
GCTGTACTACCCGGACCGCTACTACATCTATAAAAAGGGCGGCCTGGAGAACTGGTTCTACACCGTCGGCGGGATGGGCGGCGGCGTGCCGACCGCGCTGAACAAGGCGCTCCTCGCCACCGGCAAGAAGACCCTGGCGAAGTGATGCCGCGCCTCGCGTGACCGGGCGGCGCGGGTGAGGGTCGCGTTCGTGGGCAAGGGCGGCGTGGGGAAGTCGCTCATCGCGGCGACCGTCGCGCGCCTCCTCGGGCGACGGGGCGAGTCGGTGCTGGCGCTCGATCTCGATCCGCTCCCCGGCTTCGCGCACTCGCTCGGCGTACCGGCCGGATCGGGCGCGTTCCCCGACGACCTGGCCGAGCAGCGCGAGGGGCAGGGCTGGGTGATGAAAGAGGACACCGCTGCCGCCGAACTCATCGAGCGGTACGCATTCCGCGGACCCGATGGCGTCCGGCTCCTCAGCATCGCCACCCGGCCGGGCGAGTGGAAGGCCGAGCAGTCCACGGCGGTCCGGCACGTCGCCCGCACGTTCGACGATCCGGCCTGGTCGGTCATCGGCGATCTTCCGGCCGGGACGCGGCAGGCGGCGTTCGGCTGGGCCGGATTCGCCGACCTGGTCGCGATCGTCGTCGAGCCGACCGCGAAGTCGGTGCTGTCCGCCCGCCGGATCGCGACGGTCCTTGCCGACGGTCGGCCCGAGGGGCGCGTGGGGGTCATCGTGAGCAAGCTCCGCCCCCGCGACGATCGGGACGATCCGGAGCGGATCGCCGCCTCCCTCGGCCTCGAGCTGCTGGGGACCGTCCCGTACGATGAGGCGGTGCGCGACGCCGAGCAGGACGCCCGGGCCCCGATCGACGGGGCACCCGCGAGCACCGCGGTGCGCGCGATCCGCGGGCTCCTTCCCGCGCTGGAAGCCCGATGAAGATCGCGGTCGTCGGCAAGGGCGGCTCGGGGAAGACCACCGTCGCGGCGACCCTCGCGCGGTCGCTGGCCCGCCGCGGCGCACAGGTCGTCGCGCTGGACTGCGACAGCAACCCGAACCTTGGGATCTCCCTCGGCCTGGGTCCCGAACGGACCTACGAGCTGGTGGCGATCCGCCAATCGCTGGACCTCGAGCCTGAGCCGGAGCACGTCGAGACCGCCGAGCAGCTCCTCACGCGATTCGGCGACGTGGGGCCGGACGGTGTGCGGTTCGCCGTCGTGTCGAAGATCGAGAAGGCCAATCCCGGCTGACCCTGATGTGGGATATCACCCGAGCAGTTGCTCGGGCAGCTCGAGCGCGGGGAACGCGTGCTCATCGCCGACCTTGAGGCCGGTATCACGAACCTGAATCGGATGAGGCCGGGCTCGGTCGATCTGGTGCTCATCGTCGTCGAGGCGACGCCCAAGTCGATCGAGGTCGCGCAGCGTGCCGCGGCGATCGCCGCGGAGCGCCAGGTCGGGCCGGTGCGCTTCGTCGCGAACAAGCTGCGCGGCGCCGAGGATTTCGCGCTCCTCACCGCGGCGCTCGGTCACGCGGTGACCGCGGTGCCCGAGGACCCCGGCGTGCACGACGCCGATCGCGACGGCGTCGCGGTGCTCGACCGCGCACCCGACGGCCCGGCGGTCCACGCAATCGCCGCGCTCGCGTCGGAGCTGCTCCCGCGGCACGCGGCGTGAGCCGCGCGGCACGCGTGTGAGCCAGGCCCCCGAACCGGTCGACCCGCTCGTGCAGGCCCGCGCGGCGAAGGATCACCTCTTCGGCCACGGCCAGGAGTCGCCGCTCACCCCGGAGCAGCGCGCGGCCTTCACCGGCCTGCGGTACTTCGCCCCCGATCCGGCCTATCGCTTCCTCGTCCGGCTTGCCCCAGTGCAGGGCGGCGCGAAGCACGAGATCCAGCTGAGCGACGGGAAGACGACCGAGATGGACCCGGCCGGCACGTTCGGTTTCACCGCCGGTGGGGCCGAGCAGCGGTTGATCGGCTATGAGTCGGAAGGGGGCGGCGTGTTCGTCCCGTTCCGCGACGCGACGAGCGGGAAGGAGACCTACGGCGCGGGCCGCTATGTCGAGGCACATCCCGACGGACACGGGACGTATCTGCTGGACTTCAACCAGGCCTACAACCCCTACTGCGCCTACAACGACTGCTGGAGCTGCCCGCTCCCGCCGCGCGAGAACTGGCT
>DATCNH010000099.1:0-3869 GCA_036565345.1 Candidatus Limnocylindria bacterium | reverse complement strand
CCTGCGTGCCGACGCGGATCACCGTTCACCTCCGACGCTCGTGTAGTAGATGGCGCCAGCGTACGCGGGGACGGCGGGATGTCCAGAAGCGCGTGGCAGCCGCGGGTGCACGAGGCGCGGCGCACGGGACGGGACACTTAGGGGTGCAGGCGGGCCTCGCCGGCTCCGCCGGCAGGGGCGTCGATCTCCATGATCCAGCGCACCGAGTTCGCGCAGGGGCAGGCACCGCCGACCCGGGCGAGGCGGGGCATGCTCTTCATCGCGTCCTTCAGCGTCATCGTCCCGGCGGTCACCCCGCGCTGGAGATCGGCCCAGTGCCGCACGTCGAGCGACGCGAGGTAGGCCTCGGGCAGGTGGTCGCGGACGTGGGCGATGTAGGCCTCGGCGTCGTCGAGCTTCTGCCCTTCCACGCCGACCAGCTGGAACGCGAACTCCCCCCGGCGCCGGAAGAACGCCCGATCGGGAAGGCGCAGCAGCTCGTCGGGGCGCAGCCCACCGCCTGCCTCGCCGGTCGTCTTCACCCGCGCGTACAGCGCGTCAGCCTCATCGCGTGAGAGCGTGGGGAAACGCGCGCGGACGTGCCGCTGGTTGAGGTCGTCGAGCATGTGCTCGACCTCCCGCACGTACTCGTCCTGGGCCACGCGGTTCGTCTTGTCCTTCAGGCCGAGCTTCACGTTCGTCTCGCCGCCACGCTCGTCGCCGAACATCTCCAGTCCTCGGCCGTACCACTTGTTCACGGCCTTCTGGAGCGTCGCCATGGTGATGAGCGCGTCGGGCTTCGCCGCCTCCTCGCACCAGCGCCGCATCGGGATGACCCCGGTCGCGAGATGGAAGGCCTCCTCGCGGAGCATCGGCGGCATCGAGTCGGCCATCGGCTTGTAGGCGTTCACCTTCTGCATCGTGAGCTGGTACTTCCCCACCCGGTCGATGAGCGCGGCGAAGACGACGTTGTCGACGAAGCTGTCGTACTCCAGGTTGAACGCCGCGAGGACGTGCGAGCCGGTCTGCATCGAGAGGATCTCCTCGACCATGTCCTGCGGCTTCTGGTCGGTCACCGGGGACCAGTCCGCGCTGGTGAGGAGATGGATCATCTGGTAGCCGTGGCGGAGCTCCTCGGCCATGACCCGGAGGACCCAGGCCTGATCCTGGGGATCGTTCGCCCGGGCGAGGGTCTGGTGATGCTGCTGGATCGAGCCGAACTCGGTGGAGGCCTGGGCCCGGATGATGCCGAGCAGCTGGTGCGCCGCGTCGGGGTCGAGGTCCCGCGGTGCGGTCGCCTTCGGCTGGCCCTTCCGGTCGCCGATCTCGATCTCGGTCGCGGTGTTCTGGGCCAGGCGCGCGCAGAGGCAGAACGCGTCGTCCTTGGGAAAGTAGCGGTCCCACTCTCCCTCGAGGCGCTCGTACTCCGGGAAGTTGTGCCGCTGCCAGTGGAGGACCGCCTGGTGGTATTCGGGTGGCAGCTGGCTCTGCTGATCGGCCATGAGACCCTCCGGGCGGCAAACGTCGCTGGACTGACTAGATAGTCAAAACGATACGGCGGAGCGGTCCTGCGGTCAACCGGTCTCAGAGCGCCGGTACCCGTCGGCGCACAGCGCTTGGAGGATCGCCGAGATCTCGTCGAGCGAACGGCGGCCACCGGGGCGGTACCACTTGTAGACCCAAAAGCAGAGTCCGAGGATCCCGAACGCGGCGACCGAAGGGTCCGTTCGTCGAAAGGCGCCGGCCGCGATGCCCTCGCGATATACCCGCTCGACCGTGCGGACGATCTTCCGCTCGATCTTCGTGACGCTCGCCTGATGCGCGACGCCGAGGTGGCCCTTCTCCTGGAAGTACACGGTGAAGAACTCGGGCCGTTCGGCGACGAGCCGGACGAACGAGTCGACGATCCGCCCCAGCTTCACGCCGGGCGGGACGGCCGAGCGGCCGATGGCCGAGACCGTCGCGTCGGTCCGTTGGAGGGTCTGCTGCGCGATCTGATAGAGGAGCTCCTCCTTAGTCGCGACGTAGTAGTAGAAGGCGGCCTTCGTGAGCTCGAGGTGGCCGGCGACGTCCTCGACGGTCGTCCCCACGAACCCGCGCTGCTGCATGAGCAGGGCGCCGGCGTCGAGGATCTCCTGGCGGCGCGGCGCGGCCCCATCCGCCGTCCGGGTCCCGCCCGTCGACCGGGGGCGGGCCCGCAGCGTCCGGCCGTCGGGACGTTTCGGCGCGAGCGCCCGCCCGGAACGTTTTGGACGCTCTGGACGCCGGGGCGAACCGTGGTCGGGCACGGTCCGAGGATACCGTCGCGCCGGGCCGGCGCCTCAGATGCAGGAGCGGAGCCTCGGGCCGGACCACCCCGAGGTCGCCGATGGCGGTCGAGTGACTCAGCGTCCGCGAGCGCGAACTACGACCTCACCCGCCCTCCGCCGCGACGGGGCTCACGCCCACGGATGAAGGGACCGATGATCGGATTCTGGGCGATCAGGATCACGGTTCCGGCCATGGACCATGTCGCCGCGTTCACTCAGGCGATGGAACGACAGGGGAGCAAGTTTGAGCATCACGTGTACCCGGGGGCTGGTCACGGCTTCTTTGCCGCGTCCGGCCTGGATCCCGACCATCCGCTCTATCTGGATGCCTGCGACTCGCGCCATGACCTTATTGCGTCGGCTGTGGTCACTGTTTGTCGAGACCGCGGTCGATCGCGCTCTTCACGAAGGATTCATCCAGGATGGACTGGACATCGAAGGTCGCGACCTTCGGGTTCTTCTTGCTGAGAGTTTCGATCGCGTCGGCGAACTGATTGGCGCGAACGTACGGGTCGCTGGGAATGACGGTTCCGACGTAGTGGTCGTACGTCGCCTTGAGCTCCTTCTCATCGGTGGTCTTGAGGTACTTCTCGAGGACAGTGATCGCGAAGGCGCGGTCCTTCTTCTCCTTGGCGATCGCCTCCACGATCGAATCGACGTAACGCTGCACCACGCCTTTATTCGCGTTCACAAACGCGCGGGTCATGGTGATGGTCGTGTTAGCGGTGGGTAGATGGAGGTCCGCCATGTTCGCCAGGACATGGAAACCCTTTGCCTCGAGGGCCAACTGATTCGGCGGCTGCGATAGGGTCGCCTGGACCTGCCCACTGGCGAGCGCGGCCGTGGAATTGGCCACGGAGCCGGCGGCGTAGATGAAGACGTCCTTATCCGGCGTCAGTCCCAGCTTCGGCAGGATCACGTGCGCGGCAATGTCGTATGAGCCCCCGACACCGGCGATGGCCAGCTTCTTTCCCTTGAGGTCGGCGGCGGTCTTGATCTCGGGAGCGACGATCAGTACATATGGCCAGACCGGGACGGTCCCGCCGACCGCGAGCAGGTCGGCGCCCCCCACCGCCGCCGACAGCACCTCGGAACCCCCGATGTGCGCGATCTTCACGTCGCCACTGAGCAACGCGGCGATCCCCTTGGTGCTCGTGATCAGCACGGGGTCCACGTCGAGGCCATTCTTGGCGAAGATCCCGGCTTCTTTGGCGACCCAGAGGGGCAGGTTGCTCCCGATGATGTTGCTGTATGACACGGTGAGCTTGACCGGCGCCGCCGACGCGGTCGCGGCCGGCTTCGCGGACGCCGCCACGCCTGACGAGGCGGACGATGCGGGACTCGCGACAGGTGAGCCGCCGCACGCGCTGATGAGCAGTGTCGCGACTAACCCCAACGCCGCAGTACGGAACATCCACTGACTCCTTCCGGGATCGCGTTGGACCAATCATATGACCATTGGAAATAGGGCCCCGATAGGGACGCGAAAACGCCCGGCGACGACCCTCAGGCCCATCCTCCCGGATCCATGGCGACGTGGTCGTCGGCCACCTATCGCACACCGGACGGCCCCTTTGCATG
>DATCNH010000098.1:0-1691 GCA_036565345.1 Candidatus Limnocylindria bacterium | reverse complement strand
TACTTTGCCGGGGTCGTGCTCCTCCAGACCGTCCTTCGGCCGCTCATCGGCGGATCCGAGGTCCCGGTGGCCCTCTCCACCCTCGCCGTCGTCGCGCTGTTCGCCCCGCTCCGCCGGCGGATCCAGCAGGTCGTGGACCGCCGCTTCTACCGCTCGCGCTACGACGCCGCGCACACCCTGGACGCCTTCGGCGCCCGGCTGCGGGACGAGGTCGACCTCGAAGCCGTCCGCGGCGACCTGCTCGAGGCGGTCCACCAGACCGTCCGTCCGGTGCATGCGAGCGTGTGGCTGCGCGGTGGCCGGCAGTGACCGAGCTGCGCAGGGACCGGGGCGCGACGCGTCGGGTCAGCCCGGTCGTGCTGCCCGGACTCCTCTTTGCCGTATCGCTCCTGGCATACCTTGCGACGGTCTGGCTTGGATCGGTGAGCGCGATCCCGATCGATGGCCAAGGCGGATCTGCGGCCGGCTACAGCGTTGTGTTGACCGCCTTCCTTGCGTACTCAGCGATCGGAGCGATCGTTGCCGCGCGCCGGCCGGAGTACCACGTCGGCTGGCTGCTCTGTGTCATGGGTGTCATCGCCGAGATCCAGGGCCTGGCATCAGGGACCGTCGAATATGCGGCCGGGCGGAACGGGTCGGCGCTCCCTGGCTGGCTGCTCGATCCCTGGCTGATGGCCCCACTGGTCAACCTCTGGGTCGTCTCGTTCAGCGCGCTCGGTCTGCTCCTCTTCATCTTCCCGAACGGCCGGCTCTTCTCCCGTTCGATCGCCCCCGGCCTCACCCTCGCCGGGTTCACGATCGCCGTCGGGCTCGTGACCTCGAACGGGACGACGACGACGCGCTTCCCGCTCTTTGACGCGTTGTTCAGCACCAACGTCGCCGATGGCCTGTACGGCCTTGGCAGGGGCGTGAGTGGGCTCTCGCTGATGGCCCTGCTCGTCCTTGGCACGATCTCGATGGTCGTTCGCCTCCGTCGCGCCAGAGGCGTCGAGCGTCAGCAGATGAAGTGGTTCGCCTACGCCGCGGTCGCGCTCGCGCTCGTGTTCGTTGGTACGGCTGCCGCCTTCTTCTCGCCGTTGCGCGCGCTCGATCCCGGCGCGCGGTTCCCCGCGGCGATGTTCGGTGGTGTCCCCTTCCTGCTTGCTCTGATGGCTTTGCCGATCGGCGCAGCGGTCGCGATCCTCCGCTACCGCCTGTACGACATCGACGTCCTCATCAACCGGACCCTGGTGTACGGCGCGCTCAGTGCGACGCTCGCGGCGACGTACTTTGCCGGGGTCGTGCTCCTCCAGGCCGCGCTCCGGCCGCTCATCGGCGGGAGCGAGCTCCCCGTTGCCCTGTCGACCCTCGCGGTGGTCGCGCTCTTCGCCCCGCTCCGCCGGCGGATCCAGCGCGTCGTGGACCGGCGCTTCTACCGCTCCCGCTACGACGCCGCCCACACCCTCGATGCCTTCGGCGCCCGCCTGCGGGACGAGGTCGACCTCGAGGCCGTCCGTGGCGACCTGCTCGCGGCGGTCCACCAGACCGTCCGGCCGGCGCATGCCAGCGTCTGGCTGCGGGAGGCGCGGCGGTGATTCCCGTAACGATTTTCGGACGCCACTGGCGTAGAAAGGTCGACAGATGAGCATGGTCACCGGACGACTGCGCGGGATGCTGGGACGGGGAGCGGCGGAGCGTGCCGCGGCGCCTCG
>DATCNH010000097.1:0-27275 GCA_036565345.1 Candidatus Limnocylindria bacterium | reverse complement strand
CACGTCGGTGGCGACCCACCACTTCGCATGGTCGGTCTGGACGCGCAGGGCCGCGCCGACACGAACGTTCTTCTTCGCCTCGAAGTCGTAGGTCCAGAACTCTCGGACGTCGCCGACCGTCTCGTCGGGAGGCGCGGTCCGCGCCGGGAGGAAGGCCGCCGGCGGGGTGCCCTGCCGGCCGCGCAAGCGGCGCGTCAGATCGAAGAGGTCAGCCACCGGAAGCGCCTTCCGCTGGAGCGCGGCGGTCATGTCCGTGACACCGCCTTCCGCCGCGGCGGCACTCGGTACGGCGCTCGGGGCGATGCCGGTGGGGGGCGCGCAGGCGACGACGAGGACGATCGTGAGCCAGAGGGCCGGTGCCCTCACCACCAGGTGAACCCCTCGGCAAGCGTCTTCGAGCCGACAACGCGGCCGCCACGGAGGTACCGGCGGGGCACCCGGGACCGGATCCCGGTCACGACCTCGTAGTTGATCGTGCCGAGCGCCGCGGCGACCTCCTCCGCCGTCTGGGCGGCATCTCCCAGGGTGCCGATGACGACCGCCTCGTCCCCCTCGGCAGTATCGGGCTGGGCGGTGATGTCGAGGGTGACGTGATCCATCGACACGCGGCCCACGATCTGCACGAGCGCTCCGCCGATGAGCAGGGCGAGCCGCCCCTTCGCCGCGCGCGGGATCCCGTCCCCATAGCCGACCGGCACGGTCGCGATCCGCGCGTCCGCCGCGGTGCGGTATTCGTGGCCGTACGAGACGCCGGTCCCCGCCGGGACCTCCGCGATGCGGTGGATCCGCGAGCGCCAGGAGAGCGCCGGTCGAAGCGCGATCCGGGCCAAGAGATGCGGCGCCGGCGACAGTCCGTAGACCGCGAGGCCCGGCCGGATCGCCGTGATCCGCGATCCCTGGTCGAACGCCGCGGTGCCCGCGCTGGCACTCGCGTGCACCCAGTCGGGCAGCCCGCCGATGCCGTCCAGCACGCCTTCGAACCGTGCGAGCTGCTCGCGAGCACTCGTCGGGTCAGCTTCGTCGGCGCTCGCAAGATGGGTGAAGATCCCGTCCACGGCGAGGCCGGCAAGCGCCGCGATGGCACGGTAGCGCTCGACCGCCAGGTCGACCGGGGCGCCCAGCCGGGTGAGCCCGGTGTCGACCTTGAACTGCACCGCCGCGCGTCGGCCGGCCGCCCGGCCGGCGGCGGCGACGCGCTTCGCCGCGAGCACCGACCAGACCGTGAGGGACAGTCCCGCATCGACCGCGGCAGCGATCTCATCGGCGCTCTGTGCTCCGAGAAGGACGAGGATCGGCACGCCGACCCCGCGACGCCGGAGGATCAGGCCCTCCTCGACCGTGGCCACCGCGAGCGCCGTCGCGCCGGCTTCGATCGCGACGTGCGCCACCGCCTCTGCGCCGTGGCCGTAGGCGTCGGCCTTCACGACGGCGATGACCCGTACCCGCGAGGCGGTGGCCAGCGCCTCGACGTTGGCGACGATCGCGTCGAGGTCCACGTCGGCGACGGTGCTGCGCAACGGGACGCTCATGCCCCGGACGGCCCGATGATCTCGCGCAGCGCCCGGGGGAACGCGTCGACGATGTCGGTCGCCAGGACGCCGGACTCGCCGACCTCGGCGGCGAGGAGCGCACCGGAACGGCCATGGACCCAGACCGCGGCGCAGGCCGCGGCGAGCGGAGCCAGGCCCCGCGCGAGGAACGCCGCCGCCGCCCCGCTCAGAGCGTCTCCTGACCCGCCGACGCCGAGTGTCGGGTTGGGGGCGTCGTGGATGAAGGTGCGTCGGCCATCGGTCGCGACCGTAAGCGGGCCCTTGAGCACGACCACCGCCTTCCACTCGCGGGCATGGCGCTCCGCGAACGCCACCCGGGCGGGGCCGGTGGGCACGACGCGACCGGCAAGCCGGGCGGCTTCCCCGTCGTGCGGGGTGAGGATCGTCCGCGTCGGGAGCAACGCGGCCCAACCCTCGGTGCGCGCCAGGGCGTTCAGCCCGTCGGCATCGATCACCGTCGGAAGGGCTCTGGCATTGCGAAGGACCGCGGCCACGAATTCGTCGGTCACCGGACCATGCGCAAAGCCCGGGCCGATGAGCAGCCCACGGATGCGCTCCCCGAGCAGGGTCACAAGCTGCGCCGCCGCCGCGACGGCGACCGAGCCGGGCTGGCCCTCCGCCAGCGGGAAGTAGGTCAGGTTCGGGTCGGCCCCGGCGAGGGCGTCAATGACCGATCGCCCGGACGCGAGCGTGACGACGCCGGCGCCGCAGCGGAGCGCCGCCCGCGCGGCGATGACCGCGGCACCGGGGTAGCGGAGCGAGCCGCCGACGACGACCACCCGCCCGCGCTGCTCCTTCCCCGCCTCCGGTGGCAGGCGCCGGAGCACGGCCCGGACCGCGCGCGCGTCGAGCGTTACGGCAGCGGCCCGGGTCCCGCTCAGGGCGCCGGCTCCGCGTGGACCCCGACCGCCACGGCGACGGCGAGATCGCGGATGTGCGAGATGCTCACCGCCAGCGGGGAGGCGAGCCCGAGCGCCGCCCGGCGCTCCTCGGCGCGTCCATGCAGGGTCACCGTGGGCTGGCCCAGGCGGGTCCGCCGTATCTCGATCTCCCGCCAGCCGACCCCGCGGATGCCAAGACCGAGGACCTTGGAGACCGCTTCCTTCGCCGCCCAGCGTCCCGACAGATGCAGGATGTTGTGCCGGCAGTACGCGCGCTCCCACTCGGTGTAGACGCGCCCGAGGAACCGGCTCTCGTGCTTGTCGAGCACGGCCCGGATCCGCGCGGTCTCGATGATGTCGATCCCGATCTCGTTCGTCACTCGACGGTGACGCTCTTCGCGAGGTTCCGCGGCTGGTCCACATCGTTCCCCCGCCGATCGGAGATGTGGTACGCGAGGAGCTGCAGGGGCACGACTGCGAGCGCCGGGGAGAGCAGCTCGTTCGTCACCGGGATCCGGATGACCTCGTCGGCCTGGCCGGCGATCTCAAGGTCTCCGTCGTGGGCGACCGCGATCACCACGCCGGCGCGCGCCCGGACCTCCTGGATGTTCGACAGCATCTTCTTGTAGGTGGAGTCGCGCAGCGCGATCGCGACCACCGGCAGGTGCTCGTCGATGAGCGCGTTCGTGCCGTGCTTCATCTCGCCGGCGGCGGCTCCCTCGCTCGGGATGTACGAGAGCTCGCGCAGCTTGAGCGCGCCTTCGAGGGCGGTCGGGTAGTTCACCCCACGCCCGAGCTGCAGGAAGTTCTTGGCGTCATGGAACCGGTGCGCGAGCGCCCGGATCTTCGGCTCCTCCCCGAGGACCGCGTCGATCAGGGTCGGAAGGTGGAACGCTTCGGCGAGCAGCTGGCGCGAGCGCTCCGGATCGATGGTGCCGCGTCGTTGCGCGAGATGGATCGCGAAGAGGTAGAGATCGACGAGCATCGCCGTGTACGCCTTCGTCGACGCGACGGCGATCTCCGGGCCGGTGTGCAGGTAGATGACCCCGTCCGCCCGCCGGCTGGCCTCGCTTCCGACGACGTTCACCAGAGCGAGGAGCCGGGCGCCCTGACGCTTCGCCTCCTCCATCGCCGCGAGGGTGTCCACCGTCTCCCCCGACTGCGTGACCGCGATCACCAGCTGCCCGGGGGTGACGACCGGCTCCCGGTAGCGGTACTCGCTCGCGATCTCCACATCGCAGGGGATCCGGGCGAGGCGCTCGATAAGGTACTTGCCAACGAGCGCGGCGTGATAGGCGGTGCCACAGCCGACGAAGGTGATCCGGGGCACCGCCCGCAGGTAGGTGTCGTCGAGATTCAGATCCTGATCGAACACGACCTGCCCGGACGAGCGGTCGACCCGGCCGAGGAGCGTGTCCGAGATAGCGCGCGGCTGCTCGTTGATCTCCTTCAGCATGAAATGCTTGTAGCCCGACTTCGCCGCCGCGATCGGGTCCATCGCGATGGACTTGGCCGGGCGCTCGACCGGCGTGCCGTCCAGGCGGCGGAATCGGACCGAGGAGGCGGTCACGATCGCGACATCCCCGGCCTCGAGGAAGCTCATCTGCCGGGTGTGCTCCAGCAGGGCGGTCATGTCCGACGCCACGAAGCTCTCGCCGTCGCCGTGTCCGATGATCACCCCACCGGCGTTGCTGATCCGCGCGGCCACGATCGTCCCCGGGTCCTTCGTCGAGACGAGCGCCAGGGCGGCGGCACCTTCGAGGCGCGGCAGGACCGCGAGGGCGGCCGCCTCGAGCGACAGCCCGCGCGCGAGCTCGTCTTCCACCAGGTGGACGACGACCTCCGTGTCGGTGGCCGAAGTGAAGGCGTGCCCCGCGGTCAAGAGGGGCGCCTTCAGAGCCTCGAAATTCTCGATGATCCCGTTGTGGATGACGGCGGTCGTCCCACCGCAGTCGACGTGGGGGTGGGCATTCTCCTCGGTCGGCCTCCCGTGAGTGGCCCACCGGGTGTGGCCGATCCCCGAGTGCCCGGCCGCCGGTCGAGCCGCAACGACCGCAGCGAGGTTCTCCAGCTTGCCCTCGGCCCGCCGCACTTCAAGGGTGCCATCCTGCTCGAGCGCGACACCGGCGGAGTCGTAGCCGCGGTACTCCAGACGGCGTAAGCCGCTCATGAGCAGTGGCAGGGCGTCGCGGGGCCCGACGTAGCCGACGATGCCGCACATCAATTGAGCTCCTTCGCCGCAGCGGCTGCGAGAAGGTCCGCGGTGGCGGTCGCCACCGCTCCCTCACGGGCCTCCACCGTGATCCGCAGGACCGGCTCGGTCCCGGAGGGCCGCACCACCAGTCGTCCCGCGCCGGCGAGACGGGCCTCGGCCCCGTCGACCGCATCGCGGAACGGCACGACCTCGCGCCACTCGCGTCGCCGCTCCGCCCGGACGTTCCGGGTGACCTGTGGCCACCGCTCGATCTCCGCGGCGAGGACCGCCAGCGGGCGCCCCTCCGCGCGCATGAGTCGCGCGACCTGGAGGGCGGTGAGGATCCCGTCGCCGGTGCTCGCGTGCTCGCGGAAGATCACATGGCCCGAGGGTTCGCCACCGAACTGCGCTCCGCGACGCTCGAGCTCCTCCCACACGTAGCGATCGCCCACCTGGGTGCGGACGAGCGCGATGCCATCGCGCGCGAGCGACGCCTCGAGCCCCCCGTTCGTCATCACCGTTCCGATGACGACCCTCGGATCGAGCTGCCCGGCACGCGCGAAGTGACGTGCCGCGAGGGCGAGCACGAAGTCACCGTCGTGGACCGCACCGACGCCGTCCACGGTCATCACCCGGTCGCCATCGCCATCGAACGCGAATCCGATATCCGCGTGCCGATCGATCACCGCCCGCTGGAGCGCTTCGGGGTGGGTGCTGCCGCACCCGGCATTTATGTTCGCCCCGTCCGGAGCGTCGAACAGCGTGAGGACCTCTGCCCCCGCGCGCGCGAACACCGTCGGGGCGACGCGGTAGGTGGCGCCGTGGGCACAATCCAACACGACGCGCAGACCATCCAGACGCGGGGCGATGCCACCGAGGAACTCTTCATACAGCTTCACCAGCCCCCGGACATCGCCCACGAGACCGATCCCGCCCTCGGTCGGCCGGGGAAGCGACGCGTCGCGGCCGAGGGCCGATTCGATCTCGTCCTCGACCGCGTCCAGGAGCTTGAGTCCCCGGTGGTCGAAGAATTTGATGCCGTTGTCCGGCGCGGGATTGTGCGATGCGCTGATGACCGCGCCGAAGGAGACGTCCTGGGTCCGCGCGAGATAGGCGAGCCCGGGCGTCGGAATATGGCCGACGAGCCGGACGTCCATTCCCACCGAGCAGAGGCCGGCGGCCAGTGCACTTTCGAGCATTCGGCCCGACCGCCGGGTGTCCCGACCGATCACGATGCTGTGTCCCGGGCCGCCGAGGATGTATCCGGCGGCGCGGCCGAGACGCAGCGCCAGCTCGGGGGTGAGGTCGGCATTCGCGACGCCGCGGACGCCGTCGGTCCCGAAGAGGCGGCTCATCTGCTCCGTATGGTGAGGGTCGCTCGGGTCGGCTGCACGGCCTGCGCGCCCAGGCCGGCCGTGACACGCACGGCGATGTCCACGGGGTAGGTGCCGACGCCCTTTCCCGCCGCGTCGACGGTCGCGCTCACCGCGTCGGGCGCGAGCGCGGTGAGCGTCGGGACCGGCCCGGCGACGACCACATCGACGGTGCGAACATCAAGATCGGCGACGAGATTCGGTGCGAGGCCGGTCACCGTGACCGCGACGAGCGGGAACGGACGGGTCCCGGTGAGCGGCGCGACGGTGACGCCCACGACCGCGTCCGTCGGCGCGATCAACGTCACACCGGCCGGGAGCACGAGGGCGACGCGATAGCTGCGGTTCGCCGTGAGGCCGCCGACATCGATCGGCGCGGTGTCGATCCGCGAGAGCGGCGCGAGCGCCGCTTGGTCTCCGCGGACGGTGACGGCGACCGGATCGGTCGTGACCCGCTGGATCCAATAGCCGCTCGCGACGCTGCCCCGGATCGTCCACAGGACCGGCAGGGTCCGGGTGCTCGCCGTGGAAAGGACCGGAACGGTGACCTGGATCGCCGGAGGGTCCACCTGCACGCCGCCCACCGGCGCACCGGCGGAATCGACCGCCATGGCCTGGGCGCCCTGCGAGATGTCGACCGGGGTGTCCCCGTAGCCCAGTGTGACGTAGACCGCCGTCACCGCGCCGACCAGGCTCTGCGGGCCGGTCAGGGCGACCTCGCTGGCCGAGAGCGTCGGCACGCCCGGCTGGAAGCCCGCCGGCGGCGCGTTGGTGAAGCGGACCTGCACCGCGATCGTCCGCGTCACCAGCCGCTCCAGGCGGACCGAGACGGTCGTGGGCTCGACCTGCACCACCGTGACCAGCGGATCGCTGGCGACGACGTGGATCAAGGCGTCCTGGGGACCGTCGCGCGCCGCGTCGAGATCCTTGGGGTCGATGGTCGCGCGAAGGTCCTGCTGCGCGATCTTGTCGAACGTCGCCTCCGGTGCCCGCAGGCGGACCCGCACGTCGCCGAGCTGACCCTGGAGGACATAGCCGGCCGGGATGTCGGGCCGCTCGACCGGGATCCGCCCGGGATACCAGTCGACCTTGTCCCGCGGCGCGGCCTCGACGGCGGCGACCCACAGGAGGAGGGCGATCGCCAGCGCGCCCACCTTGAGTGGGAGGTCGCGGACGAACGCCCGCCGGAGGTCGATGTGCCAGCGACGCCGCAGCCGCGGGCGGGTCGCGGGAAGGTCGTCCATCTATGAGGCCTTGATCTTGAACGGGAGCGGCTGGATCCGGCTCCGCAGCAGGGAGCTCAGGACACGACGCAGACGCTCCTCGTCGAGCCCACCGATGATCCTTCCGTTGCTGGCGATGGACAGCGCCTGCGTCTCCTCGGAGACGACGATGACCACCGCGTCGGTCTGCGAGCTGATCGACAGCGCAGCGCGATGCCGCATCCCGTAGCGTTGGGCGGCGCGCTCGGGGGTCTCCTCGAGCGGCAGGAGGCAGGCCGCGGCGACGATGGTCGAGCCGCGCACGATGACCGCGCCGTCGTGCAGCGGGGACCGCACCATGAAGATCGAGGCGAGCAGCTCGGCGGTGAGCTTCCCGTTGATCTGCACGCCCGATTCGCTGTAGTCCTGCAACCCGGTGCCGCGCTCGATGGCGATGAGCGCCCCGTGCTTGGCACCGCTGATGAGCAGCGCCGCGCGGGTGAGCTCGTCGACGACCTGATCGACGGCCTCGTCGTCGGTGGGCGTGAGCAGCCGGTTGAGCGGGCCGAGCTGGCCAAGCTGGCCGAGCGCACGGCGCAGCTCGGGCTGGAACACCACGGGGATCGCCACGACCGCGACGACCGCGAGCGCCTGCAGGACCAGCTTGGTCAGGTTCAGGACGAAGAAGACCGCCATGCCGTAGATGAAGAAGAGCACGAGCACGCCCAGCAGAAGCTGCACCGCGCGGGTGCCGCGGATCAGGACCAGCGCGTAGTAGATGAAGACGAACACGATCGCGATGTCGAGGACGTTCTTCCAGTCGAAGCTCTGGTTCCGCAGGATCGTGAAGAGATCGTCGAAGAACCGGTCCATCTCGAGCTAGACCGCTTGCGCGAGCCGCTCGACTTCCACGGCAAGCTCGGCCTGGCCGTCGAGTCGGAGCGCTTCGGCGAGCAGGGCGCATTTCGCGCGCGCCACGTCCTTCTTCCCAATCGATGACGCGACCTCGACCAGTAGCCGCTGGGCCTGATGGTCGGCGAGCCCCGAGGCGATCACCTGCAGCAGCAGATCCGACGCGGCGTTGGTGTGGCCGTTCGCGAGATGCTCGCGCGCCGCCACGAGCGCGGCTTGCGCGGCTCGCGGATCGCGGGCCGCGATGTAGCGGGCGGCGCGCTCATCGGCGCCCTCGCCCGGACCCTCGTCCGGAGTGGTGGGGGCGGCATCGGGGGCAGACGGCGCGGCGGCGGCTTCGGCCGGCCGATCCATTGGGACCGAGCGATCCACCGGGACTCCGACTCGCTCGGATGTGGGTGTCGGCGCCCGATCGTGCGCGGGTGCCGCGGCGTCCGGAGCGGACTCGGAGCCGTCGGGGGAGACCTCGGCGGAGCCCGCGCCGAATCCGTGGACCGGCAGACTGCACTCCACCGCGACGCTGACGAGGGCCGGGTCGTCGCCGCTCACGCTCAGCGCGTAGCGGATCTCGCGGAGCGCCGAATCGCGTTCACCGGCATCGATCGCCGCGTGGGCAAAGCGACGCTGCTCGGCGACCGCCCCGTCGTGGTCTCCGGCGAGGCCGAGCGCCGCGGCGAGATGGCGATGGATCGCGGGATCGGAGGGACCGAGTAGGATGGCCTCGCGCAGGAGCGCGATCCCGCCCGCGCGGTCCCCACCCTTCGCCAGGCTTGCCGCGCCCGCGCGCAGCGTCGCGAGCGCCGCAGCGCGGTCCTCTTGCTCGAGTAACACGCGTGCCAGACCGCGGTACCCGGCACCGGCAGCCGGGAAATGGGCGACCAGATAGCGGAACTGCTCCTCTGCCTGGCCGAGCCGACCGGACTGGAGGTCGCGCAGCCCCGTCGCGAGCGCGACCTTGTAATTGAAGTCGTTGGCAGCCGTCACTTCGCGACTAGTGTGCGCCACCGGCCCGCCGCAGGTCGGGGGGTCGTGGCCGCCGGGTCGGCGGGCGGCCTACCGCTTCGTGAACTGCGGCGCCTTGCGGGCCCGCTTCAATCCTGGCTTCTTGCGCTCTTTCGCCCGCGGATCACGGGTCAGGAGACCGGCCTTCCGCAGGGCGGCGCGATGCTCCGGATCGGCCTGGAGGAGCGCACGCGAGATCCCGTGGGAGATCGCGCCCATCTGACCGGATTCGCCCCCGCCCTCGACCTTCACCATGGCGTTGAAGCGGCGGGCGGTGTTGGTGACGGTGAATGCCTGGGTCGCGAGGTCCGGGTAGCCATCCCGGCCGAAATACTCGTCGAGCGGCTTGCCATTGACGATAACGTTGCCTTCGCCGGGGACGAGGCGGACGCGCGCGATGCTGGTTTTGCGCCGGCCGGTGCCCTGGAAGTAGGGAGCGGTCTTCATCTAGTGCTTCTCCATCCCGGCCAGCTTCTCCGGCCGCTGCGCCTGGTGTGGATGCTCGGGCCCGGCATAGATGTACAGCTTGCGCGCCATCTGCTCGCCGAGGCGGTTCTGCGGGAGCATGCCGCGGACCGCGCGGCGGATGACCTCCTCCGGGCGGCGCTCGAGCAGCCGCTCGAGCGTTTCGGACTTGAAGCCGCCCGGGTACCCCGAGTGTCGGACATAGGCTTTGTCCTGGAGCTTCTTGCCGGTCACCTTGATCTTTGCGGCGTTGATGACGACGACGGCGTCCCCGGTGTCGAGATGCGGGGCGAACGCCGGCTTGTGCTTCCCGCGAAGCGTCGAGGCGATCTGCGTGGCCAGACGGCCGAGTATCGCGCCGTCCGCGTCGACGACGCGCCAGGCCCGCTCGATCTCGCCGAGCTTCACGCTATGGGTCTTCTTCACCGTCAGTTGACTCATCGATGTTCCCTCGTCGCCTTCTCGTTGTCGTCCCGGTAGCTCACGTGCGTCAGGCAGAGCCCCCCGGGCGGAGCATTCGGGCCCGCCTTAGCGCGATCGGCGCCGGCGACGATCACATCGAACGCCGCCAGATCGATCTTCCCTCGCCCGATCCAGATCATCGTGCCGACGATCGCCCGCACCATGCCCCGGAGGAACGCGTCGGCCTCGATCTCGAACCGCAGGAGGCTTCCCTCCGCGCTCCAGACCGCACGCCGCACCGTGCGGATCCCGCCCTCGCCCATTGCGAAGGCCGAGAAGTCCCGCCGGCCGGGCAGGCGGTCCGCCGCATCGCGCATCGCCGCCAGATCGAGCGCCTGGGGATACCAGTGCTCGCGTCGCTCCAACGGCCGCCGCGCCTCGTCGTTCCGAAGCCGATATTCATATGTGCGTCCCGTTGCCGAGAACCGAGCGTGGAACGCTTCCCCGCACGGCTCGAGCGCCGAGATCGCGATGTCCGCCGGAAGCAGGGCGTTGACCCCGCTCCCCAGATCGCTCCCGGCCAGCGCGCTCGCCGTCCGGAAATTGATCACCTGTCCGATCGCGTGGACCCCTGCGTCGGTCCGCCCCGCGCCGGTGATGCGCACCGGCTCGTCGCAGATCCGCGCGAGCGCCCGTTCGAGCTCGCCCTGGACCGTTGGCGCGTTCTCCTGGACCTGGAACCCGGCGTACCGGGTACCGTCGTAGGCGACGCACGCCCTCCAGCTGCCCGTTAGGCCTTCGCCTTCCGGGTCGCGGTGGCCTTCTTGACCGTCTTCTTGGGCGGCGTCTTCGCCGTGGATCGCTTCGCCGGCGCGTCGGCCTCCGAAGCCGCCCCTGCCGCGACGCGACGCCGCGGCAGGGCGAGCCGGCGGCGCGGCGCCGCCGTCTGGGCGGCCGTGTCCGACCGCTCGGTCGCCTCCTCGGCTCCCGGCATGAGCTCGATCAGCATCATCGGCGCGCTGTCCCCGACGCGCCGCCCGAGCCGCGTCGTCCGCGTGAAGCCGGACGTCCGGTCGGTGTAGCGGCCCGCGAGGTCGGTGAAGAGCTTCTCCACGATCTCCGGCTCGGGGAGCCAGGCGATCGCCTTCCGGCGGGCGGCGAGGGATCCATCCTTGCCCAGGAGGATCATGCCATCGACGAATCGACGGACCTCCTTGGCCTTCGGCTCGGTGGTCTTCACCCGCTCATAGCGGAGGATGGACAGCGTGAGGTTCCGGAACATCGCCTTGCGATGCGCCGTCTCGCGCCCGAACTTCCGTTGATGTACCTGGTGCGGCATTTACTGCTCCACGCGACCAGCGCCGGTACGGACCTGCTCGTCCTCATCGGCCAGTGTGTTCCCCTCGTCCACCGCGTCGCCGGCGTCGCCGAGCGGGGTGGCCTCATCCGCACCGATCTCGTCCGCGACCGCATCGCCCTCGGCGGACGGCAGCGGCGCCTCGATGAGGCCGCGCGCCACCAGGCGCTCCTTGATCTCGTCCAGCGACTTCTTGCCGAAGTTGCGCATCCGGAGCAGCTCTTCGTCCGGCGTCTGCAGGAGCTGGCCGACCTTCGTGATGCCATGGCGCTTGAGCGAATTGAACGCGCGCTGCGGGAGGTCGAGGTCCTCGATCGGCATGTCGGCGATCGCCGACGGGACCGAGGTCCCATTGCTCCGCGGCGGCTGCGCGAGGGCGGTCTGCGCCCGCGTGAGGCCGGTGAAGAGCGAGAACTGCTGGACCAGGATCTGCGAGCCCTGGGCGATCGCCTCGTCGGGCGGCGTCGAGCCGTCGGTCCACACCTCAAGGATGAGCTTGTCGTAGTTCGTGACCTGGCCGACTCGGGTGTTCTCGACGCTGAAGTTCACTCGGCGGACCGGGCTGAACAGCGCGTCGATGGGGATGACCCCGATCGGCAGGCCCTCACGCTTGTCGCCCGAGGTGAAGCCGCGGCCGGTCTCCACGGTCAGCTCCATCCAGAGCGACGCCTCCGGCTCGAGGGTCGCGATCTTGAGCTCGGGGTTCACGATCTCGACCTCGCTGGTCGTTTGGATGTCGCCCGCGGTGACATCCCCGGGGCCGGACTTCTCGAGGGTCAGGGTGACCGGCTCTCCGGCGAACGACCGCAGACGCACCTGCTTCAGGTTCAGGACGATCTCGACGACGTCCTCCTTCACGCCGGGGATGGTCGAAAACTCGTGAGCGACGCCACGGACGCGCGCCGCGGTGATCGCGGCGCCCGGGAGCGACGAGAGGAGGACGCGGCGAAGCGAGTTGCCCAGGGTGGTGCCGTACCCGGCGGGCAGGGGCTCGCAGACGAACGTCGCGTGACGGTCGTCCCCCTCGAGGCGCTCGATCTTCGGATATTCCAGTTCAACTATGGACATGACTCTTGTTCCTTCCTGCGACTACGACGATCAGCGCGACGCGGCTCCCACTGGAGCGGTTCGCGCTCATCGGGAGTAGTGCTCGACGATGAGCTGCGTATCGACCTGCGACTCGATCTGCGCGCGCGGCGGGGTGGTCGTGACCGTGGCGGTGAACGCCTCAGGCTCGACCTCGAGCCAGCCGGGCCGCGTCTGGGTCTTCGCCCAGGCGAGCATCTCCTCGAAATACTTCGAGGCACGGCTCGATTCGACCACCGCGATGGCGTCCCCCGCCTTCACCGTGAAGCTCGGGGTCTTCGTGCGGCGCCCGTTCACCGTGATGTGCGCGTGGCTCACCAGCTGGCGCGCCTGGCTGCGGGACTTCGCGAAGCCGGCGCGGTAGACGACGTTGTCCAGCCGAGCCTCGAGGAGCTCCAAGAGCACGTCACCGGTCGCGCCGCGCGCTTCGGTGGCGTTGTCGAACGTGTTCTTCATCTGCTTCTCGAGGACGCCGTAGACGCGGCGCATCTTCTGCTTCTCGCGCAGCTGGAGCGCGAAGTCCGATACCTTGCGGCGCCGCTGCTGATGCATGCCGGGGGGCGAGCTCCGCTTCTCAAAGGTGCACTTGGTCATGCACTTCTCGCCCTTGAGGAACAGCTTCATCCCCTCGCGGCGGCAGAAGCGACAGACCGGACCGGTGTAACGAGCCATCAGGCCTCCTCTAGACCCGGCGCCGCTTGGGAGCGCGGCAGCCGTTGTGCGGGATCGGGGTGACGTCGGTGATCGCCGTGACCTCCAGGCCGACGGCCTCGAGTGCGCGGATCGCGGCTTCGCGGCCGGCACCTGGCCCACGCACGAAGACCTCGACGGTCTTCAGGCCCTGGTCCATCGCCTTGCGCGCGGCATTCTCGGCGGTGACCTGGGCGGCGTAGGGCGTGCTCTTGCGGGAGCCCTTCCAACCCGAAGCGCCGGCCGACGACCAGGCCAGGACGTTGCCTGCCGGATCGGTGAGCGACACGATCGTATTGTTGAACGAGGCCTTGATGTGGACCGTCCCGCGCGGGACCACGCGCTTCTCGCGCTTGCGGCGCGGCGCGGGCTTCGGCGCACCGGTTGCGTCGGGCGCGTCGCCGGTGGTGCCGGTGGTCGGCGCGGGCGGTTGCTGACTCACGTTCTCTCCTACGTCTTCGCTGCGGTCTTCTTCTTGCCGGCGACGGTCTTGCGGGCACCGCGGCGGGTGCGGGCGTTCGTGCGTGTGCGCTGTCCGCGGGACGGCAGGCCTCGGCGGTGCCGAAGGCCGCGATAGGAGCCGATCTCTTGGAGGCGCTTGACGTTCAGCGCCACCTCGCGCCGCAGGTCGCCCTCAACGGTGTGGGCGCGGTCGATGATCTCGCGGATCTTGGCGATCTGGGCTTCGGTGAGATCGCGCACCCGGACCGCGTGATCGATCTTCGCCTCGTCGAGCACCTGCCGCGCGGTCGTCGCGCCGATGCCGAAGATGTAGCGGAGCGATACGTCGACGCGCTTCTCGCGCGGAATGTCCACGCCTGAGATACGTGCCATTTCCTACCCCTGCCGCTGCTTGTGCTTCGGCTCGGAGCAGATCACCAGGATCACGCCCTCTCGCCGGATGATCTTGCACTTGTCACAGCGCTTCTTGACGCTCGCTCGGACCTTCACTAATACCTCACCCGCCGTGTGATGCGACCGCGCTTCAGGTCGTAGGGGGAAAGCTCCACCAGGACCTTGTCACCGGGCACGACCCGGATGAAGTTCATCCGCATCTTCCCCGAGATGTGCGCCAGGACCGAATGGCCGTTCGTGAGCTCCACTTTGAACATCGCGTTGGGAAGGGCTTCCGACACGGACCCTTCGACCTCGATGACGTCCTTGTTGCTCGGCTTACTGGCCATGGGCTCCAAACACAAAAAGCTCCGCGGCGATCCGCCACGGGAAGCAAAAATGTACCAAAACAGGACGGTTCGCGCAATGGGCGCTCAAGCGGCCACCTCCTCGCGGTCGGCGGGGGCGGTCAGGACGATCGGCCCGGCCGCGGTGCACCAGAGGCTGTGCTCGAAATGGGCCGACAGGCTGCCGTCGGCGGTCACCACGGTCCAACGGTCGCCCTGGGTCCGAGTATCGACCCCGCCCACGTTCACCATCGGCTCGATGGCGATGCACAGGCCCTCTTTGATGACCAGGCCGCGGTCGCGGGCCCCGTAATTGGGCACCTGTGGCTCCTCGTGCATCGCCCGGCCGATGCCGTGGCCGACGTAGTTCCGGACCACGGCATACCCCTCGCCCTCGACATACCCCTGGACCGCCGCGCCGATGTCGCCGATCCGTCCGCCGACCCGGGCCGCGGCGATCCCGCGGCGGAGCGCCTCCTCGGTGATCCGGATGAGCGTGGCCGCCTGCGACGCGACCTGCCCCACCGGGACGGTGATGGCCGCATCGGCATGCCAGCCGTCGACGATCGCGCCTGCGTCGATGCCGATAATGTCGCCTTCGGCGAGACGCCGGGGGCCGGGGATCCCGTGGACGATCTCCTCGTTCACCGACGTGCAGATCGTCGCCGGATAGCCGTAATAGCCCAGGAAGGAGCTCGTCGCCCCGTGGCGCTCCAGCTCGGCCTTCGCGATCGCATCCAGCTCGCCGGTTGTGATGCCCGGGCGGACGGCCGCTCGGCAGGCCGCGAGCATCGCGGCGACCACGCGGCCGGCCTCGCGCATCTTCGCCGTCTCATCGGCGGTCTTCAACGTGATCACGCCGCGCTCGCCTCGAACAGCCGCTCGGTGATCTCGTCGATCGCCCCGACGCCGTCCACCCGCCGTACGAGACCGCGCGTCTCATAGTGAGCGATCACCGGCTCGGTCTCGGCCAGATACAGGTCGTAGCGCTTGCCGATGAGCTCGGGGCTGTCATCCGCTCGGCCAAGCTCGCGCGCCCGGCCAAGGATCCGTCGCACGAGCTCGTCGCGTGGCGCCTCCAGGACGACGACGTTGGCGATCCGGCGGCCGTGCTCCTCCAAGAGTCGGTCGAGCGCCTCAGCCTGGGGGGCGGTGCGCGGGAACCCGTCGAACATGATCCGCTTGTCGTCGGCCAGAGCGCCGACCCCTTCCCGCACCATGCCGACGGTCACCTCGTCCGGAACGTACGAGCCGCTGTCGATGTACGAGCGGGCCAGCGTCCCGAGATCGGTGGCGCGCCGGAGGTGATCGCGGAAGAGATCGCCGGTCGAGAGCTGCACCCACCCATGGCGATCCCGCAGCCGCTGGGCCTGCGTGCCCTTGCCCACGCCTGGCGGGCCCATGAAGATGAGGTCGCCCGCCGATGGCCGGTCGCTCAACGGATGAAACCCTCGTAGCTCCGCATGAGGAGCTGCGCCTCGAGCTGCTTCATCGTTTCGACGACGACGCCGACGACGATGAGGATGCTCGTCCCGCCCAGCCGGAGGGTCTGAACACCCGTGATGTCACCCACCAGGGTCGGCATGACGGCGACGATCCCGAGGAACAGCGCGCCGGCGATCGTGATCCGGGTGACGACCCGGCCGAGGAATTCGGCGGTCGGGCGGCCCGGGCGGATGCCCGGGATGAAGCCGCCGTACCGCTTGATGTTGTCGGCCACGTCGTTCGGAACGAAGGTGAAGGCGGTGTAGAAGAACGTGAACGCGACGACCAGAACGAAGTACGCGCCGTTGTAGAGCACCGCGTTCTGGAACGCCCCGACGATCGCGGTCGCAGCGTCCTTCAGCCACGGCGTCTCGCTGTTCGTGAAGTACTGCGCGATCTGGCTCGGCAGGAGCAGGATCGAGATCGCGAAGATGATCGGGATGACCCCCGCGCTGTTCACCCGGAGCGGGATGTGGGTCGAGCCGCCGGAGTACATCCGGGTGCCGCGCACGCGCTTTGCGTACTGCACCGGGATCCGCCGCTGACCCTCCTGGATGAAGATGATCGCCGCGATCACCCCGACGCCGATGACGGCATAGAGCGCGAGCGCGATGTAATTCGACTGGACGTCGATGGTCTGCTTCAGCGTCTGGGGGAGGCGCCCGACGATCCCGGCGAAGATGATGAAGCTGATCCCGTTCCCGATCCCCCGCTCGCTGATGAGCTCGCCGAGCCACATGAGGATGAGGGTGCCGGCAGTGAGCGTGGCGAGGATCGCGATGGTCAGCCCAAGGGCCGACGGGCCGAAGTTCGGAAGGACCCCGGAGCGCTGCATGAAGACCGAGACGCCGATGCCCTGGAGGAGCGCGAGCGGGACGGTGAGGATCCGGGTGTACTGGTTGATCTTGTTCCGGCCGTACTCCCCCTCCTTGGAGAGGCGCTCGAGGGCCGGGATGGTCTGGTTGAGCAGGGTCATGATGATCGACGCGTTGATGTACGGGTTCACCCCGAGGGCCACGACGCTGAACCGCGACAGCCCGCCGCCGGAGAACAGGTCCAGCAGGTTGATGAGCTGGTTCGCCGGGTTGTTCAGGAGATTCTGGAGCGCGGCCTGATCGACCCCCGGGAGCGGGACGTGCGCGAGGAAGCGGAAGACAAGCAGCATCCCGAGCGTGAACAGGATCTTGGATCGGAGATCCGCGGCGCGGAACGCGTCGCGGAACGTGTCGAAGACCTTCACTCGCGCGTGGCACCGTAGGCGGTCTGCCGAGGCACCACGGTCTCGGTGATGAGCACGAGCGTCCCGCCGGCCGCCTCGATCTTCTCACGGGCCGTCGCGGAGGCGCGGTGCGCGTGGACCTCGAGCCTCGTGCCGAGCGCACCGTTCCCAAGGACCTTGATCCGGGCGTCGGACGCGATCAGGCCCTTCGCCGCGAGCGTGTCCGGGGACACCCGGCCGTCGACGGCATAGGTGTCGAGCTGATCGACGTTCACCGCAACGTACTCGAGGCGTTGACGATTCCGAAAGCCGCGAAGCTTCGGGATCCGCATGTGCAGCGGCGTCTGTCCGCCTTCGAACCAGCCCGGGAGGCCCGGGCCGGAGCGCGCGAGCTGGCCCTTGGTACCCTTGCCGGCCGTCTTCCCCTGACCCGCGCCGGTCCCGCGGCCGACCCGGCGGGTCGACTTCCGGGAGCCGCTGTGTGGCCGCATCTCGTTGAGCTTCATGACCGGGACTTCTCCTCACCCACCTCGACAAGGTGTGCGACGCGACGCAGCATCCCGCGAAGCGTCGGGCTGTCCTCGTGGCTCACCCGGCCGCCGGTGCGGCGGAGCCCCAGGGCCGTGAGGGTGCGGCGCGCGCCGGCCTTTTCGCCGATCGCGCTCTTGTGCTGTCGGATCTGGACGCGACTCATGGGACGGCGACCTCCTCGGTGCGCTTGCGCGGCCCGAGTGACATGCCGCGGGTCTGTTCGATCTCCTCGCGCGAGCGGAGCATCTGCATCGCTTTCATCGTCGCGCGGACGACGTTCACCGGGTTCGAGCTTCCCAGCGACTTCGAAAGGATGTCATGGATCCCCGCGGACTCGACGACCGCCCGGACCGAGCCACCGGCGATGACGCCGGTGCCCTTCGACGCCGGGCGGAGCAGCACCTTCGCCGCGCCGAAGTCCGCGGTGACCGGATGCGGGATCGTCCGGTCCACCAGGGGGACGAGCATGAGGTTCTTCTTGGCGTCCTCGACACCCTTCTTGATCGCGTCGGGGACCTCGTCGGCCTTTCCCAGGCCGGCGCCCACATGGCCACGGCCGTCGCCGACGACGACGATCGCGGAGAAGCTGAACCGGCGTCCACCCTTGACCACCTTGGACACGCGGTTGATCTGCACGACGCGCTCGGTCAGCTCGAGGCGATTGCCATCGATTCTCATCTTGCTCCTAGAACCTCAATCCATTCGATCGCGCCGCGTCGGCGAGGGCCTTCACCCGGCCGTGATAGCGGTAGCCGCCGCGATCGAAGATGACCTCTTCGATGCCGGCAGCCTTCGCCTTCTCGGCGACCCGCGCCCCGACCGCCTTCGCCTGCTCGGCCTTCTTGGCGCTGCTGTCCTTTGCGTCGAGCGAGGAGGCCTGGGCGAGGGTGCGGCCGGTCCGGTCATCGATCACCTGCGCGTAGATCTGGGTGAGCGAGCGGAAGACCGTAAGGCGCGGTCGGTCGGCGGTGCCCACGAGCGTCTTGCGCACTCGCGTGTGCCGCCGGGTCCGCGCGACGTTGCGATTCGTGACTGCCATCTCCAGCTCCTCCTAGGCCTTCGCGCCGACCTTGCCGGCCTTGCCCGCCTTGCGGCGGATGTATTCGCCCGCGTACTTCACGCCCTTTGCCTTGTACGGGTCGGGGACGCGGAGGCCGCGGATCTTCGCCGCCATCTCGCCGACGCTCTCCTTGTCGATGCCCGAGACCTTGAGCTTCTGCGGCGTCTCGAGGGCGAACGAGATGCCCACCGGCGGGTCGATCTCGACCGGGTGCGAGAAGCCGAGCGCGAGCTGAAGCTTCTTGCCGGCGAGCGTGGCGCGGTAGCCGGTCCCGCTGATCTCGAGATCCTTGGTGTACCCGGTCGTCACGCCGGTGACCATGTTCGCAAAGAGGGAGCGGGACAGCCCATGAAGCGCGCGCGCCTCCTGCGTGTCGTTGGTCCGAACGACGTTCACGTTCGCATCCTCGCGGGCGAGCGTGACGAGCGGGTGGAAGGTGCGCGTGAGCTCACCTTTCGGGCCCTTCACCGTCACCTGGTGCCCGTTCATCCTCACGTCGACCCCGGATGGGATCGCGACCGGCAGCTTTCCGATACGGCTCATCTCTTCTCCCGCACTACCAGACGTATGCCAGGACTTCGCCGCCAAGGCCCTTGTGCTCGGCCTCCCGGCCGGTCATCAGCCCCGACGATGTCGACACGATCGCGATGCCCAGACCCCCGAGGACGCGCGGCATCTCGGTCTTCCGGGCGTACACCCGTAGTCCGGGCCGGCTGATCCGACGAAGACCGGAGACGGCCGGAGTCTTGCCTCCGACGTACTTCAACCGCAGCACGAGCTGTGCACCGGCCGGAAGGACCTCGCCTTCCTTCGAGGGCTTGCGCTCGCCCGCGGCCTCCACGGCGTAGCCGCTGATGAAGCCCTGGGCCTTCAGGATGCGGGCGACTTCGACCTTCATCCGGCTTGACGGGATCGAGACCGACTCATGGCGCGCTCCCGCGGCGTTCCGGACGCGCGTGAGCATGTCCCCAACGGGGTCAGTGACGGTCACGCCGCGTGGCCGCTTGATCTTGGGCGCGGTCACTCGGCGGGCCGGGCGCGGAGCGTCGGCACCCGGCTGCTCGGTCGTCGTGGTCGCGGTCACTTCTGTCGTCATTTCCGTTCTTCCTACCAGCTCGACTTCGTCACGCCGGGGAGCTCGCCGATGAGCGCGCGCTCGCGGAAGCAGATCCGGCAGAGGCCGAACTTGCGCATGTACCCGCGTGGCCGGCCACAGGCCCCACAGCGGTTGTAGCCCTGGGTCTTGAACTTCGGCTCGGCCTGCGACTTCAGGATGAGGCTCTTCTTCGCCATCTCTCGCTCCTTCTAGGTCTGCGACGACGCCGTGCGGAACGGCATGCCGAGATGACGGAGGAGCGCGCGCCCCTCCTCGTCGGTCTTTGCCGTAGTCACGATCGTGATCTCGAGGCCGCGGAGGCGGTCGATCTTGTCGTACTCGATCTCCGGGAACACGAGCTGCTCCTTGAGACCGAGGGTGTAGTTGCCGCGGCCGTCGAAGCTCCGGTCCGGGACCCCCTGGAAGTCACGGATGCGCGGCAGCGCGACGGTGATGACCTTCTCGAGAAAGTGCCACATCCGCTCGCCGCGGAGGGTCACCTTCAGCCCGATCGGCATCCCCTCACGCAGGCGGAAGTTCGAGATCGCCTTCCGCGACTTCGTGATGATCGGTCGCTGACCGGTGACGGCGGCGATGTCGGCGGCAGCGGCATCCATCGCCTTGCCATTCCCGATGGACTCACCCATCCCGATATTCACGATGATCTTCTCCACCCGGGGGATCTGCATCACGTTCGAGTAGCTGAATTGCTTCTTCAGCTCGTCGCGGACCGATCCGGTATACCGGTCGCGCATCGCGGTCGGCGCGTGCTCGCGGCTCTCCCCGGTGGGCATCGGCGCGGCCTTCTCCCGCTTGCTCGGGCTCGTCTTGCCGGACAGGTTCGCCTTCGGCGCCGCCGGCGTGGCCGTGGAGTCCTTCGTGGGGGTGGCCATCTACTCTTTGTCCTCCCCGGCCAGCGCGGTCCCGCAGTGCTTGCAGACGCGCTCCTTCGTGTCGTCGTCCATCCGGTGGCCGACACGGGTGGGCTTGTTGCAATGAGGGCACACGAGCATCACCTTGCCCAGTGCGAGCGGGACGGGCTGCTCGATGATCCCGCCCTTGATCTGACGGTTCGGATCGGCCTTCGTGTGCCGCTTGGCCAGGTTGACACCGGCCACCACGACACTGCGGTCCTTCGTCCGGACCTCCTGGACCTTCCCGCGCTTCCCGCGGTCCTTGCCGGCAAGGACGACGATCTCGTCGCCCTTGCGGATGCGGATACGTTCCATGGCTAGAGCACCTCCGGGGCGAGCGAGACGATCTTCATGAAGTTGCGCTCGCGCAGCTCGCGGGCGACCGGGCCGAAGATACGCGTCCCGCGCGGCTGGTCCTGCGGGGTGAGGAGCACGGCGGCGTTGTCGTCGAACCGGATGAGGGACCCATCCGGGCGGCGATATTCCTTGGTCTGACGGACGACGACGGCGCGCACGACGTCCCCCTTTTTCACCTGGGCGTTCGGGATCGCCTGCTTGACCGCGGCGATGAAGACATCGCCGATCGAAGCGGTCGTCCCGGTCGAGCTCCCGAGCACCCGGATCACCGAGAGCTCGCGGGCGCCGGTGTTGTCCGCGCAGCGGACGCGGCTGTAGGGGCGGATCATTCGGCGCCCTCGTCCGTCCGGGCGGCCGGCTCGGCCGCCGCGACGATGGTCGGCTCGGCGATGCGCACGAGCATCTCGCCGGAGCCCTCGGAGGCCTCCAGCTGGCGCTCGACATCGGCGACCCGCGGTGCCGCGGCGCCGGCCTCGCCCGCACGGGACAGGACCTCGACGACCTGGAAGCGCTTCGTCGCGCTGAACGGGCGGCTCTCCTGAATGCGTACCAGGTCACCGGCCTTCACATCGCCCGCGGCGTCGTGGGCGGCGAACTTCTTGCGCACTCGGACGACCTTCTTGTAGAGCGGGTGCTCACGAAGACGCTCCACTTCGACGATGACGGTGTTCGCCTGCTTCGCCGAGATGACGCTGCCGACCTTCGTGCGGCGCCGGGTGCGCCGCCAGCCCTGTTCGGTGGTGCTCGACGGCGCGGCCGACAGCCGCTTCACCGGACGGGCACGCTTGGGCGCGGCGACCGCGCGGGCGGGCGGCGGCGTCGCCTTGGCGACCGTCTTCCTCGCGCCGGTCTTCTTGACCGTGGTCTTCTTGGCCGCGGTGGTCTTCCTGGACGCCCCCGCTGCCTTCGCCGGGGCCGCGTCCCTGCCGGGTGCGGCCGCCTTGGCGGGAACAGCCGCCTTCTCGACGGTCACCTTCGTGGCCGTTGTCTTCTTCGTGGTGGTCTTCTCAGCCATTCGTCTGGACCTTCCGATCGCCCATCACCGACAGGGCGCGTGCGATCCGCCGCCGCGCCGCCGGGACGCCACGGTAGTTCTTGAGCTGGCGCGTCGCCAGCTGGAAACGAAGATTGAACAGCTCTTCCTTCGCGTTCTTGAGCTCATCCGCGAGCTCGGCGTCAGACAGCCGCCGCATGTCCTTCAGTTGCACTGCTCTCACCTTCCATGCCTTCACGGACCAGGAACTTCGTCTTGATCGGCAGCTTGTACGAGGCAAGCCGCATGGCCTCTTTCGCCAGGCTCGGGTCGACGCCGGACAGTTCGAACAGGATCCGTCCCGGGCGGACCACCGCCACCCAGTGGTCGGGCTGGCCCTTCCCGGAACCCATCCGGACCTCGGCCGGCTTCTTGGTCACCGGCTTGTCCGGGAACACCCGGATCCACACCTTTCCGCCACGCTTCAGGTGGTGGACGATCGCGCGTCGGGCCGCCTCGATCTGGCGCGCGGTCATCCAGCAGGGCTCCTGCGCCTGGAGGGCGTAGTCCCCGAACGCGATGAACGCGCCGCGCTGGGCGGTGCCTTTCATCCGGCCACGCTGGAACTTCCGGTGCTTGAGGCGCTTCGGCTGCAGCATCTACGGCGTCCCCACCGGTGACGGCGCGACCGGGCCGCCGGACATGCCGGACCCGACCGGAGCGCCGGGCATCGCCGGACCCGCAGGACGCGCGGCTGCGGCCGGAGCGTTCTGCGCGACGTGACGGGGAGCCGGCTCGACATCGCCACGGTAGACCCAGGCCTTCACGCCGATCGTTCCGTAGGTCGTCTTTGCGATGGCCCGGCCGAACTCGATGTCGGCACGGAGGGTGTGCAGAGGCACGCGACCCTCGCGCTCCCACTCCCGCCGCGACATCTCGGCGCCGCCGAGCCGGCCGGCGACCGCGACACGGACGCCCTTCGCCCCGGCCTTCATCGACCGCGACACCGTCTGCTTCAGCACCTTGCGGAACGACACGCGCCGCTCGAGCTGCTGCGCGACGTTCTCGGCGATGAGGTTCGCGTCGAGCTCCGGGTAGCGGATCTCGAAGATATTCACCTTCACGGCCTTACCGGTGGCCTTGCCGAGGGCCTGACGGAGCTCCTCGACCTTCGCTCCGCCCTTCCCGATCACGACTCCGGGCTTTGCGGTCTGGATCGTCACCGTCACCTGGTTGGTGGAGCGCTCGATGTCGATCCGCGCGATCGCAGCGTCGCGGAGACGACCACGGATCGTGGAGCGGATCGCCATGTCCTCCTTGAGGAGGGCACGATAGTTCTTCGACTCGGCGAACCACTTCGCGTTCCACGTCTTCGTGAACCCGAGGCGGTACCCGATCGGGTTGACCTTCTGACCCATTGCTTATGCCTCCCGCTCGTCCACGACGACCGTGATGTGACTCGTCCGGTGGAGCTTGATGTCGCGGCGCCCGCGTCCACGCATCCATACCCGCTTCATCCGCGGCCCCTCGTCGGCGAGTGCCCGCTTCACGTACAGGTTCTCGAGCGTGAGATTGAAGTTGTTCTCGGCGTTCGCCACGGCGGACCGGACGACCCGTCCGATCGTGAGCGCAGAGCCCTTCGGCAGGTGCTCGAGGATGGAGATCGCCTCCTCGGCCGACTTCCCCTTGATGAGGTCGGCGACCAGGCGCGCCTTTCGCGGCGACACCCGCTGGTACTTCGCGACGGCCTTCACTTCCACCTAGGCACCCGCCTTCACGGCGGTCGTGCGCTCGGCGGCGGCGCCGTGACCGTGACCCTTGAACGTCCGGGTCGGCGCGAACTCCCCGAGCTTGTGACCGACCATGTTCTCGGTGATGTAGACCGGCACATGCCGGCGGCCGTCGTGCACCGCGATCGTGTGGCCGACCATCGAGGGCAGGATCATCGACGAGCGAGACCAGGTCTTGATGACCTTCTTCTCGTTGCGCGTGTTCAGTCCCTCGATCTTCTTCTGCAGCTTGGCCTCGACGAACGGGCCCTTCTTGATCGACCTCGACATGGCCTATTTCCTCTTCTTCTGCGGCTTGATGACGAAGCGATCCGTCTTCGGGTTCCGGCGGGTCTTCAGGCCCATCGCCGGCTTGCCCCAGGGCGTCTGGGCCTGGCCGCCGACCGGGGACTTCGCCTCGCCACCGCCATGCGGATGGTCGCGCGGCGACATCACGACCCCTCGGACCGCCGGACGCCAGCCCATGTGGCGCATGTGGCCGGCGCCACCGACCTTCTGGTTCTCGTGCTCGAGGTTGCCGACCTGGCCAACCGTCGCGCGGCAACGGACATGGATGATGCGGATCTGTCCGGAGGGCAGCCGCACCTGCGCGTACTCACCCTCCTTGGCCACGAGCTGCGCGACGCCCCCGGCGGAGCGGACGATCTGCGCTCCGCGGCCGGGCTGGAGCTCGATCCCGTGGATCTGGGTGCCGGTCGGAATGTTCTCGATCGGCATGCAGTTGCCATTCCGGGCTTCCGCGTCCGGACCGGAGAGCACGGTGTCGCCGACCTTGAGGTCGAGCGGCGCCAGGATGTAGCGCTTCTCGCCGTCCCGATAGGTCAGGAGCGCGAGCCGCGCGGAGCGGTTCGGGTCGTACTCGATCGCGGTCACCTTCGCCGGGATCCCATCCTTGTTGCGCTTGAAGTCGACGATCCGGTAGCGCCGCTTCTCGCCGCCGCCACGATGACGTGTGGTGATCCGGCCCTGGGCGTTCCGTCCGCCGGAGTGCTTCGAAGCCTCGGTGAGCCGCTTTTCCGCCTTCTTGCCCTTGGTGAGCTCCTCGAACCCGGCCGACTGGCGGAAGCGGCGGATCGGCGTGGTCGGCTTGTATTTCTTCAGTGGCACCGGATCAGACTCCTCGCCCAATCTCGCGGCTGCGCCGCGGAGAGTCGCTCAGGGCTGCCGGAATGCCCTCGCTGCGGCGGAGCCGCATCTCGGTCATCACACACCCTCCACGAAGTAGCGCTCGATCCGCTGGCCCGCGGCGAGGGTGACGATCGCCTTCTTCCAGTCGGGCTTCTTCCCGACGCGCTTGCCGACGCGGCGGGCCTTGCCGCGGACGGTGCTCGTGTTCACCGCGAGGACATCCACCTTGAAGGCTTCCGCGACCGCCTGCGCGATCTCGAGCTTCGAGGCGTCCTTCACCACGGCGAAGGTGTACCGGCCGGTATTCGTCTCGGTCATCGACTTCTCGGTGATGACCGGCCGCAGGAGGACCAGGGTCCCTCGCATTACGTTGCGCTCCCTTCGGTCTGGCTGGCGCCGGCCCGGGCCGAGAGCGCCTCGAGCGTCCCGCGCGCGACGAGCAGGGTGTCGAACCGGAGCAGGTCGCCCAGTCGCAGCGAGCCGACGGTACGAAGCTCGACGCCCTGAAGATTGCTGACCGCGCGGTCATGGCCCTCCGAGCGCTCGCTGGTCACGATGAGCGCGCGGCCGGTGTCGCCGATCGTGGCGACCCAATCAGCGACCTCGCGCGACCGGGGACGCTCGGAGAGTCCGCCGATCTCGTCGAAGACGATGACCCGGCCGGCGGCGGCGTGGGTGGCGAAGGCCGTCGCGAACGCTGCCTGACGCATCTTCTCGGGGATCCGCTGGTCGTACGTCCGGCCGTTCGGCCCGAACACGACGCCACCGTGGCGCCAGTGCGGAGCACGGGTCGAGCCCTGGCGGGCGCGGCCGGTGCCCTTCTGCTTCCACGGTTTCGCGCCGCCCCCGCGGACCCGGGCACGGTTCTTCGTCGCGGCGTTGCCCTGACGGGCATTCGCTTCGGACGCGACGAAGGCCTGGAACAGGGCCCCGCGATCGGCCTTCGCCGATGCGAGTGCCGCTGGAAGCGCGACGCTGCCGGCGGCCGAGCCGTTCGCGGCCACGACCGGCGCATGCCCGGCCGGAGCGGTCGGGAGCGACGTCGCGGCGATCTTCTTCCGGGCCTCGCGCGCCGGGGCGGGTGCCGCCGTGCGAGGCGCGGCGGGGCGGGACGCGGTCCGGGTCACCGGGCGGGCGACCGCCTTTCGCGCCGGGCCGGCCGGGGCTTTCGCCGCGGTCGTCTTCTTCGCGGCGGTCTTCGCCGGCGCCGCAGTCTTCTTCTTCGCCGATGCGGCGGTCACCTTCTTCTCAGCCATCAGGCCTTCCTCACCATGACGATGCCATTGCGGCCGCCCGGGACCGCGCCTGCGATCACCAGGAGCGAGCGGTCCGTGTCGGCGCGCAGGATCTCGAGATTGCGAACGGTCACGCGATCGGCTCCTTGATGGGCGGCCATCCGCAAGCCCTTCCAGACGCGGCCGGGCGTGGTGCCCGAGCCGACCGACCCCTGACGACGCAGATGGTCCGACCCATGGGACTTGGGTCCACGCGAGAAGTGATGCAGGTGCACCGGGCCCTGGAAGCCCTTGCCCTTGGACATCCCGATCACGTGGACCTTGTCCCCGGCCTGGAACCGCTCGACGCCGAGCGCCTGCCCGGCGGCGAAGCCGTCGACATCGTCGACCCGGATCTCCGACAGGTGTTGCACCACGGCACCCGACGCGGCGAGGTGGCCGAGCTCGGGCTTGCTGAGCTTCTTCCGCTCGACCGTGCCGTAGCCGATCTGGATGGCGGTGTACCCGTCCCGCTCCTTCGTCCGCACGCTCGTGACGACGTTTGGCTCGGCGGCGATGACCGTCGCGGCGACCGCCGACCCGTCCGGGCGGAAGTGCTGGAGCATCCCGATCTTGCGGCCAAGGATCATCGGCCTCGCCATGTCCGGCGCCTGGGCGCCGGCGCTGGGAGCGTTCGCCCCGGCCGTGGTCTCCTCGACCTTCGTTTCATCTGTCATTTCGTTCTCGCCTTTAGAGCTTGATCTCGATGTCGACGCCCGCCGGAAGGTTCAGCTTCATCAGTGCGTCGACCGTCTTCTGGGACGGGTCGTTGATGTCGATGAGCCGCTTATGGGTACGGATCTCGAACTGGTCCCGGGAGTCCTTGTAGATGAACGGGCTGCGGATGACCGTGAACTTCTCGATCCGGGTCGGCAGCGGGACCGGGCCTGTCACGGTCGAGCCGGTCCGCTGCGCGGTCTCGACGATCTGCGCCGCGGACTGGTCGATGAGCTTGTGGTCATAGGCCTTGAGGCGAATGCGGATCCGCTGCTTTGCCATCGTTTCTCGTTACTCCAGGATCTTCGTGACGACGCCCGCACCGACGGTCCGGCCGCCTTCGCGGATCGCGAAGCGCAGGCCCTCCTCGAGGGCGATCGGGGTGATCAGGGTGACGGTCAGGGTGGTGTTGTCCCCGGGCATGACCATCTCGGTC
>DATCNH010000096.1:0-25873 GCA_036565345.1 Candidatus Limnocylindria bacterium | reverse complement strand
GCCAAATAGCGCCGCCCCCATGTCCTTCGCAGCCTCACGCTGCAGGAACATCTCGGCTAGGGCCCAGACCATCGGGATGAGCCCGCGGTAAAACTAAGCTAAGACTCGCGGAGATCTGGTAGACCGCCGCATTCGACGGCTCTGCCACCCCTCCGGAGTGAGAAACGGCAATAAACATAGGCCCTTGAGCTCATCGCGTGAAGTGAGTGGGACGACTTTGATGCCATAACTGATGCCAGCGCCGATGCAGTCTCACGCATCAACGTGCCGAGTCTCAGCATCTCGCCCCTCGCAGAGTTGTCGCAGTGTCCCAGCGGGCGTCCGCGGAATACGGTCTGGATCCTGACCTTACCGCTTGTCAGGATTCACGAACTGACGCTGGCCTCAGACGCTCCGCGAGGCGCCCGCTACCTCCCCGACGGTGGCCGCGCCTCCCGTTCGGTCGGCGCGTCGAGACCGAAGGTGAAGAGCAATCCGAAGGAGTAGGCAGGCATGCCAAGGAGCAGGAGGAGGGCCAGCTCGTAGAGGCCAAGGGAGCCGACGGCGACATTCACGAGCGCGAGCAGGGAGTCGACGGTCCGAATACTCGTGCCGACAGCTATGAGCCCGACTGATGGACGCCAGAACCGGCGGGACTGGAGGGAGCGCCAGAACCGCTCGAGCGCGAACACGGCGAGGACCGCGCTGCTCAATCGGAGCACACCCGCAGCATCCGGCCAGAGCGCGTAGAGCGTCACCGGGAAGAGCGCGAAGAACGTCGCCGCCAAGCAGTGCCACAGGATGATCCCAATCCAAAAAAGGTGTTGCGCCCGAACAGCCTCGGCCCGCCGGAGTGCCGCGACCAGCCCGGTGAATCCGGCCATGCTCATGCTGACCCCGGCGATCGCGTAAAGGAAACTCGGATTGTCCATCTCAGCGATAGGCAGGATAACGATGAGCGCCGGCGGCCGATGAGCAGGGATACGATCGCCGCATTCGACCGCTCTGCCATCCCTCCGAGCCAATGATGATGCGGCCTTCCGCGCGTGGCCGCATCGCACGAAGGCGCGAATGTTGCCTACTTTGTTGCCTAGCGCACCCGTTTCAAGGCGGCGACGGGCAAGTTCGCGAGTCCGGAGTCCTCGCAGCCCCGAACTGGACGACGAGTGCGCTCTCGGTTCGTCTCGTTGTGCCGTCCGCCAAGTGGTACGTACAGCGCAGTGTGACGATGTAGGTCGAGCCGTCGGAGCTTCCACTCGTGATTGTCTGCTCCCGATCTGTCCAGACCGGAGACTGGGTCGGCGCTGGCCGGGCGTTGCTTCCGACGTAGTAGCCGACACTGCCAGCGGTTACGGCTACGAGCACGGCCACGAGGACGAGAACAAAGTCGATTGCGAGCCGTCCGGCAAGGCTCATCCGAATCTCGAGCTCGTCGACGGGCGGATCGTGCGAGCCGATCGAGCCGCGTAGGCAGGGTGGCGCTCATCTCAAGGCTGCGAGCCGGCGTTGACCGGCGCTTTCGAGATCGCTCATGTGTTTTCGGATGGTGTCCTCAACCGCGCGTACGTCTAGCACCGACGCCGCAAGTCGGCGCCGTATTCATTCTGCGGGCCGCGACGCAGGAATGGGCGATTGGTGGCTAGTCGATGCGCGTCAGGGGACCTCGGGATACGAGTCGTACTTGCCTGCCAGAGCACGGCGCAGATCGGCGTCAGCGTGACCCGCCGCGAGCCCGGCCCCAAGCTCCTCAAAGAATCCTGCCAGCCCGCCCGGGATAGCGAAGATCAAGGCTCGCGAACCCTCCTTCCCGCTGAAGCTGTGGCGGGTGCCGCGGGGTACGACAACGAGGGTTCCCTTCGGCGCCGGCGCAGCGTCATCGCCGAGGTTGAACGTGAACTCTCCCTCCAGGATGTAGAAGGCTTCTTCGTGCTCCCGGTGAACGTGCGGAGGCGGGCCTTTGCCGACGACTTCGCGAACCTTCCCGGTCGGGATGGACACCTCGTACAGCTCGAATGTGCCGCCCGTCTCCTCGGCGGCCGCCCGAACGGTGATGGGGATGAACGGCACCGGCTTACGCCCTTCGGCCAGCCCGACGAATGGGAGCCGCTTGCGCCGCCGTTCATTGTTAGGGGTTGACATCCTATCGATCTCCTAATGCGCCGACATCGCTGACTGCGAGGCACGAGGACGAGCACGATTGGCGAACACTCCACCTCCCGCCTGGTGGCACTCTCTACCGATTAGAGGTGCTCTCTAACTAATAGTGGGATAACCTAGGCGTAGTGGCAGCGCCTGTCAAGGAAAAACGGGCCTACAACATTCGGCTCCGCCAAGAGCAAGCACAGATCACACGCAACCGGATCATCGAAGCTGCCCGCCGGCTGCTCGTCGGGGGCACCTACAGCGCAGTCACGATGGATGAGATCGCGAAGGAAGCGGGAGTCTCATACCAGACCGTCTACGCGATATTCGGCACGAAGATCCACCTCGCCGAAGCCGTGATCAGCGAAGGCTTTTCGCACCTCGCGGAGGCACTAAACCTGCTCCAGGCCGCCCGCGGGTCGTCCGATCCAGAGCTTTGGCTCCGAACCGTCGCGAGAGTTTGGCGAGCGATCTATGAGCCGTGCGCGGACTTGTTCCGTTTCACACAGGAGTCAGGCGATCCCGAGCTCCAAGAGCACTACCGCCAGGTCCAAGAGTCACGATTGAATCGGCTTAGGGAAGTGGTCAGCGTGCTGGAACGGAGTGGCCGGCTTCGTAGCGGCTTGACGGCTGCGAGCGCTCTTGACGTCATGTGGGCGATGACCAGTCCTGACTGCTACACCAAGTTCGTCTTCCAACGTAAATGGCAGCCAGATCGATTCGAGGAGTGGCTCGCAAGTGCGCTCATGGACCTGCTGTTGGACTGACGTTGAGGTATTTCAGATTCCGCGGCTCGTGGAGCTCCATAGGCTCGCATACGACCGATATGAGCACGGCAATCCAGTGCTTTTCGGGATGACTGGAGGTACTCGAACAAGATTGCACCTAGGGCGCCCTCCACGAGCTTGTCCAGGGCGGCGACCTGCGCGAGATCCAAGTGTTTCAACGCGCCGAAGTCGTCGTCGGTCAGCGGACGATCGGGCATGCACCATCCATCGAAGGCCTCACGATCGGCGGAAAGGTTACTGATAAAGCGATCCTTGGTCCCCCGCACAATGTGGTGGGCCTCGACAATCAAGGCACGGCGGCGACGATCATCCAGCATGTACTTCACTCCTCCGAGCGCAAGGCAGTGGCGTGAAACTTGGCCCAGAGGGCATCCTTCCCCGTCGCTGCAGGCTACGCCAGCAGCATAGAACGGCTGTCAAGTCCTGCGCTCGCCGAATGGATGCGGAGATCTACGAGACCGCCGCATTAGCCCATCCGATCGTCTCAAACGGCCAATGTTTCCAGGTCAGTGCGCGAACCCGTGCGTGCCAGCGAGGTGGATTGATGCCAATTCCCACGCCAGTTTGGCTCTAGTTGGGCCTCGGAAGTACCTCGAAAAGCTCCCCGGAGAACTGCTTCGGACCGGATTTTGGGGTCCACAGCAAGTCGCCTGCGACGCAGCGTTCGTCCTCGGGATTCCACTTAGCGCCTTCGCGGTACGGCGACAACAGGTTCCTCGCACCGAGGAGATCGAACCGGCCGTCGGTCAGCAGACGCTCCAGGGTGGCGCGGTCTCCGCGACCCCTGGAGACCAGCCGCTCGATCGCCGCGGACATCGCGACCGGATCGTTGTGAACGTGAAATGCCGAGATCGCGGCGTCGAAGATTGGTTTGATCATCGTCGCAGGCCCGATTGAGCGATCGCCTCCCGTTACGGTCACTCGCAACCCCAATAGGGTCGTCCGATCGCGAGCCGTGTTGATCAGCTGAGGCTTCGCCAGCCGGATTGCAAGCCAGAAAGGAGTCGGGGATGTCCCGCCCTGAACCGGCCATGGCGCGTCAACCCAAGACGCTATGGGCTTTCCGCGCTTCCAGTGGGCGAACTCAGCGGTCGGAGCGGCGAGCCGGTACGAGACGTAGTGCAGTGCGCCTGGGGGTGGAAGCGGCTGGGAGCATGGAGGTGGGTACTGAGTTACGCGCTCGAACCGAATGCCGCGCTCTGCAATCTTCGAGAAGGCCGATGCCCCGACGTTGTAGACGAGAACATTCTCGGAATCGACGAATGACGGTTCGATGCTCTGGTAGACGCACGTCACAACATCTGTTGGGCCCCGGGAAGTCAGGCTCTTGATCTTCTCTGCGAGCTGGGTCCTGAGGCCAAGGGAGTGACCCTTGGGCTGAAACGGCAGGCGGAAGGTGGACCATGCCTCAACTAGTTCGAGTCCCGGTTTGACATGGTACGGACGCAGTTCTGCAACCAGCCCTTCAGTGGGGCGCGACAAAACCCCCATTGAGCGCAATGCTAGTCATGCTGCGGAGGATGCTCAACAATCGCCAGCTGCGGATTCCGGGCGAATCCGATCACCCATTCCGATTCAATCCGATCATCCATTCCGGACGAATCCGATCACCCATTCCGGAGTTTTCGTAACCCGCTGACGGAGCCGCTGGCCGCGACGGGGTGAGGTGCGGCGGGCCCGGCATCGTGTCCTCAGACAACTGAGGAGGGATGCCACGTGCCCCGACCCCGATCCGTCATGCGCAAGATCAAAGAGGTCCTCCGGCTGGAGTTCGGCGAAGGTCTCAGCCGCCGGCAGGTGAGCCTGTCCACCGGACTGCCGTACACGACCGTCTCCGACTACGTGGCTAGCGCGGCGTGATCGGGGCACCAGTTTGCCGGTTGATGCCAGGCTTGATGCCAACGCGGGAGCCGGGCGCTGCACAACGGTGCCATTTGATGCCGAGTTCACATGACGCCTGCCAGGTCTTGCCGTTCGGTGCATCGGCGACCATCAATTTCAAGACCGCCGCATTCGACCGCTCTGCCACCCCTCCGGAGCGCGAAACGCCAATAAACATAGGCCCTGCTAGACAGTCCGCCCTCCGCGGGCGACGACGGCCGGCGGTTCGGGTTCAGGCCCTGGTCGATCCAGCCATGGCGCCCTTCAGGGAGCGCGCAGATGGCCAGCCGACGCGAGCAATGGGCCGGAACTTCTAGGATGCGGACATGGACAAGTCGGCCGCAAAGCCCAGGCCAGTCGGCAGCGGAGCTCATCTCGAAACGGATCGCCGAGCTCGGGGACTGGCGCGGGAACCCTCAGCAGAATGCGCACGCTCATCACGGAAGCAGACCCGGACGTCGTCGAGGAGTGGAGGGGCACTCCGATCTGGTCGCACGACGGCATCATCTGCACTGGCGAGTCCTACAAGAACGTCGTGAAGCTTACCTTCGCCAAGGGCGCGTCTCTGAAGGATCCGGCCCGTCTCTTCAACTCGAGTCTCGACGGAAACACACGCCGCGCGATCGACATCCACGAGGGCGAAGCAGTTGACGGGTCCGCCTTCAAGGCGCTCGTTCGCCAGGCGGTCGCCCTCAACCGCTCTGGAAAGTCGAACGCTTCAAAGCAAGGGAAGTCCTGGCTCGGCGCATCCTCAGGCGGCCTCCGCCACGATGAGGCTCTGCGGTCCGGCAAGCGGCGCGTGCTCGATGAATCGCCAGCCCGTTTCGGACAGCCAGCCCCGCATCTCATCGACGCTGTAGACGTCTCCGTCGGGCGTGTGCACGGCGAACTCCCCGGCCATGAGCGCGGCGTGGAGCGGCTCGGTGTGGGTGGGATTCGTCCAGAAGTCGGCGAGCAGGAGGCGGGAGCCGGGCGCGGCGGCGTCGCGCACTCCGCGCAGGAGAGCCCGGTTGCCGTCGGGGGTCCAGTAGTGGATGAGGTTCGCCAGCAGGAACACGTCGTAGCCGGCGGGAAGCGGTTCCGCCATCGCGTCCCCGGTGATGACGTCGATCCGTGCGGTCAGTCCTGCCGCGGCCACGTTCGCTCGGGCGATGTCGACGACGGCAGGTAGCTCGAGGACCGTGGCGTCCAGGTGCGGGTGCGCCTTGGCCGCGGCGATCGACCACGAGCCGGTCCCGCCGCCGACATCCAGCAGGCGATGCGAGGCCCCGAAATCGACGGTCTGCGCCAGAGCGGCCGCAGGGCCGGCCAAGACGGCCGCGATTCCGGCGGACAGCACCTCCTGGAGCTCCGCGCTCAGCTTGAGCACGTCCGGGGCCGAGCCGGTGCCAAGGGTCTCGGCGAACCGTGCCCAGTTGAGATAGCTGATCTTGTCCCAGAAGCGCAGCAACGGACGAAGATCGGCGGGCGTCCGACCGGCCAAGAACGTGGCGGCGGCCGGGCTGTTCCGATAGATGTCGCCTTCGCGCTCCAGCATTCCTAGCGCGACCATGGCGTCCGCGCTGATCCGCGCCGCCCGCCGGGTCAGCCCGACGCGATCGGCCAGCGCATCGATCGTGGCCGGCGAGTCGGCGAGGGCTTCGAACAGTCCGAGCTCGTTCGCGGCGAACAGGTGCTTCGCCACCATGAAGCCCGATGCCAGCCGCATGATCGGCTCGGCGGTCACCGCGCTCGGCCCCGAACCCTGGGGAATGTGCTTCGTCATCATCGCCTCCTCGTCATGCGTGCCTTCCGGCTCGGCCAGTCGGACCGTCGGTCGGCCGCGGCACCGATCGTCGGCCCCGGCCGCCCGGCGGCCAATCCCAGATGAGCGGGGACTTCGGCCGCCGGCATCCCAGAATCCTGGGGGTAGTCCGGGGGAGGGCCGGGACTACGATCGCCGGGTGAAGCGGGAGCTGCTGCGACGGACGCGCGAGGAGATCGTGCGGCTGGCGCAGGAAGGAATGGACTGGGTCACCTTCTCGACACAGGTCAGCGCGGTGCTCGTGCGAGCGACCCCATTCGACCGCAACTGCTGGCACACCGTCGACCCCGGCACGGTGCTCTTGACCGGCAGCCTCAACCAGAACGTCGATTGCTCGGGACGCTGGCTGGCCGATCATGAATATGTTCTGGACGACGTGAACAAGTGGTCGTTCCTGGCCCTGAGCGGTCGCCGCGCCGGCGCCACCAGCCTCGCCACGCATGGCGACCTCTCTCGCAGCGCCCGGCATCGCTCCCAGGAGCCGTACGGCATCGCCGACGAGCTGCGCGGTGCGTTCGTGGTGGACGGCACGTACTGGGGCGCGGCAGGCTTCCTGCGGGACCGCGGCGAGCCGCCGTTCACCGAGGACGAGGTGCGGTTCCTGGCGTCCCTGTCCGAGCCGATCGCCGATGGCTTCCGGCGAGCCCTGCTGATCGCGTCCGTCGCTTCCAATGACCTCTCCGACCGCGGGCCCGGGGTGGTCGTCTTCGATGCCGAGGGCAACGCCGAGTCGATCTCGCCGGCCGCCGAGCGCTGGATCGAGCAGCTGGTCGAGGTGCCCTCGCCTCCCACACCCGCCGAATCGAAGATGGTCCAGGTGGTG
The DNA here is from genome assembly GCA_036565345.1 of Candidatus Limnocylindria bacterium. GTDB lineage: Bacteria > Chloroflexota > Limnocylindria > P2-11E > P2-11E > UBA4735. Next base: position 18,456 of record DATCNH010000096.1, on the reverse strand, counting down.
GCCGCCCGGGCACGGGCCCTCAGCCCGAGCTGCGATCCGATCGAGCTTGCCGCCCGCTCCCGGGCGCAGACCAGATCGGGATCATGGCTGCTGCTCTACGGCACCCGGCTTTCTGGCGGTGCCCCGGGACGGACCGCGGTCATCATCCAGTCCGCAGCTCCCAGCGAAGTCGCCCCGCTGGTCGCCCTCGCCTACGGACTCACCGAGCGAGAGTGCCAGGTGACACGGCTCTGCATGCAGGGCAGATCGACCAAGGAGATGGCGAAGACCCTGGGCTTCTCGCCCTACACGGTCCAGGACCACCTCAAGTCCATCTTCCTCAAGACAGGCGTCCGGAGCCGAGGCGAGCTCGTCGGCCAGGTCTTCCTCGAGCACTATGTCCCGCGCTGGGAGGACCTCGCCGAGGCGCCGGCCGGATGGCTGGCGAAGGCGTCATCACTTCGCAACACGGTGACGCCAGCGACCACGGGCAAGCAGTGAGCGCTTCGCCGGCCGGCGCCGGCGCTCGCTAAAGTCGCCACGACGTGTCCACCGCAGTCCGCCCGGCGCGCCAGCTCGTCGTCTCCGCGGCCGCCTGCCGCGCGCCGTCGCCCTCGTCCTGGCCGGCGCGCTCATCGGCGGGGACATCACGAAGGCGATCCAGGAGGTCCGGGCCAAGGGCATCCTGGTCATCAGCCTGAACATGGCCGGGATCGGTGCCCGCCGCGGCCGACCTGGTGGTGAGCGACCCGGTGCAGGCCGGCGTGATGGGGGTCATGGCGGTCGCGAAGACCGCCCGATTCGACATCGCCAAGCAGCGGGGCCGGACCTACTAGGTCCGAGCCGGTCTGGTCAGGACCGCCGGAGCTGGTCGAGCTCGCGGCGCTCGCGCTTCGTCGGTCCACCCGCCCCGCGCTCGCGGACGAAGATCGGCGGCTCGCGCTTCACGATGGGTGCCGGTGGGCTGTGATCGATGAAGCAGGTCGCGGCCACCGGGGCCCCGACGCGTTTGTCGATGAGCTTCACGACCTCGATGATCCGCTCGCGTTCGACGAACGCCTCGATCCGGTCCCCGACCTTCACCGCCGTCGCGGCCTTCGCCGGGACGCGATAATCGGCATTTGCGCGGGGCTGAGCTGAGCACGGTGGGGGCTGGCCATCTATCTCGTAATGGTGTCGCTGGCGTCACGACATCACGACCCAGGTCCCGACTGAGCGGAAGCGCCGCGAACTCGACCACCTCAGGCGGCCAATACCGTCACGCCGCGGTCCTCTTTTGCAGCGCGCCGCATTCGACCACTCTGTCGCGCGGCGGGGGCGTACTCCCACGGCGGGTCCACGGCTTCGCGGTCGTCACATGCGCTCGACCCACTGGGCGCGCCACGCCGGCGCATCGAATGGCGCACCGAATACGATCGTTTCCTTCGCGACCTTGCCGTCACGCAGCTCGAAGATCCCCATCATGTGCCAGGGACGAGAGTCGCCCGGGTAGGCGACCGTGAACAGGGCGGTGTACACGTCCCCTGTTCCTACGACGCGCAGCACAGTGCCGACCGGGGTCACGACCCATTGGTCCTCGCTGCCCTTCACGACCACCGTCTCCGCGGGGGGCACTCCACCCGGATAGTTGTCGAGGATCGCGCGGGCGTTCTGGGGCCCACGGATCCGCTCGCCGGACTGCGGGTACTCCGAGATGTAGTCCCTATGGCGAAGCTGGTCCAGAGTGTCGAGGTCGCGCGCCACGGTCGCCCGGCCGTATCGATCAATGACTTCTCGATTGGTCGCTTCGCTCACGGTGCCCTCCTCCGGTCCAAGCCGCCCCGGCGATTGAAAGACGGGACCATCCTAGAAGTCCGGCGCTTCACCCGGCACCAGAGGCGCCTGATCTGCGTCACCGACCTGAGTCCGATACGGGAGTCGCCGCCATCTCCGCGAGACCGAGGCGACTTGGGGATCGCTGGTGGCCGTCGCCGGCACGGAGTCGGTCCGGCGCGTCAGAAGACGACGCGCTGGCCCAGGATGTCCGTGTGCGCGCCGCGGCCGCTCAGGGCGCGGGCGAACTCGACAGCGTCGGCCTCGAGGTGAGGCCCACCGGTGCCGGCTTCGTACCGACCACCGGCACCTCCGCTCAACAGCAGACTGAACGGGCGGCCGTGCTTGTGCGCCCAGTCGAGGACGCAGTCCTCGACGATCCGGCCGTCGTGCTCCGGCGTGAGCACCAGGTCGCGCCCCGTCGCCTGCGAGATGTCCACGCGGTGGATCCAGGTGTCGCGCGTCAGGATCACCTCGAACATCTCGCGAAGGTGAAACCGTCCGGCGTCATCGTCCATCGAGAGCGGGATCCAGCGAAGGCGGCGTCGCCAGCGCAGCGCCGCCGGGAACACGCGCTCGTACCGCTCGATGAGCTCCGCGGCGGTGGCGCCGGCTCGTTCCCGGACCTGGACCGCGTTGGCGCCATCGACGGGAAGGTGGCCATCCGCCTGGCCGCGCTTCAGGAGCTTGGCGCCCAGCCGGTACTGGTGGATCAGCTCACGGGGACTGGCGAACCCTTCGGCCGCCCCGACAAGATGCCCGAGCATCCCGCGCACGTCCCAGGCTGCGCAGTCGGTGCGACGCTCCCAATCGCCGTCCCCAAGCGTCCGGAGCAGCTCCAGCATGCGGCGGTACTCCGTTGCGGCCACCGTCCAGACCTCGTCGCCACCGAGCCGCCGGCCCGGATCGACCCCGACTCCTCGCCCTGTCATCCCTATTGCCTGCTCCTCCGAGATGGCTCCCGCGCCGGCATCAAGCGTCCCGATTCGCTGAACGGCGCCAAACCGAGGAACGCCAGTGGACATCGGCAGCGCGGCAGGGTGACCTTAGCCGAACGGGATCGGTGCGCTCTGGGTGCCAACACCGGCGTAGGACCCGCCGCTACTCCTTGCAGTGAACGCCTTGCGCCTGCCCGGCAACCCAACCGCAGGGCCACATCCACGACGAGCACCGAGCCGTATGTTCGATGGAGGTGACCATGAAGAAGCTCGTCACCAGCATTCTCGCCGCGATCCTGTTGTTCGGCGCCTGCGGAGGATCGGGCGGCTCGCCGACCGACACATCCGCCCCGGCTCACTACTGAGGTCCACGAGGGCGTTCCACGTCCGCGTCGCTCGTCACTGTGCCATCCCTGCGGCGCGAGGCACCGGCGGCCTATGAGCGCAGGAGGAGGGGGATCGCCTAGAGGAAGCTCGGATTGTCCGGCCGGTACAGCGCGTAGACCCAGACGACCACGGCGATGGACATCAGGCCGTACCCGGCACCGGCGAACGGATTCGCTGGATCGACGTGCATCCCGGTCGTGTACAGCGCGGCGAGGGCAGCGAACGGGATCGTGGCGATCACTCCGGCGATCCGCGCGACCCCCGGGAGCACCGACGGGATGCTAACGAGCAGGAGTCCGGGGACATACAGGGCGGCGCTCATGCCGACGGACGCGGTCGCCGCCACGCCGCCTGCGGCAAGACCCAGGGCGTGCGACTCCGCCAGCACCAACAGGGCGAATCCGGTGGCGACGGTCGCAGCGCCGGCCCGGAACTGACGGACGCTGAGCAGCGCGCCCCCGGTGACCAAGCCAAGGGCGCTGATCGCGAAGGTTACCTGCTGCGTCGTCCCCGGTCCGGCGAGCGTGCCGGCGAGGCCGAGGACGATCCAGACGACGAGCCCGCCTGCGGCGAGATCGCGCGTCCCGATGCCACGCTCTTCGGTCATCCTGCGCTCAGAACGGCTTGAACATCATCAGCCAGAGGATGACCAACATTCCTCCGCCGCCGATCGCCAGGGTGATCCGCGGATCGTTGGTCGCCGCCGCGGCCACGAGCGCCTCCGCCGGAGCGGGCGGGAGCTTGTCCCGGGGGCGCCATCCCTCGAAGTACGGCAGGCCGGCGGCCTTGCGGATCCGCGAGAAGGACGCCGCGGGATGGAGGTGCATCGACACGGTCATGGCGATGAGTGCCACGATCGACGCCCAGATCCAGCCCCTGGTCCAAAAGCCGCCGACGACCGCCGCGCCCAGGCCGGTGGCAACGAGCAGGCCGAGCGAGGCGTAGCTCAGGCCATACATCCCCGCCGAGAGATCGAGCAGCGCGGCGATCCGGATGGGGTCACGCTCGCTGCGAATGCGGAACGCCACCGCCGTGGACGCCCCGTGCGCCAGCAGGAACCCAAGCAGCGCGGCGACATGCAGGAAGACGATCCACGGGTAGAGATCGGTCAGCATCGCCCGGGCCCTCGCCACAGAGCTGCGCACGACATCAGCGAAATCCCCCTCCGACCGGATCTACTTAGGTTACCTTACTATCAACACGGCATGGGAACAAGGGCCCGGCCACCGATCGGCCAGCTGCTGGGTGGCGCGCTGCGCGGTTTTCGGATCGACCTCTACGCGCGCGCCCAGGACGCCGGCTACGGGGACATCCGCGAGGCGCACCTGCAGGTGTTCGGCACGATCGACTGGAGAGGCACCCGGCTCACCGAGCTCGCCGCCCGATCGAACATGACCCGACCGGCGATGGCCGAGCTCGTGGACGAGCTCGAACAGGCGGGCTACCTGGTACGCAGCCCCGACCCGAGCGACGGCCGGGCGAAGCTCATCCGCCCGACCCGCAAGGGCAGACTCGTCCTAGCCAAAGCGCTCCGGGCGGTGGAGGGCATCGAGCGCGGGTATGCCGCGGCGCTGGGCCAGGAGCGCTTCGGCGCGCTCGTTGGGACGCTGCAAACGCTGCTGTCCATCCAGTCCGAGATGCGCGAGACAACGGCATCGCGAACCCCCATCCTCGTCGTCGACCGGCGGCGGTAGAACGCGGTTGTCGACAAAGGGGCACGGCTGGGGCAGGCTGGGCGGGTATCGGCGCGCATAGACTACCGGACCAGATGTTCGCGACGTTCCGCCCGGCGCGCCAGCTCATCGCCCCTGCGGGCACGCTCGCCGCCGCGACGGCGGCGTCGTGGCTGGTGCTCGTTCGTCAGCCGCGGATGGGCGATCCGATCGGATTCTTCCTCGTCGGTTGGCTCGTGATGATGGCGGCGATGATGCTGCCGAGCGCGATGCCAATGATCCTGGTCGTCCGGCACGCGGTCTCACCCGGCCCTTTCGCGGAGGTGCGGACCGGTGTCTTCGCCGCCGGGTATCTCTTGGTCTGGACCGCCCTCGGGCTCGCCGCATTCGTCGCGCAGTGGTCGTTGATGGCCCTCGATCCCTCGGCACGGGGCTGGGCCGCCGCCGGGATCCTCGCGATCGCCGGGGCCTACCAGTTCTCCCCGTTGAAGAACGCGTGCCTCCGGGCCTGCCGCAGTCCGATGGACTTCGTCGTCCTCCACTGGCGATCGGGGACCTCGGGCGTCCTCCGTCTGGGCATCGCCCATGGGCTGTACTGCCTTGGCTGCTGCTGGGCCCTCATGGCGGTGCTCGTCATCGCCGGTGGGATGGGGATCGCCTGGGTCGCGCTCATCGGGCTGATCATCTTCGCCGAGAAGATCGTCACCCGGTCGCGGGCGTTCCCTCGGGTGGTCGGCGCGGTCATGCTGGCGGCTGCGGTGCTGACCGCGCTCTGGCCGGAGCTGCGTGATCTGTTGGGCGGGCAAATGTGAAAGGAGCGTGCGATGACCACCGTTGAGCCGACGCTGAAATGGACGATGAAGGGCCGGGTCGCGATCGCCTGCAACTGCGAGGTCGGGTGCCCCTGCAACGTGAACGGGCGGCCGACTCACGGCCACTGCGAGGGCGGCTGGGTCTGGCGGATCGAGGCCGGCGCATACGGGACGACGCGGCTCGACGACCTGCACCTCGCCCTCTTCGCGGACTGGCCGGCGGCGATCCACGAGGGGAACGGCGTCGCGGTCGCGTACATCGACGAGCGCGCAGACGAGGCGCAGCGTGCGGCCCTGGGCGCGCTCGTCCGCGGTGAGGCCGGCGGTCCCTGGGGCATCTTCCGTAAGACCTTCACCACCCTGCACGGACCGACGACCCAGGCCTTCGACAGCGTGTTTGGAGACCAGGCCCGGATCCACATGGGGAAGGTCATGGATCTCGAGACCGAATACATCCCCAACCCCGTCACCGGCGCGACGATCCACCCGCGGGCGGTCCTGCCGGAAGGTCTGGTGGTGAAGGACGCCGCGCTCGTGCGCTCGAAGCGGTTCCGGCTCACCGACCAGGTGGCCTACGACCATTCGGGGAACTACGCGGCCCTCGGGTTCTTCGAGTACTTCGGGCCATAGGCCACGGCCGCCGCTCCGTGGCTGGCTGCGGTCAGGGGCGAGGGCGGGGGCGCGGCTTCGTAGACTCACGCCTTGTCCGATCCGCCGCTCCTCGCGTCCGGGCGTGACGCCGATGTCTTCGATCTGACCGACGGCACCGTGCTGCGGCGATATCGCTCCCGCACCGTCCCGAGCGGCGAGGTCGAGATCATGCGATATGCCCCTATCAACGGCTATCCCGTGCCGGAGGTCTTGCGAGTCGAAGGGCGCGACATGGTGTACAAGCAGATCACGGGAGCCAGGGGCTTGGCCCGCAGAGACGAGTGGTGGCAGGATGGCGACATCAATACGACTCGGGTGGACGTCTGGCTCTGGGCGGTGCGGCTCTATAGGAGCCGGTCAGCATCGACCGCCGGCTGCCGAGGGGGCCATGTCCGCGTGAACCGCGTCCCGGCGAAGGCCGCGACCGCGGTGAAGGTCGGGGACCGGATCGAGGCGTTCGTCGAGCGCGAGCGGGTCCTCGAGGTGGTGAAGCTCATCGATAAGCGCGTCGGGGCCCCGGTGGCCGCGACCTGCTTCATCGATCACAGCCCGCCGGCGCCGGTCGTGAAGCGCGAGCCGCCGATCTTCCTCCGCGAGCGCGGGGCGGGCCGCCCGACCAAGCGCGAGCGCCGCGAGCTCGATCAGCTCCGGCGGTCCTGATCGCGTGGCCACCCTCGGATCCGAAGGACTCCATGCCGCGTGGTCCGGCCAGAGCGGGTACATGTCCCTTTGCCCGGGCACCGACTCCATCGGGACCGTGGCATACACCAACACCGGCTCGCGTGGGTGGATCGCGGGCCAGATGGGCGAGGCGGCCTACCTTGCGACATGGGAATCCGATGCCGGGCCAGGACCGGGCGAGCGCGCTCGGCGGCGATGGCACGCAGGGCTCTCCGGACACCGCGTGGCCCCGGTTCAATCGCCTCGCGGTCCAGCCTGCGCCGTATGTCGGGCCGGGCCAGGTGGCATGGTTCCAATTCCGCGTGCGGGCGCCCGTGAATCCCAGCCGCTACACGATCGCGCTGCGTCCGGTGATCGAAGGCACGACCTGGATGGAGGACTACGGCGTCTTCTGGTACGTGACGGTCCTCAATCCCGACGGAACTCCACCTCCGCCGCCACCGCCGACGCGGGACCCCCAGACACCGATCCCGGACGGGTTACCGGATCCAGATCCCAAGGCTGTCGATCGACCTTCCGGTCACCGAGGGCGACGTCCGCCGGGACACCGTCGACCAGCCGACGCCGGAGAATTTCGCCTATCACCTGCCGACGACGTCGATCCCCGGCCTTGGCAGCAACACCTACATCTATTCGCACGCCCGGCGTCGGCATGTACCCCAACGATCCCCGGTTCGTCGTGATCGCCGTCCCGACGGACCAATGATCGCCGCGACGACCGGAGGTCGGTCGCCGCAGCGGTGAGCGGGTCGCGGCGTGGGCCAGCGGGCGGCGTTCAGGCCTTCTCCGTCCAGACGATCTCGCCGTCGTGCCACTCCGGGTCTGCGGAGAGGAGCGCCCGAAGCCGGCGGTACCGCTCGTCTTGCTTGGGGTCACCGGCGTTGGCGGCGTAGCTCTCCTTGTCCTTGAACGCCACGGCCAAGTAGCACTCGTTCGCGTTCCGGTCCATCCGATACACCAGCGTGCTGACAAAGCCGGGGATCTTCAGGCTCGAATACGTGCTCATCTCCTGCTTGAGATCCGCTTCGCTGCCGGGCTTGAGCTGCAGACGCGCCACGGTGCCATACATGACCATTCCTCCCCATGCGATCCAGCGACTCGCGCTCGTTGAACGCTCTGGGTCCGAGACTACGCATTCCCTGGCGAATTTGCGAGGACCGCGACCGCCGCCACGGCCCAGTGCGAGCCGCCGTGTCGCAGCGCGCTCCTATACTCCGCGCAGTCATTGCCGCTCGTAGCAGGGCACAGGGACGCTCACGACGACGCCGCACCTGCGGCACGCGCGGTGAAGGGCTGCACCCGGCTTGAGGGAGGTCTTCGGATGAGCGCGCAAGAGCTCGGCGTCGCGCGAGTCGATCGCGAGTCCCTCCGTCGCTTCATCTCCAAGAAGTACGGCGATGTCGCCACGAATCCGGAGCTCGGGTTCCACTTCCATACCGGCCGGCCGCTGGCAATCATGCTCGGCTACGCCGATGCCGTGATCGACACGCTCCCGCAGACAAGCGTCGACTCCTTCGCCGGCACGGGCAATCCGTTCCTCTTCGGGGATCTGCAGCCCGGCGAGCGCGTCGTCGATGTCGGCTGCGGTGCGGGGTTCGACACGCTCATCGCCGCGCAGCACGTCGGCCCGAACGGCCAAGTCGTCGCGGTGGACATGACCGCAGAGATGCGGGTGAAGGCGGAGTCCGGGGTGCGTGCGATGGGCCTCACCAATGTCGCCGTTCGCGAGGGGTACGCGGAGGCGCTGCCGATCGACGACGGCTTTGCGGACGTAATCATCAGCAATGGCGTCGTAAATCTCTGCCCGGACAAGCGGGCGGTCTTCAAGGAGATGCGCCGGACGCTCAGGCCGGGAGGGCGGCTCCAGATCGGCGACATCCTCGTGCACAAAGAGGTGCCGCAGGATGCGAAGGACGACATCTCGCTCTGGAGCGGCTGAATTGCCGGTGCTCTGCTGGATGCAGAGTGGCGCGTCCTCCTGGAGCAGACCGGCTTTACCGACGTGGTCATGTCGAACGAGGTCGATGTGTTCTCCGGCAGCAAGCACGAGAGCGACGCGAGGGAGTTCGATACCCGCGGCGTGACGGTCTACGCGCGCAAACCCGCGTAGCGCGATCGGTGGCCTTCCTGCGGCGCTAGTAGGTCCGCCCGCGTTGGCGGGCGATGTCGAACCGGGCGGTCTTGGCGACCGCCATCACCGCCATCACTCCGGCCTGCACCGGATCGCTCACCACGAGGTCGGCGGCGCCGGGCACCGAGCCGGCCATATTCAGGCTGATCACCAGGATGCCCTTCGCCCGGACCTCCTCGACCGCCTTCGTGATGTCCCCGCCCATGAGCGCACCGGCCAGGACGAGCGCGACCGCGCGCGGCAGGCGCCCGACCGCACGGACCGCATCGGCGATGTTCGCCTCCCCGACGATCGGGATCGTGTCCACGCTGATCTTTTCGCCCCGGATGTTGTGCCGATCGGCCTCCGAGATCGCGCCGAGCGCGACCTGGCCGACCTGTGCACCGCCCCCCGCAACGATGATCCGCTTGCCATAGACCTCGAGCATCGTCGGCACGGCGCGGACATCCTCCACCACCCCGAGCGCCGCAAGGTCGGCCAGCAGCGCCTGCGCCGCGGCATCGCCCCCGGGCATGTCGATCTCCAGATGCACCGCGCTGCGCGGCCCACGCTCCGGGATCTCGACCGAGGTGATGTTCCCGTCGTGGCGCAGGATCACGCCGGTGATCTCATGCAGCGTCCCCGGGGCGTCCTTCCCGACGCAGAGCACGCCGAGCGAGCGGGTCGTCATCTGGCGCAGCCTAGAGGCTCGCTTGGGCGCCCGGGCGACTGGCGAGAGAGTCGACCGCACCCATCGGCTATCCTGTCCCCAATGCGAGCGAAACCCGCCGGCGCCGAGCACACGGTCCATTTCTACGACCGGCCGGCTTCGCTCGCCCACCGGATCGCGGATTTCGCGGCCACCGGTCTGGAACGGGGCGAGGCCGCGATCATCATCGCGACCGCCGAGCACCGGATGGCCACCGAAGGCCGGCTCGTGGCGCTCGGCGTCGACCTCGGGTCGGCCGCGGCCGAGGGCCGGTACCTCCCCCTCGACGCCGCCGAGACGCTCGAGCAGCTGATGGTCGACGGCCATCCCGACCGCGCCCGCTTCAACGAGGTCGTCGGAGGTCCGGTCCAGCGGGCGCAGCAGGCGCGCCCGGGGCTGCGGGCCTACGGCGAGATGGTCGGGCTGCTCTGGAGCGAGGGGAAGCACGATGCGGCGATGGCCCTCGAGGAGCTCTGGAACGACCTTCTCGGACACCACCCGTTCTCGCTCATGTGCGGCTACCCGGCCCGCCGGCTCGCCTTCGGCGGATCGGGACTCGCCAGGATCGTCGACGTGCATACCGACGTCGCGCGTTTGGCGGTAGCGCCCGCGTAGGCCAACCCACCGCACGGCGGTGACCGCGCGCAGCCCCGAGTCCCTCCCGACACGTCTTGCGGCCCGCCCGGTACTACCCTCAACAGGCCGTGCTGTGTGGCTCCTGCGGTCAGCGAAACCCTGAGGGCATGCGCTTCTGCGGCCAATGTGGCATCACCCTGGCATTCAGCTGCCCCCAGTGCGCCGCCGAGATGCCCGGCGACTTCGACTACTGCGGCAAGTGTGGCTGCCGGCTGTCCGCCGAGGCGGACGGCGGCCGGGGCGAGACCCGCCAGGTCACGGTGCTCTTCGCCGACATCTCGGGGTTCACCGCCCTGGCCGAACGGCTCGGGCCGGCCGAGCTCCAGGACAACATGCGCGCGGCCTGGGATGTCATGGCCGACGAGATCCGGGCGAACGGCGGGCTGATCGAAAAGTACATCGGGGACGCGGTCATGGCCACCTTCGGCGCGGCGGGAACGGTGGCCGTCGATCATCCGGAGCAGGCGCAGCGTGCCGCGCTGGACATCGTCACGGCGCTCGAACGGAAGAGCGACACGATCGCCGAGCGGACCGGACGGCACCTCGCGCTGCGGATCGGCGTGAACACCGGTATCGCGGTCACCGGAGCGGTCGGGGACCGCCGGAGCGAATTCGGCGTGCTCGGCGACGTGGTCAACGTGGCGGCGCGCCTCGAGCAGGCGGCCGAGCCGGGCGAGATCCTCATCGGCGACGCGACGTACCGCCGCACCCCGGGCCGGTTCGTCTATGAGCCGCATCCGCCGGTCGTCGCCAAGGGCAAGACCGCTCCGCTTGTCGCCTGGCGGCTGCTCGGAGGAGCCACCGAGGGTGCCGGCAGGCCGGTGCGGCTGCCGCTGGTCGGCCGCGACGCCGAGATGGCCGCGCTCCTCGGCGCCCTGGACCTGGCACTGGCCGGAGGCGGCGGATTCGTATCGCTGACCGGCGAGACCGGTCTCGGAAAGAGCCGGCTGATCGATGAGCTGCTGCACGACCCGCGGACCCGCGGGGCCCGGGTGGCCCGGACACGTTGCCGGGCCTGCGGCCGGCACCGACCCTACGGTGCGGTGACCGACCTCCTGCGGCGAGTCCTCGGCCTCGCCGAGGCGGCGTCGGCCGAGCACGCGTTCCGCACGATCACCGAGACGGATCGGGAGATCGAGCCGGAGGTCCGCGCCCTCGTGCTCGCGGCGCTCGGCTACGGCGTCGATCTGCCGGCGATGTCGGGCGAGACCAAGCGCCGATTGCTGGACCGCGGCTTCGCCAGGCTCTTCCTGCAGGTCGCGGAGGCCCAGGGCCTGGTGGCCGCGATCGAGGACCTGCAGTGGATCGATGCGAGCTCGCTCGGGCTCCTGACCCGACTCGGCACCATGCTCAGCTCCGCGCGCGCGCTGCTCGTGCTCTCGCACCGCAGCGAATTCGCGGCACCGTGGGCCGGGACCCGCGAGCACGTGCAGGTGCACCTGCGGCCGCTTGACGATGCGGCGATGCGCTCGCTCGTGGCGACGCTCGTGCCGGCCGATCCCCTCGGCCTGGCCGTGGCCACGGCCGCCGGCGGGAATCCGGCGTACGCGGAAGAGGCGGTGCGCTGGCTTCGCGACGGAGGCGTCGTCGTCAGAGCCGGTCAGGGGGCCGCGCTCGTGGACCTGAGCTCGCAGCCCGCCCTGCCCGATTCGTTGCCGGAGCTGCTGCTTCGCCGGATCGAGGTGGTCGCGCAACCGGACCGACGGATCCTGGACGCCGCCGCGGTCATTGACCAGAGCTTCGACGCCAGGCTCATCCGCTCCGTCTTCGAGGCAGAGACGGACGTGGACGGCGCGCTCACCCGCCTGGCCGACGCCGGCATCATCGATATCGACGCGTGGGGGACCCACCGTTTCCATCACGCCTCGCTCCGGGATGTGGTCTGCGACGCGATGCTCTCGCGCCACCGCGAAGAGCTCCATGGACGAGTCGGACTCGCGATCGAGCAGGCGCGGCCGGAGATCGCATTCCAGCAGCCGAGCCTGCTCGCGTTCCACTTCGCGTCCTCCAGTCACACCCGCCGCGCGATCGACTACGCCGTTCGGACGGCGGGGCGCGCGCTGGAGCTGCACGACCTGGACGCGGCGCTCCATCACCACCGGCTCGCCGCGTCGCTGGCGCTGCGGCTGCCCGAAGGCGGGACCGCGGAGCGCGCGCGGGCGCTGCTGTCGGCGGCCGATGCGGCCAGCGGTCTCGGCGCGCTCGACGAGGCGCTCCTCGCGGCGGAGGAGGCTCTCGCCTCCGGGCTGCCGGAGAACGATCTGCGGGGCGCGCTGCGCCGTCGTGCCGGCCTGCTGGCCGCCCGCGCCGGGATGACCGAGCGCGCGGCGGAGCATCTCGCCGATGCCGAACGGCTGACGCCCTCATTCGGGACGGAACGGGCCGAGCTCACGCTGGCGAAGGCGGCGCTCGCGAGCGCGAATGACCGGTCCGGCGAGGCGTTGGTCATCGCGCGCACGGCCGGGCGCGAGGCGCAGGCGGCCGGCGACCGCACGCGCGAGCTCGAGGCGGAGGAGGCCATCGTCGCGTACGCGACCGAAGCCGGAGCGAGCGAGGATGTCCGGCGTGCGCTCACGCGGTCCGCGGAGCTGGCGAGCGGCATTGGCGATCTGCCCGGGCTGGTGCGGTCGCTCGCCGCGCAGACCGCCAGCGCGCTCGACCGCGGTGCGGCGGCGGAGGCGGAGCATCTCGGGCTCGAGCTGCTCGCGACTGCGGCGCGCGTCGGCGACATCCGCGGCCAGTCCACGGGGTTGCGTGCACTCGCCCGGGCACACGAGCTCTTTGGCCGCACCGAGGAGACGGAGCGGGCGCTGCAGCGCGCCCTCGCTCTTGCGGATCCGGCGATCCCCGACTCGGCACGCGAGGCCGGCGCGGCCACGACCCTCCTCGCGCTCGGCCGGGCGGCGTTGCGCCGGCCGGATCTTGGCCTCGCGGCGACCACGCTGGAAGAGGCACAGGCGCTCATCCCCCGCTCCGACGGAGCCGACCATCTCGCCGCGCTCGTGACCGCGGAGCTCGCGCGGGTCGCGGTCGCGCGCGGCGAGCTCGAGACGGCACGCGCGCAGGCCGCGGCGGCGGCCGAGGCGCAACGGGCCCACCGCTGCCGCCGCTGTGCGGCCGAGATCGCTCCGGCCCAGGTCGAGGTCGCGCTCGCGATCGGCGACCTGGGCGCGGCCGAGGCCGCGCGCGCGACCGGGCTCGAAGCGGCGTACCGCCTGAACCTGCCGATCGCGATCGCGGCGATGCGCCAGGCCGGCGGACGGATCCTCGCGGAGCGCGGCGATCCGGCGGGAGCGCGACAGGAGTACCAGGTCGCGCTCGAGGCGTTCGAACGCTTCGGTCCTCTTCACCTGGTGGCGGAGCTGCACGCCGCGCTCGCGTCGCTCGAGCAGCCCGGGGCCGCTTCCGCCTAGCCAGAGCTAGCTCAGAGCGAGAACTCCCCGGGCGCGATGCGCTCGCGTCCATGCAGGTAGGGCCGCAGCACCGCGGGAATGGCCACCGAACCGTCGGCCTGCTGGTAGTTCTCGAGGACGGCGATCAACAGGCGCGGGAGGGCCAGGCCGGACGCGTTGAGGATGTGCGGGTGCTCCGCCTTCGCGCCGGCCTCACGCTTGAATCGGATCCCCGCGCGCTCGGCCTGGAGCGAGCCGCCGTCGCTGCATGAGGAGACCTCGAGCCACTCGTTCGCTCCGGGGGCCCAGGCCTCCACATCGAACCCCTTCATCGCGACGAAACCGAGATCGCCGCTGCAGCGCTCCACCACACGTGCGGGGAGCTCGAGCTTCTCCAGCACCTCGACCGCGCGGTCGGTGAGAAACGCGAGCTCGCGCGGCGACTCCTCCGGGACGCAGAACACGACCATCTCGACCTTGTCGAACTGGTGACCGCGCTTGATGCCACGAACGTCGCGGCCGGCACTCATGTGCTCGCGACGGAAGCAGGCGGTGTAGGCGACGTACCGGGCCGGTAGCTTGTCGAACGGGATCGTCTCGTCGCGATGGAGCGAGACGAGCTGCGGCTCGGCAGTCGGGATGAGCCAAACGTCGTCGTCTTCGTCGCGATAGAGGTTCTCGTCGAAATGCGGCAGGTGCGCGCTCGCCTGCAGGGTCTCGCGGCGGGTCACGAACGGAGGGTAGATCTCGATGAAGCCGGCCTCGATCTTCAGGTCGAGCATCCAGGTGATGAGCGCACGCTGAAGGGCCGCGCCGGCGCCACGGAGCACGTAGAACCGCGACCCCGACAGCTTCGTTCCGCGTGGGATGTCCAGGATCCCGAGCGCTTCCCCGATCTCCCAGTGCGGCTTCGCCGCGAACGGCAGCGACCGGGGCTCGTCCTGCCGGATAACGACGTTGTCCGCCTCGTTCCTCCCCGCCGGCACGCCGGCGGCGATGACGTTCGGGATCCAGTCGAGGTGGCCCGCCAGCTCCGCATCGACCGTCGCAAGCTCCTTGTCGATCTCGGCGATCCGCGTCCCCACGGCCCGCAGGCGCGCCTTCACCTCATCGGTCGGCGGTCCACCCCGGCTGCCCTTGTTCCGGTCCGCGCGGAGCGTCTCGGTCTCGGACCGGAGCTCACGGCTGCGCGTGTCGAGCACGATGATGCGGTCGAGCGGCGCATCGAAGCCCCGCGCCGCGAGCATCGCGCGCACGCCGGCGGGGTCGTCGCGGATCCGGTCGATCGGTCGCATCGTCGTTCCAGTATCGGGCTGGCTACGATGCCGTGCATGCATGCGCCATGGAGCGAGATCGTCCTCGTCGCCTTCGAGGGGCCCGATCGGTACTCCTTCGTGGGCGGGCTGGCCACCCGGATGAACGACCTCGCCGACGCCCTCGTCACGCGGGGCCACCGGGTCCGCCACCTCTTCGTGGGAGATCCGGACGCGCCGCCGGTCGAGCTTCGGCGCGACGGCGCGCTCCTGCTCGAGCGCTGGGGACAATGGATCTCGCGCCATCACCCCAAGGACGTCTACGACGGCGAGGCGGGGAAGGTCGCCGACTTCTCCCGGACCGTGCCACCGCACCTCCTGCGGGAGGTCATCGAGCCCGCCGCGCGCGCCGGCACGCGGGCGGTCCTGCTGTTCGAAGACTGGCAGACGGCGGCCGCGGCCATCGAGACCGCCCGGCTCGCGCAGGCCGCGGGGATCCGCGCACAGGCGGCGATCTTCTGGAACGCGAACAACACCTATGGACTCGACCGTATCGATCTTCCCCTCCTCGCCCGCTCGGTGACGGTCACAACGGTCTCGCGCTTCATGCGCGCCGAGCTCGCGCGGTTCGGGATCGAGGCGGGAGTCCTGCCGAACGGCATCGCCGAGCGGTTCAACGCCCCAGTGCCGCCGGCCGACACCCGGGCGCTGCGGCTGACGCTCGCGGGACGCCCGGCGCTGGTGAAGGTCGCGCGCTTCGACGCGGACAAACGTTGGCTCTGGGCGGTGGACGCGATCGCCAGGCTCCGTGACGGCGGGCAACGGCCCCGGTTCATCATGCGCGGAAGCCGGAGCGACTACGCCGAGGTCGTCGGCGGCCGCATCCGCAGCCGGGGGCTCACGGTCGATCGGATCGCCCTCGAGTCAGATGCCACACCGCGGGACCTGGCCGCGGCGCTCCACGAATCCGTCGCCGATGTCGCGTTCCTTGACTTCTTCGTGAGCGAGCGTGCCCTCCGCGCGCTCTATGCCGCGGCGGACGGAGTCCTGGCGAATTCGGAGAAAGAGCCGTTCGGGCTCGTCGGCCTCGAGGTCATGGCCTGCGGCGGGATCGCCTTCGTCGGGCGCACCGGTGAGGACTACGCCGTCCCGTACGGCAACGCGGTCGTGGTCCAGTCGGATGACCCGGCCGAGCTTGGCGCCCATCTCGCGACCCTCGCGACCCGGCCCGACCTGGTGCAGCGGATCCGCGCGGACGGGCGGGCCACGGCGAAGCGGTTCGCCTGGCCGCGGATCATCGACGCGCTCGAGGCGGCCTGGGAGAGCGCCCCGGACTAGCCCCGGGGCGCGGGCGGCTACACCCGCTCATAGATCCCGTAAGCGAGCGAGCGGCGCACAACGACCGGGATGTGCGGATCGATGCCGGCCCGGGTCCCCGGCGCGTAGCCGCGCAGCCGGCGTGACGTGTCGAGCCACTGGTCAAGGGCCACGCGGTCGGCGAACCGCAGGCTGTACCAGAAGTGCCCGACCCGAAGCGGTCGCAACAGCCCGCGCCCGACCATCGTGGTGACGGCACGGTCGCTCGCCGCGCTATCGCCCTCGGCGAGGGCCGTTTCGGCCAGACCGCCACGGCGGATCCGCCGCTGGAAGATCCGCGGCTGATGCCTCGAGTCGGGGCGCAGGTCGATGATCGCCCCGCCGGGGCGCACCGCGCGATGGGCCGCCTGGAGGGCATCGACCATGCCCGATCGGCGCACTCATCAGAGCGACCAGGAGAAGATCGCGGTATCGAACCGTTCGCGCCCGACTCCCGGACGCTGTGCCGGGGCGATCCGGAAGCGCACGTTCCGGATGCCAGCGGATCGGGTGCGGCCGCGTGCGAGGGCGATCGCCTCGCGATCGGGATCCACCCCCAGGACGCTCGCGGCGTTCCGCGCGAGCACGACCGTCAGGCGTCCGTCGCCGCAACCGATCTCCAGAACCTCGGCGCCGTCCAGCTGCCGGCCGGCACGGAGCGCGCGGACCTCGATGTCATCGATGGGTCGGTAGATGCTCGCGCACCCGATGCGCCCGACCCCTGTCAACTCAGGCAAGGCCCTCCCCCACGCTGCGGAGCATCGCCCCGCCGCGGGGCGCCGAGCCGGCCAGGCGTGCTGGATCGAGCAGCGGCCCGCGGATCTCGGCCGGCGGCTCTGCGCCGGCGAACCACCAGATCACCTCGAGGTTCGCGCGGAAGAGCGTGTCGAAGACCCGGTCCTCCGGGCCCGAGTTCCGGCTCGAGTACCACCAGAACCAATCGCTGCCTTCCGCGGCCATGAGCGGCCGGCGGACGCTCGGCGGCATCTCGCGGAGCGATCCCCACTGCTCCTGGGCGAACCGGCGGGTGCGCTCGAGGGCCCCCCAGGCCCGGCGATGCGTCTCCTCGCCGATCCAGACGCGGTAGTCGGCGTCGATCCAGGAGCCACTATGCAGCGTCGGCAGTCCGACCGTCGCCGGATGCGCGTCGAGGAAATCGGACACCCGAACGGTCTCGAACCGCTCGTCGGCCTGCAGGGTCCCGTAGAGATACCGCAGGAAGTCGTTCCCGTTGTTCGGGTACGCCTCCCAGGCGTTCTCACCGTCCAGGATGATCGACGCGAGGTACGGGCCGCCGTCCTCGGGCAGCCGGTCGCGCGCGCGCTCCAGCTTCCAGATGAGGTCGCCGACGGCATCGTGCGGGGTCATCCCACCGTAGGCGAAGCCGATGCGATCCGAGATCTCGCGGTCGCGGAAGATCGCCGTCGTGCCGTTCGTCAGGCGATACGGGCGATACAGCAGCGCCGGCTCGACGAGCGCGCCGATCTCGTCACGGTGGAAGGTGATGCCAGCCGACCGGGCGAGCACGCCTTCGTCCGAGGCGAGCCACTCCAGATGCGCCGCGGCGATCGCGTCGGCCGCCTCCGGTGACACCGCGCCCTCCGACGGCCAGACCCCCCGCGGCTTCACCCCGAAGCCACGGATATGGGACGCGACCGCTTCCTCCAGCTGATAGCGCGCATCGTCGGGGAAGGCGAACGGCGGGTGCGGCAACAGCGCGCCGGGGTCGCTCCGGAGCGCGGCCGCCGAGTCGATGAGCAGCGGCAGGATCGGGTGGTAGTACGGCGTGGTCAGGATCTCGATCCGGCCCTCGCGCTCGAGGCTGCGGTACAGGTGCGGCACGCCCGAGGCCATGAAGCGCTGCCGGCCGATGACGTACCGGACGTCCTCACGGGTATACCGGGCGCCGCGCGACCGCAGCTCGCGCAGCCGGGCATCGGCGTCGACATCGTCCGGATCGATCCAGGCGAGATTGAACCAGAGGGCCAGATCCACAAAGTAATCGTCGGAGAGCAGCTCGGGGCGATCCGTTGCGGCCGTGGCAAGCTGGAGCAGCCGGCGGTACTC
>DATCNH010000095.1:0-3500 GCA_036565345.1 Candidatus Limnocylindria bacterium | reverse complement strand
CGATCGGCCGGAGCGAGGGGACCGGCGCCGGTGGCGCCGCGGCGTCACGGGCCTGCTCGACTTCGGCGATGGCGGTGCGAGCCTCCTCGACGAGGTTCCGGCGTCCGGTCCGTTCCTGCGCGCCCTCCGCCTGCCGGAGCGCCCGGCGGGCCTGGAGAATGAGCTCCTCGGCCTCGGCGCGCGCGCGGCGGAGCACGTCGGTCGCCTGCCGCCGCACGCCGTCGGCCTCGCGCTCGACCGCCGCCGCCGCCGCCGCGGCCTCGGCGCCCGCGACCCGCGCCTCCTCGAGCGAGGCGGCGAGCGCGGTGCGCTGCCGTTCGGCCTCGCGCAGGGTGCGCTCCAGCGAGCGGTGGAGGTCGCCGAGATGCCGCTCGGCGACCCGGAGCACCTCTGGACCGAGGCCGAGTCGGGCAGCGATCGCGAACGCGTTCGACGCGCCGGGGAGGCCGACGTGGACGCGGTAGGTCGGGCGGAGGGTCTCCGGATCGAACTCGACGCTCGCGTTCGTGACGCCGGGCGTGTTCAGGGCGAACGCTTTCAGCTCGGGATAGTGGGTCGACGCCGCGACGAGCACGCCGCGCTCGAGGAGCGTCTCGAGGACCGCCATCGCGAGCGCCGCGCCCTCGTCCGGATCGGTCCCCGCGCCCACCTCGTCCAGGAGTGCCAGGTCGCCCCGTTCGGCCCCAGCGAGCGTCGCGACCACGTTCCGCAGATGCGAGGAGAACGTCGAGAGGGACTGCGCGATCGACTGCTCGTCGCCGATGTCGGCAAAGATCCGCGGCACCACCGGCAGCATGCTCCCCCGCTCCGCGGGGACCTGCAGCCCGGCGGCGGCCATCAGGACGAGCAGGCCGATGGTCTTGAGGGTGACCGTCTTCCCCCCGGTGTTCGGCCCGGTGATCACGAGGATCCGGAAGTCGGTCCCGAGGCGGATGTCGATCGGCACGACCGGCCCGCCGCGGTCCAGCAGCAGCGGGTGGCGTGCCCCGACGAGGTCCACGATCCCGTCGTCGTTCAGCCGCGGACGCTCGGCGCCGAAGGCGTCGGCGAGCGCCGCCCGGGCGAGGATGAGGTCGAGCGCGGCGAGCGCAGCCGTCACGGCGGCGAGGTCCTCGCTCGCGCGCTCGACCGCACGCGAGAGGCCGTCGAGGATCCGCTGCACTTCGGTCCGCTCGGCGAGCTCGGCCTCGCGGACCCGGTTGTTCGCCTCCAGGATCTCGAGCGGCTCGATGAACACCGTCGCGCCGCTCGCCGATTGGTCGTGGACGATGCCCTTGACCGCCGAACGATGCTCGGACTTCACCGGCACGACATAGCGGCCGCCGCGCTGGGTGACGATCGGATCCTGGAGGTAGCGGGTGAGGTCACCCGAGCGCAGCAGGCCATCGAGCCGCTGCTGGAGCCGCGCCTGCGCGGTCCGCAGCTCTGATCGGGCGCTCGCGAGCGCGGGGCTTGCGCGGTCGAGGACCTCGCCCGCTGCGCCGATGGCCTGCTCGATGCCGGCCGCCAGCGGCGCGGGCGGATGCGCTGACCGGGCCCGCGCGGCGAGCGGCGGGTACGGCTGGACCGCGGCGAAGAGCCCGCCGGCCGCGCGCACGGTGTCGCCGATCGCGAGCAGCTGGCCCGGATCGAGCACCCCGCCGAGCACGGCGCGGCGGACCGCGTCCCGGATGTCGTGTGCGCCGTGCAGACCGGTGGAAGGCGCGGCGCGCATGAGCTCGCGGGCGGCGGCGGTCTCGTCCTGACGTCGTTCGGCCTCCGCCAGCCGGGTTGCCGGGACCGCCGCCTCGGCCAGCTCGCGTCCCGGGGTGAAGCTCGTCCGCTGGGCCAGGAGCGCGCGGACCGCGGTGAACTCCAGGGTGACCAGCGTCTTGTCGGCGATCATCCGCGCGACCTCCCGCCCGTACCGACGCGGGAGACCCCGGGGGACCCGGCGATCCAGAATCGCCAGGGCTCGTCCTTCGTCGCGCCGGCGGACAGGCCGATCCGCGGACCGGTCAGGATCCGGCCGGTGCCGGCGGCGACGGCGGCGTGGAGGTGCAACGGCGAGCGCACCAGATCGAGCCCGGTGTGGGCGGTACTCAGACCGAGCGCGCGCGCCAGCCGCCCCGGACCGGCGAGCGCCCGCTCGCCCTGGTCGTCCAGCCCGGCCACCGGCTCGGCGCCGCGCAGCAGGACCGCCCCGGCGACGCCGGCGCGCTCGGTCACGACGTTCAGGCAGTGGTACATCCCGTACACGAGGTAAACATACGAGTGCCCGGGCCGGCCGAACATCACCGCCGTCCGCGGGGTCATCCCGCGATACGCGTGCGAGGCGGGGTCACGGTCGCCGAGGTAGCCCTCGGTCTCCACGATCCGGACCACGCGCCGGCCGTCCGGATGGTCGAACACCAGATGCGCGCCGAGCAACGCACGGGCCACTACGAGCGTCGGACCCGCGTAGAACGCTCGCGGCAGGCGTGGGCCCAGCCGCCCGGCCGGGCGCGGGCTCGGGCGCGCGGTCAGCGGATCGTCGCTCCGAGCTGGTGCAGGAGCTTGCCGGTGATGCGCTTCAGCGAGCGCTCCACCTCGGCGTCGGTGAGGGTCGCGTCGGGCGACCGGAACACCAGGCGGACGGCGAAGCTCGTATGGCCGGGCGCGACCTGGGGTCCCCGGTAGCGGTCGAGCAGCGTCACCGACGTGACCAGGCCCTTCGCCGCATCGAGGATCGCCTGGTGCACCTCGTCGTAGGCGCGGGCATCCGCCACCACCACCGCGAGATCCCGGATCGCGGCTGGAAAGCGCGGCGGCGCGCTAGCGGTCCGCCGGCCGACCTGGCCGAGGAGCGTGGCGAGATCGAGCTCGATGATGAACGTCTCCTCCGGCAGGTCCCAGCGCCGAGCGACGCGCGGGTCGAGCTGGCCCCAGACCGCGAGCGTCCGTTCGCCGGCCTGGCGCGTCTCCGAGCGCCCCGGGTGGAGGCCGGGCGCGCCGGCGGTCCGCGCCGGCCGCGGCAGCCGCAGCGCGCGGTCCAGGCCGTCGAGGATCGCGGCCGCGTCGGAGACCGCGTAGGCGCGCTCCGGTCCCAGCCACGATGCGCTCTCGGCCTTCCCCGCGAGCAGGACCGCGGCGGTCCACCGCTCCTCCGGGAGATCGGCGACGCGTGGGAGGTAGGCCGGCGCGATCTCGAAGATCGCGATCCCCGGCTCGTGGCGGAGGTTGTGCCGCGCGGTGTCGAGCAGGCTGGCCCGGAGCGTCGGACGGGGCGCCGATTGCGCGAGGCTGGTCGGGTTCTGCACGCAGAGCGGCGCCGGTGCGATCGGGCGGCCATCGGCGGTGAGCTGCGCCAGCCAGGCCGGATCGATGAGCGAGTACGAGACCGTCTCGGTCAGGCCGAACCCGACGAGCAGGTCGCGGACCCGCTCGCGCAGCTCGAGGAGCGGATGGCGCTCGTGGATCGGGAGCGGCCCGTCGGGGATCCGGGTCGGGATGCGGTCGTAGCCGGTGATCCGCGCGATCTC
>DATCNH010000094.1:0-6030 GCA_036565345.1 Candidatus Limnocylindria bacterium | reverse complement strand
GAAGCGCGAAGGCGCGGCGGAACAGCTCCGCGTGGATCTCCGGGACCGGCCGGACCTCCACCTGGGCGTGCGGCATCCCCTTGTGGGTCTCGGGGCGCGGGCCCTTTCGCGAGGGCAATGTCGTAGCGCGCATGTCGAGATTCATTATCGCGCAGCGAGGTTGGTTGCTTGTAGGGTCTGCCTGAAGATCCGCGCGCGGGCGCTGTCCCTTCTCGCGCTGGTTGGGACAACACCGCCTCGATGGGCGCAGGGGAGCGGGCGCGATGAAAGATGTCGGGTTGGCTGGGCGTGTCGCTTTGGTCACGGGCGCGAACCACGGAATCGGAGCCGCGACCGCGCGGGCCCTAGCGGCCGCCGGCTGTGACGTGTTCGTGCAGTTCCTTCGCTATCGAGCGCCGGACGAGGCCGGCGCCGACCAACGGCTGCAGGATGCGACAGAAGTCGTCCAAGACATTTCCAACGTTGGACGCCGCGCCGGCAGCGCGGAGACGGACCTGGCCGTCCCCGCCAACATTCCCGCCCTGTTCGACCGTGTCGAGGCGGACCTTGGACCAGTGGAGATCCTGGTCAACAACGCTGCCGTCACCGAGCGCGACAGTTTCGACCCGAGCGAGGACGCGCTCGACTGGGGCGGTCGCCCGAAGGCGCGCATCAGCGCCGAGACCGTCGACCAGAACTTCGCGGTCAATACGCGGGCGGTCGCACTGATGATGGCCGAGTACGCGAAGCGGCACGTGGCTCGGGGTGCCGCATGGGGGAGGATCGTCAACCTCAGCACCGACGGCTCGGCGTCCTTCCCCGGCGAGGTCTCCTACGGCGCGAGCAAGTACGCGATCGAGTCGTATTCGCGAGCGGCTGCCGGGGAGCTGGGACGGTTCGGGATCACCGTGAACATCGTCTCGCCGGGTCCGACGGATACCGGCTGGATCACGCCAGCCATGGTGCCCGACATGGTACGAACGGCGCCTCTCGGCCGCGTCGGCACGCCCGACGACATAGCCGATGTGATCGTCTTCCTCGCCTCGGAGCACGCCCGATGGCTTACCGGCCAGCTGCTCTTCGCCGGCGGCGGGCACCGCATGTTCTAGGTCTCGCTGTCACGTCGGGGCGTCGCGGGTCGGCCGGTCTCCTACGGCTCCGGTTCGTCGATGACGACATCGATGAGGCACGGGCCGCCGGCGTCGACAACCGTTATCGCCTCGGCGAGCGCCGCCGAAAGCGCGCGGGGGTCGTGGATCGGTCCGAATGACGGGACGCCCATGCCGCGCGCGACCGCGGCGAAGTCGACTGCCGGATCTTCGATCCGCGTGCCGATGCCCCGCTTCTCGGTCGGTCGCCCGCGCTGGCGGGCGAGCCTCGCGGCATGGGCCTCCGAGTTCCGGTAGCTGCGGTTGTTGTGCATCACGATGAGCAGCGGCAGCCGCTCGTGTGCGGCGGTCCAGAGCGCGCTGGTGCAGTACAGGAGGTCGCCGTCGGATTGGACGTCGATGACGATGCGTCCGCTCCCCCGGTGGGCCAGGGCGACCCCGAGGCTCGCGCCGATGCCGTAGCCGATCCCCGCGCCGCCGGACACGCCTGCCCACTGGTACCGCTGCTCGATGGGCCACAGCCGGCGCAGCCAGTGCTCGAGGGGCACGTTCGCCAGGACCCAGTCGTGCGTGCCGATCGCGTCACGGAGTGCGAGGGCCAGCGACGCCGCGGTCACGCTCGCCCGGCCCTGGTCCGCCCGGGCCTGCTCCTCCCACCCCCGCCGGCGCCGCGCGGCCGCTTCACCAAGGGCCCGCGCCCGCCCGGATCGCCTGCCCGTCCGACCGGCGTCTTCGGTCCGGAGGCGTTCGGCTACGAGATCACTGAGGGCCGGCAGCGCAATCCGCGAGTCGCCGACCAGGGTCAGGTCGGCGGGTTCGAGCTGCTGGTAGTCGGCGGTCCAGCTGCGAACAAGCAGATCGGCCACCGAGAGGGTGATCACCCGGGCAGCCGGCGGACGGGGTCCGGCCCGGAGCGCGCCGTGCACGTCGGTCACGTCGATCGCGAGCACCAGGTCGGTGTCGGCGAGGACCTCGGCGAGCGCGCCCGAGGCGTCGAGCGGATGCGTCGCCGGGAAGTTGAATCGGGCGCCCAAGTCGACGACCGGCGCGCCCAGCCCCTCGGCGAGCCGCAGCAGCGCGGCCGGCGCCTCGGCGCTCCGGCCGGCGCGGTCGGCGATGATCACCGCTCGTTCGGCCGCGGCGAGCCACTCGGCGGCGGTCGCGAGCGCGGCCGGGTCGGCCTGCACGGTCGTGATCCCCGTCCAGCGGTCGAGATCCGCGGGGATCGCCGCGCCCGCGGGCAGGGGGTCCTCCTGCAGCGTGACGTCGAGACAGACGTACGCGGGAGCGGTCGGCTCGGATCGGATGAGCCGGTGGGCGCGGATGATCGACTCGACCGCCGCCGGGACGCTCTGCGGCTGGTCGTCCCACTTCACGAAGTCACGGATATGGTTCCCCTGGACGAGCGCGGTGTGGATCCATTCGATCCAGGGGCGCCGTTTCGCGGCGTCCATCGCCCCGGTGCCCCCGAGCAGCAGGATCGGGACCCGGTCGCACCATGCGTTGAAGATCGCCATGCAGCCGTGCTGGAGCCCGACGACGTCGTGGAGGATCGCGACCATCGGCCGGTCCGCCGCCTTCGCGTAGCCATGGGCGAGGGCGACCGAGATCTCCTCGTGGGTGCAGAGCACCGGCGTCGGGCCACCGTGGTTCACGAGCGAATCGTGGAGCCCGCGGAAGCTCGCGCCGGGGTTGAACGCGGCGTACTCGATCCCGAGGGCGGTGAGCAGCTCGGCCACCAGATCCGAGCCGTACGTCGCGGTCACCCGAAGACGGCGACGTTCTTGGTCTGGGTGTAGCTCAGCAGCTCGTCGAGCGATTCTTCGGACCCGATGCCGCTCGCCTTGTACCCGCCGAAGGGCGCGCCGGTGAAGTGCCGGCCGTCCCCGTTGATCCAGACGAAGCCCGCCTCGACCTCGTCGGCGAGCCGGTGCGCGGCCCGCAGATCGTTGGTCCAGATGTTCGCCGACAGGCCGTACGGCACGTCGTGCGCGATCTCGAGCATCGTCGCCTCGTCGGTCCACGGGATCACCGAGAAGACCGGGCCGAAGATCTCCTCCCGGGCGATCCGCATCGAGGGATCGACCTTCGCGAACAGCGTCGGCCGGTAGAAGAAGCCGCGCGCGAAGCGCTCCTCGGTCGGCCGCGCGCCGCCGCAGACCAGCTGGGCGCCCTCCGAGCGGCCGAGCGCGACGTACCGCTCGACCTTGTCGAGCTGGGCTCGCGAGGCGAGGCAGCCGAGCTCGGTCACTTCGTCGGTGGGGATCCCGATGCGGAGCGATTCGAACTTCGCGCGGACCCGGTCGACGAACGCGTCGTAGAGGCTCGCGTGGACGAGGGCCCGCGAGGTCGAGCCGCACGACTGGCCGAGGGTCCAGTCGAGGTTCATCCCGGTGGTGGCGGCGGCGGCCGCGCGATCGATATCCGCATCCGGCAGGACGATGAACGGGTTCTTGCCACCCAGCTCGAGCGACAGGACCTTGATCCCGCTGTCGGCGGCGTCGCGCGCCAGCTGCTGGCCGGTCTCGACGCTTCCGGTGAACGCGATCCGCTTGATCCGCGGATGACGGACCAGCGGGGCGCCGCAGCGCTCACCACTCCCGTTGATGAGGTTGAACACTCCCGGCGGGAGGATGTCCGCGATCGTCCGGGTGAACTCCAGGGGCGCGAGCGGCGCGAGCGATGAGGGCTTGAGGACGACGGTGTTGCCGGCGATGAGCGGCGCGGCGATCTTCTCCGCCGCGAACAGGAGCGGGTGGTTGAATGGGGTGATCCGGGCGACGACGCCGTACGGCTGGCGGAGGGTGTAGTCGAGGATCCCGCGCGCGACCGGAATCGTCTGGCCCTTCAGCTCGAGCGCGATGCCGCACATGTAGCGGATGTAGTCGACGGCGCTGCGCACGTCGTTGCGCATGCCCCGGAGCGGGTTCCCGCAGTTCGCCGAGTCGAGGTACGCGAGCCGGTCGCCCTCGGCCTCGAGGCGCTTCGCGACCTGCTCGAGCAACGCTGCGCGCTCGCGCGGACCGCGGCGGCGCCACTCCGGAGCGGCGCGCCACGCGGCCTCCGCCGCACGATCGACGTCGTGTTCGTTCGCCGACGCGACGGTCGCAAGAATCTCGCCGGTCGCGGGATTGCGCGTCTCGAAGGTCTCGCCGGACACGCTGTCGCGCCACTCGCCGTCGATGAAGAGCTGTTGTTCCGTGCGCGCGCGGGACGCTTCGCTCACTGTCATCCGTTCCTCCGGCACCCGCTGCTGCATGGTACGGCGCTTGGCTATGCTCCCACCGCCAGATGAGAGGAGCGACTTCACGCCAGATCGTGCGCCTGCCGCGAGCTCAATGAACAGCGCGGGCGCGGTCAACGGCGCGCGCCATCTCTCCGGCGAAGTGGCGGTGGAGGTCGAGCGGCTTCGGGTCTCTTTCGCTGAAGGTCAGGGCACCGGTGGCCTCACCGCGCTCGATGATGTCTCATTCGATGTTCGCCGCGGGGAATTCCTCGGCGTCGTCGGCCCGTCCGGTTGCGGCAAGTCGACGCTCGTGTCCGTGCTCTGCGGCCTGCTCGCGTATCAGGGCTCGGTCCGGATCGGTGGCGACCTCGTGCGCGGTCCGCACCCCCAGGTGGGTCTGGTCATGCAGGAGGACTCGACCTTCCCCTGGCGCAGCGCGCTGCGCAACGTGGAGTTCGGCCTGGAGGTCCGCGGCGTGCCGCCGGCCGAGCGGCGCCGCAAGGCGAGGGCGTTGCTCGAGCTGGTCGGATTGCGCGGGTTCGAGGACTTCCATCCGGGCCAGCTGTCGGGCGGCATGCGCCAGCGCGTGGCGATCGCGCGCACGCTCATCCTCGACCCCGAGCTGCTGGTCATGGACGAGCCCTTCGGGGCGTTGGACGAGCAGACCCGGGTGCTGCTCGGCGAGGAGCTCATGCGGATCCAACGAGAGCTGGGTCAGACCGTCGTGTTCGTGACCCACAACATCCAGGAGGCCGTGCTCCTGTGCGACCGCATCCTGCTCCTGAGCGCCCGGCCGGGGCGGGTCAAGGCGATCGTCACCGTCGATCTGCCGCGCCCCCGGGACTCCACCCTGCTCGCGACAGCCGCCTTCGCCGAGACGGTCGGGCAGGTCTGGTTGGTACTCCGAGAGGAGGCGCTGAAGACGTTCGGGGCAGTGACGCCGCATCCGGACGGATCGGAGCAGCGGGCCTGAGCGCCCAAGGGTGGGCGCGACGGCAACGCCAGGCTCTGGTGCTGCGGGCGGCCCGGGTCGGCGTCGCCGCGGCGCTCTTGGCGCTGCTTGAGCTCGGCGTGCGCTCGGGCATCGTGAACGGGTACCTGGTCGCGCCGCCGAGCCTGGTGGCTCGCACCCTCATCGAGCTGCTGGCGACCCCGGACTTCCGTGGACTGATCGGGGCCACGCTGCTGGAGACCGCGGTTGCGTCCGGCGTGGCCGCCGTCTCGGGCATGCTGCTCGGCTATGCGCTCTGGCGCCGACCGCTCCTGCGCAGGGCCTACGAGCCGACTCTGGTGGCCCTGTTCTCCTCGCCGCTGATCCTCCTGTATCCGATCTTCCTGGTGCTCTTCGGCCGCGGCATCTGGGCGGTCATCACCCTGTCCACGCTGTACGGAGTGGTGCCGGTCGCGCTCTTCACACTCGAGGGGCTAGCCGGCGTGAGGCCCGCCTTGCTCCGGGCTGGCGTCTCGCTCCGACTCTCCCGTGCGGAGCTGTTCCGGCACATCCAGCTGCCGGCCGCGGCGCCGACCATCTTCACCGGCGTCCGGCTGGGCCTCGCGTACGTGCTCATCAGCGTTGTCGCCACCGAGTTCGTCGCGCAGATCGGCGGTCTGGGGAACTTCGTCGCCGCGACGGCACTGCGCTTCCAGACGAGCGCGACCTATGCCGGCATCGCCATGGTGATGGTCACCGCGGTCAGCTTCATCGCGATCACTCGC
>DATCNH010000093.1:0-1875 GCA_036565345.1 Candidatus Limnocylindria bacterium | reverse complement strand
GGCTGCAGGTCGAACGTGACGCGTACGAGGCGGCCGCGCTAGCCAGGTCCCGCGCGAAGGCGGGATAGCCGCCTAACCCAGACCTTTCACTAACGAGCTCATCGCGCATCGCGCAGAGATAGAAAAGGCCCTCCTGACCGCGGATACTGCAGCTACCACAGAAACAGAATCCGGATCAGGAGGGCACTTCGCAGATGAAGAGTACACAGCGGCGGCAAGGCCTGGTAGTGACCACCGGCGGCAGGGGCGTCGTGGCGCACGCGGGGGCGAGGCTTTTGTGCGACCTCGCCGATGACCTCGGCCTTTCGGATGGGCTCTCGGCGGCGATGGCCCCGACGAAGCGGCGGCGGCGCGGCCACGACCGAGGGAAGGTGCTCGTCGACCTCGCCGTCGCGCTCGCCGACGGGGCGACCGCCATCAGCGACCTGCGCGTGCTCGCCAACCAGCCGGCGCTCTTCGGCGAGGTCGCCTCGGTGCCCACGGCCTGGCGGACGCTGGACGCGATCGATGCGGCCGCGCTCGCGCGCATCGCGGCGGCCCGCGCGCAGGCCCGCCGGCGCGCCTGGGCGGCCGGGATGGATCCCGGTTTCTATGTCATCGACATCGACGGCACGCTCGTTGGCGCCGACTCCGACAAGGAGCAGGCGGCCCCCAATTACAAGCACGGCTTCGGCTTCTATCCACTCATGGCCTTCCTCGATCGGACCGGCGAGCCGCTCGCGGCGCTGCTGCGTCCGGGCAACGCGGGGTCCGGCACCGCCGCCGATCACATCGCGATCCTGGATCTGGCGCTCGCCCAGCTGCCGGTCGACCCCCACAGCCGCGAGGTCATCGCGCGCACGGACTCGGCCGGTCTCTCGCACGAGTTCCTCAGCTCCTGCCGGGAGCGGGGCGTGCGCTTCGTCGTCGGTCACGCGCTCACCGCCGAGATCGCGAAGGTCGTGGTGGCGGTGCCCGAATCGCGCTGGATATCGGCCATTTCCGCCGACGGAACCGACCTGCGCGAGGGTGCCGAGGTCACCGAGGTCACCGACCTGGTCGATCTTGCCGGCTGGCCGGAGGGCACGCGGATGATCGCCCGGCGCGAGGAGCCCCATCCCGGCGCCCAGCTCACCTTCAGCGACCTGGACGGACGGCGCTACCAGGTGTTCCTCACCGACCACCCCGAGCAGGACGTCCCCTTCCTCGAGGCCCTGTACCGGGGCCGCGGTCGCTGCGAGTGCGCGATCCGCGACAGCAAGGACACCGGACTTGCGAACCTGCCCTCGGCCGAGTTTGCGATCAACCAGGCCTGGTGTGCCCTCGTGCTCGTCGCCGGGGACCTGCTTGCATGGATAAAGGGGATCTGCCTGCGGGGTGAGCTCGCCCGGGCCGAGCCGAAGCGGCTGCGCTTCGCGCTGCTCCACGCCGCCGGCCTGATCGTGCGCTCCGCGCGCCGGATCACCCTGCGCATCGCTGCGGGCTGGGCCTGGGCCGACGATCTCGTCGCCGCCTTCGGCCGGCTCCCGGGCTGGTCCCTCGTCACGTAATTGCGTCGTTGCGGTTTTTCGCGATCTGGTTCCGCACTGACCGCGGATGACGCTACCTGCGACCACCTCATCCTGCGTCGCCGCGACCCGTCGCACCGCGTCGGCGGCTGAGCTCGCGCCACCATCGCCCCCGCATCACATGCGAGCGGCACCCGAGCGCGATTGCACGTGACAACAGACTCCGCGACGCGTCAGGCGCGGGTTAGTGAAAGATCTGGGCTAACGCCCTGGGATGGGCCAGCGTCACCGGATCGTTACAGTGCCGCGTCGACCTCCGTGCCGGCTAGAACTTCGCTCCGTAGAAGAACCAGATCGTGATCCCGCCGACGAACACGATGCCCAGCAC
>DATCNH010000092.1:0-11317 GCA_036565345.1 Candidatus Limnocylindria bacterium | reverse complement strand
GGCCGGAACGGTCCTCGTCGTCGGCCTGGGCGGTGACGAGATCCGCCGGCTCGACCCAGGTCCAGACGAGCTCGCCGCCGTCCTCGCGCACGAGCCGAGAGAACGCGAAGCCCCAGAGCTTGAGAGCTTCGAACCGCTTGTTCCGGAAGACGTTGTAGGTGATCGCGTGGAGGTCGGCCCCGGCATCCCGCAGCATCGCGGCGCGCTCGAGGGCGCGGCGATCGGTGTTCGGGAACTGGAACGATCCGGTGTCGGTCATGATCCCGACGAGCGCCGCGGTGGCCATCTCGATCGTCCAGCGGACGCCGAGGGCGTCGATGACCCGCGACACGAGCTCCGCCGTCGCGGCACTGGTCACGTCGACCAGGTTCGCCGTGCCGAACCCCGGATTGCTTGCGTGGTGATCGATGTTCGCCAGCGGCGGCCGCGTCGGGAGCGCGAACTTCGCGCGTCCGGCGTCGCCGAAGTCGACCGTGACCACGAGGTCAAGGTCCTCCCCCGGCGGCGTCTGCACGTAGCGTTCGCCGGTCGCGAGGAAGCGGATCTGCTCCGGGACCGGGTCGGCGCAATGCCAGCTCACCTGCTTACCGAGCTGCTCCAGGGCGAGGCCGAGGGCGATCCCCGATCCGATCGTGTCCGCATCCGGATCGCGATGCGACACGATGCCGATCCGCCCGGCCGCGCGCAGCGCGTTGAGGACCTCATCCATCGGTCGGCCGGTCCCCGGTGTCGTCGCGATCGCCGGGCGTTCCGCCGCCGGCGGGCCCTGACCGCTGTGGATCTGGCAGCGTCCCCTGGCGCAGCAGGGTCGAGATGCGCGCCGCACGGGCGGCCGATCGGTCGGAGACGAACTCGATGTCCGGGACAAACCGCAGGTCGGTACGGGCGCCGATCTCGTGACGGATGTAGGGCTTCGCCTCGTCGAGGGCACGCATCGTTTCTCGCGCCGTAGCCTCGTCGCCGAGCACGCTCACGAAGATCCGCGCCAGCCGGAGGTCGCCGGTGGTCTCGACGCTCGTCACCGTCGCGAAGGCGATCCGCGGATCGCGGAGCTCTTCGCTGATGAGCGTGGCGAGCTCGCGCTGCAGGAGCGAATTCACCCGGTCCGACCGCTTATAGGCCACCCGTGACTCAGCTCAGCCGTTCAGCGGGGCTTCGCCTGGACGACGTAGGCCTCGATGACGTCGCCGACCGCGACGTCGTTCGTGCCATCGAGGACGATGCCGCATTCGAGACCCGCATTCACCTCCCGGGCGTCGTCCTTCACCCGCCGAAGCGTACCGATGTGCCCGTCGTAGACGGCGGTGCCGCCGCGTTGGAGCCGAGCCTGCACCGCGCGACGCATGAGCCCATCGAGGACCATGCAGCCGGCGATGACCGTCTTGTTCGCGGTGAAGATCTGACGGACCTCGGCGTGCCCGAGGATCGTCTCGACCATCACCGGCTCGAGCATCCCGGTGAGCGCCTGCTCGACCTCTTCGAGGAGCTCGTAGATGACCTTGTATTGACGGATATCGACCTTGGTCTGATCTGCCGCACGCTTGGCGGCCGGATCGATCTTGTTGTTGAAGCCGATGACGACCGCACCCGATGCCGCCGCCAGGGTCACGTCCGATTCGGTGATGTCTCCGACCGCGTCGTGGATCACCTGGAGGCCGACCTCGTCCTGGGGAACCTTGACCAGCGCGCCCTTGATCGCCTCGAGCGAGCCCTGGACATCGGCCTTGAGGACGAGCTTCAACCCCTTGGCCCGGCCCTCTTTCACCTGCTCGAACATCTCATCGAGCGTGGCCGGCCGGTCGGAGCCGGCCGCCGCGGCGCGCTCCTGGACGTTGTACGCAACGAGCGCCCGGGCCGCCTTCTCCGATGGGACCGCGCGCAGGACGTCGCCGGCTTCGGGGACCTCCGGCAGGCCGAGGATCTGGACCGGACGAGACGGCTCGGCCCGTCCGACGTTCTTCCCGAGGTCGTCGGTCATCGCGCGGACCTTGCCGAAGGTCGTGCCGGCGACGATGAGATCGCCACGCTCGAGCGTGCCGGTCTGGACGAGGACCGTGGCCACGGCGCCGCGCCCCTTGTCGAGGTGCGCTTCGATGACCCGGCCAATGGCCGGGCGGCCGGGGTCGGCCTTGAGATCGGCGACATCGGCGACGAGCAGCACGACGTCGACGAGGTCCTGGAGGCCCTGCTTCGTGCGGGCCGACACCGCCACGAGCGGGGTATCGCCGCCGTATTCCTCGATGGTGACGCCGTGCTCGGCGAGCTGGCCCTTCACGTTGTCGGGATTGGCGTCGGGCTTGTCGATCTTGTTCAGCGCGACGACGATGGGAACGCCCGCCGCCTTGACGTGCGAGATCGCCTCGATCGTCTGCGGCTGCACCCCGTCATCCGCCGCGACGACGAGGATCGCGACATCGGTGACCTGGGCGCCG
This sequence comes from Candidatus Limnocylindria bacterium, assembly GCA_036565345.1. Taxonomy (GTDB): domain Bacteria; phylum Chloroflexota; class Limnocylindria; order P2-11E; family P2-11E; genus UBA4735. The sequence goes on along the minus strand of DATCNH010000092.1, from coordinate 8,885 downwards.
CGGGCGCGCATCGCGGTGAAGGCCTCGTGGCCGGGCGTATCGAGAAAGGTGACCTTCCGGCCGTGGCGCTCGATCTGGTACGCGCCGATGTGCTGGGTGATCCCCCCGGCCTCGCGGGCAGTGACGTTCGTTTCGCGGATCGCGTCCAGCAGGCTCGTCTTGCCGTGGTCGACGTGGCCGAGGATCGTCACGACCGGCGGCCGGGTGACGAGCTTGGAGCGATCGTCATCGGTCCAGAGGATCTCCTTGCCGATCGGCAGCGCGTCGTCCTCCTCGGTCGGCAGGGCGACCTCCTCTTCCTGCACGGCCTCGATCCCGAGCTCGCCGGCAACGAGCGAGGCGGTCTCGAAATCGACGGTCTGGTTGATCGTGGCCATGACTCCCATGTTCACCAGGGCCCGAATGACGTCCACGACCGAAAGGTCGAGGAGCTTCGCCAGCTCACCGACCTGGGTGGTCTTCGGAAGCACGACCGGCGCGGCACCCGACGGCAGGGTGGCGACGGCGGCGACGGCCTCGGGCGCGATCGGCATCGGCGGACCGCCGCGGCCGGGACGGCGGCGCGGACGCGGGCCACGCTGTGGCGGAAATCTCCTCGGTCTTGCTTTCGGCATGGCGGTTACACCGTCCTTTTCTGCTCGGCGGCGGCGGCAAGGGCCGTCCGCAGCTCCGCGGCTTCGGCTTCGCCGATGGGGACCGCGAGGGCCCTGGCCAGGCTCCCCTCGGCGACCCCGCGGGCGAGGCACGCGTCATCGGGGCAGAGATACGCGCCGCGTCCCGGCGACTTGCCCCGCAGGTCCACCGAGAGCGTGCCGCCAGGGGCCCTGACGACCCGCACGAGCTCGCGTTTCGCTTTCGTTCGCCGGCAGGCGACGCAGGTCCGCTGTGGCGCGGTCCGGCGAGCCTCGTGCGCGGCCGTCTTAGCGGCGATCCTTCTTCTTCTTGCCGCCGAGCAGCGCACGATCCTCATCCTCGAGCTCGTTCTCGTCGGCGGCGAGCGACTCGGCCTCGACCTCGGCGACGAGGTCGTCACGGATGACCTCGGGATCTTCATCGACCACCGGGACGGCGTCGGCAAGGAGCTCCGGCTCCGGCTCCGGCTCAGGCTCGGTCTCTGCCCGGACCTCGGACTCGCTCCGGATGTCGATACGCCAGCCGGTGAGCTTGGCCGCGAGACGGGCGTTCTGGCCCTCCTTGCCGATGGCGAGCGAGAGGTAGCGATCCTGAACGACGACGTAGGCGGTCTTGTCCTCGGCGACGATGTCGACCCGGATGACCGGCGACGGCGACAGGGCGTTCTTCACGAACGCCTCGGGCCGCTCGTCGAACTGGATCACCTCGACGCGTTCGCCACCCAGCTCGTTGCTGATCGCTTGGACCCGCAGACCGCGCTGGCCGACGCAGGCACCCACCGGGTCGAGCCCGGCCTGCCGCGAGCGCACCGCGATCTTCGTCCGAGAGCCGGCCTCGCGGGCGATGCCGGTGATCTCGACCTGGCCGTGATAGATCTCGGGGACCTCGAGCTCGAAGAGCCGCTTCACCAGCCCGCGGTGCGCGCGGCTCACGATGATCTGCGGGCCGTGGATCGAGCGGCGCACCTCGAGCACGAGCACCTTGCGGTGCTGGCCGACGAAGTAGCGCTCGTGCGGGGCTTGCTCCGTGCGGGGCAGGATGGCCTTCGCCTTGCCGAGCTCGATGATCGCGGAGCCGGCCTCGAAGTGATCGATCTGTCCGTTGATGATGTCGCCTTCGCGGTCGGCGTATTCGGCGAACACCTGCTCGCGCTCCGCTTCCCGCAGGGACTGTTGGATGACCTGCTTCGCGGTCTGCGCGCCGATCCGGCCGAGCGCCGCCGCCGACTCCTCGAGCGGCACGGTGTCGCCGAGCGAGACGTCCGGCTTCATCCGGCGCGCCGCGTCGATCTGGATCTGCAGCTTGGGGTCCTCGACCTTGTCGACCACGGTCTTCAGGAGGAACACCTTGAATGCGCCGGTCTGGATGTCGACCGTAACGTCGATGTTCTCCTCGGCGCCGTAGGCCCGCTTGATCGCCCGTGCGATGATGTCGCTCACGACCTCTTTCGGGAGGCCCTTCTCGGCGGACAGCTGGGCGAGGCCGGTGACAAGCTCGCGGTTCACGGCGGCTGGCCCCCCTTTATCCCTGCTCGCTTCGCTGGCTGCGCCTGCTTTGCTCGCGGGGCCTGCGGCTCGGTCGGGCAGAGCCCGCCCTCGCCTGTTCGGCCCTCGGCCGTCGCCGAAATCGGCGACAAAAAAGGTGGGTCGCCCCACCTTCACGGCTCGAGCGGCGCGCAGGCATGAGTCCACGCGCCAAGAGGAACTATATCACTGAACGGTAAGCGGACGTCGCGTCCCCGTGGCGGGTGGCCCACACTGCGTTCGGGCCTGATGCGTTACCCCGCGTAGGCGGACGGCGGGCAGGGAAAAGGAGGTGAGCGTGACTCATCTGGCGTACCGGCAGTCGCGCTGGATCCCCCGGGGCTCGCTCCGGGGATCTCGCTGGGGATCTCGCTGGGGCTTTTGGACCGACCAGCGCGGTCAGGGCCTCGTCGAATACGCACTCATCCTCATCACCGTCTCCATCGCGATCATCCTGGCGATGGTGTTCTTCAGGGATCAGCTCGGCAACCTGTTCTCGAACATCGGCAACAACGTCACCTAGCGCGTCGCCCTGCCCGCCCCCCCGCCCGCGCGCGACCGCGGATCCCTGCTCCGGAGCGCCGCTGCCAGGCGCTCCTCGGTGCTTGCCCGCCCCGGCCCGGCGACATCAGCGAGCGCCCGGGCGGCCTCGGTGGCGGTGTAGCCGAGGGCCCGGAGCGCGGCCTGGGCCTCGTCGGCCTCCGATCCGCCCGGCGGCTCCGCCGTGGCTGTACCGCCTCCGGCGACGGCGAGGGTCCCGACCTTCGCGCGCAAGTCGACGATGAGCCGCTCGGCGGTCTTCTTCCCTACCCCCGGCGCCTTCGCCAACGCGGCAGCGTCTCCGGCCGCGATCGACGCCGCGACGTCGGCCGGCCGGGAGAGGCCGAGAAGTGCGAGCGCCGCCTTCGGCCCGACCCCGGAGACTCCGATGAGCAGCTCGAAGAGCGCGAGCTCGTCGCGCGTCTCGAAGCCGAACAAGAGCTGGGCGTCCTCCCGTACGACCTGATGGGTGTGGAGGAGCACCTCGTCATCCTCGGCATGCCGCGGCACAAAGATCCGGTAGCCGACGCCGCCGGTCTCCACCACCACGTGGTCGGTCCCACGCTGGACGATGCGCCCTCGGATCGACGCGATCACCCGTCCGCCCCCGCGACCGCCGCGGCGAACCGGACACGCTGGGCATGGGTGAGGGCGATCGCGACGGCGTCGGCGACGTTGTCCTGGGTGAGCGGTCCGGCCAGAGGGAGCAGGAGCGCGACCATGCGCTGGACCTGCCCCTTATCCGCCGCACCCGATCCGGTGACCGAGAGCTTCACCTCCTGCGGGGTGTATTCGGCGACGGTGAGGCCTGCGCGGGCGGCCGACAGCAACGCGACGCCGCGGGCTTCCGCCACGCGCATCGCGGTGCGGACATTCTTGTTGAAGTAGAGGCGCTCGATCGCGATCGTCGCCGGTGCGTGCTGCGCGATGAGCGCATCGAGCGCGTTCGCGATGGCGAGAAGCCGCTCGGCGGCCGAGCCGTCGGCCGGAGCCGCGACCTGCCCGCGGTCGACAACGGTTGCCGGGTCGGTCCCGGCGTCGAGCACCGCGTAGCCCATGCCGGTCGTTCCGGGATCGATCCCGAGGACGATGCGCTCGTGCAGGCTGCTAGGCGGTTTCGAGGACGTCCTCGGGCACGTCGAAGTTCGCGTGCACCTGCTGGACATCGTCCAGATCCTCGAGCGCCTCGACCAGCTGCAGCACCTTTCTGGCCCCGTCGCCTTCGAGCCGGACCGTGTTTGAAGGGCGCATCGACAGCTCCGCGTCGCGCATCGGGATCCGTGCTGCGGCGAGGGCCGTGCGAACGCGCTCGAACGCGGCGGGCGCGGTGTAGACCGTCACCGCATCGCCGTCGACCTCGACGTCCTCGGCCCCGGCATCGATGGCGAGCAGCGAGATCTCGTCGGCGTCGCGTCCGGCATCGGTGGGCCCGATCTCGATGATCCCCTTTTGCTCGAACAGCCACTGCACCGAGCCGGACTCGCCGAGCTTGCCGTTGTGCTTGGTGAATGCCGCCCGGATCTCGGATGCGGTCCGGTTCCGGTTGTCGGTCGCGGCCTCGACCATGATCGAGACGCCGCCCGGGCCGTAGCCCTCGTAGACGATGCTCTCGAGGGGCGCCCCGTCGCCGGCGCCGGTGGCCCGATCGATCGCGCGCTGGATGTTCGCCATCGGGACGTTCACCGCGCGCGCTCGATCGATCGCCAGGCGGAGCCGGAAGTTCCCGTCGGGATCCCCCCCGCCCTCGCGGGCGGACAGCATGATCTCACGGGTCATCTTGGTGAAGAGCGCGCCTCGCTTCACGTCGGCGGCGCCCTTCTGCCGCTTGATCTGGCTCCATTTCGAATGGCCGGACATCGGGGTGAATACTATGCCGATCGAGGCGGGTCGCCGGGGAGTGTGAGATGGCTTCGAACGTACCCGTACGCAGCGGGCAGATCCGGAACGTCGCCGTCGTCGGGCACGGTGGTGCAGGCAAGACGACCCTCGTGGAGACGCTCCTCCATCAGGTGGGGATCACGAGCCGGCTGGGGAAGGTCGACGATGGGACGAGCATCCTCGATACCGATCCGGAAGAGCAAAAGCGACGCATGACCATCAACCTGGCCCTCGCGGCGTTCACCGACGAGGGAACGAAGATCAATCTCCTCGACACCCCGGGCTTCGCCGACTTTGCCGGCGACCAGCGCGCGGCGCTTCGGGTCAGCGACGCGGCGGTCGTCGTCCTCGATGCCTCATCCGGCGTCCAGGTGGGCACCCAGTCGGTCTGGGCCGAGCTGGATCGCCTGAAGCTGCCGCGCATCGTCGTGGTGTCGCGCCTCGATCGCGAGAATGCCGACTTCGACGCGGTCCTCGGTCAGCTGCGGGAAAGCTACGGCATCCGTGTCGTCCCGCTCCACGTTCCGATCGGAGCGCATCAGGAGGTCAGCGCGACGATCGACCTCCTGCAGGGCACCGTCCGCAAGGGCCCGCGGGATGCGGTCGGCCCGGATCTCCCGGACGAGGACCGCGAGCGGGTCGGCGAGTACCGGCGGCTGCTCGTCGAGGCGATCGTCGAGACGAACGAGGGTCTGCTCGGCCGCTACCTCGAGAACGCCGAGATCTCGTATGAGGAGCTGCGGGATGCGCTGCACGCCGCGGTGCGCGAGGGCGCGGTCCTGCCGGTCGTGGCCGCCTCGTCATCCAAGAAGGTCGGCTTCGGCGCGCTCCTCTCCACGATCGTCGAGATGCTCCCCTCCCCGTCCGAGGGTGGGCCGGTGAGCGGCACCGATCCGACCGGTCATGACGTCGTGCGGCGGCCGAGCCCCGACGACAAGCTCGCGGCCTTCGTGTTCAAGACGATCGCCGACCCCTTCGTCGGGAAGCTGAGCTACGTCCGGGTCTACTCCGGGACGCTGCACCACAACAGCCAGGTCTACGACGCGTCGAAGCAGGAGACCGAGCGGGTCGGCCAGCTCCTGGTGCTTCGCGGCAAGGAACAGGAGATCGTCGACGCCGTGCCGGCGGGCGACATCTGTGCGGTCCCGAAGCTCGCGGCGTCGAACACCAACTCGACGTTGTGCGACCGGGACGCCCCGATCGTGCTCCCGCCGATCTCGTTCCCCCCGCCGTCCTTCTCGGTGGCGATCGAACCGTCGAGCAAGGCCGACCTGGACAAGCTCGGGGCGGCGCTGCGCAAGCTTGTCGATGAAGATCCCACGCTCCATATCCGACGCGACGATGCGACCCACGAAACGATCCTTTCGGCCATCGGCGAATCGGCCACCCTGGTTGCCGTGCACCACCTCCGGGACAAATTCGGCGTGGCGGTCGAGGTCCGCACGCCGCGGGTGCCGTATCGAGAGTCGATCCGAGGGAAGGCCCAGGCCCAGGGACGCTACAAGCGACAGACCGGCGGGCATGGCCAATTCGGTGACGTCTGGCTCGAGATCGAGCCGCTCGAGCCGGGCGCCGGCGTCGTCTTCGCCACCCGGGTCGTCGGCGGATCGGTCCCGAAGAACTTCTTTCCCGCGGTCGAGAAGGGCGTGCGCGAGCAGGCGGAGAAGGGCGTCATCGCCGGATATCCCCTTTCGGACTTCAAGGCGACGCTCTACGACGGCTCCTATCACGCCGTCGACTCGAGCGAGATGTCGTTCAAGATCGCCGGTTCGCTCGCGCTCCAGAGCTGCGTAAAGGAGGCCCAGCCCTATCTGCAGGAGCCGATCGCCCTGCTCGAGATCCTCGTGCCCGAGGATCAGATGGGCGATGTCCTCGCCGACCTGAACAGTCGGCGCGGCCGGGTCCTCGGGATGGAGAGCGCGGATGCCGGACACCAGCGCATCACCGCGCACGTGCCGCTGGCCGAGACCTTCCGGTATGCCACCGAGCTGCGCTCGATGACCGGCGGTCGCGGCGTCTTCACCTCGCGGGTCCTCGGCTATGAGCCGTGCCCCGCACCCGTCGCGGAGAAGGTCGTCGCGGATCACCAGGCCGCTGGCGGCGACGAGGCATCGGCCCACTAGCGAGCGGCTACGGCGTGTCGGCGACCATACGCGCGAAGAAGTACGAGAGCAGCCACTCGAGCAGCAGTGTCGAGCGGTTCCGTACGCCGAGCAGCTGCATCAGGTAGTTCGCTCGCCAGAGCGTCCAGGCCGGGAGCCCGCCGAGCACGATGTGCCCGTAGCGCGCGAGCTCCGCTCCGGCGTGAGTGCGCCCGAGCGCAATGAGATCGCCCTTGCGGTGATAGGCGAACGGCACGAGGGCTTCCCCGCGAACGAGCCGCGCGAGGTTCCGCGCGACCGCGGGCGCCTCTAGAACGGCGACCTGGGCGAGTTGGGGCAACGGCCGGCCCTCGTGCTCGAAGAAGGCGGCGTCGCCGAACGACAGCAGGTCGTCGCGACCACCGGCCCGGAAGGTCCGATCGACGATGAGGCGCCCATCCTTCGCGAGCACGGCGCCCGCGAGGCCGGCCACCAGCGGGCTGGTCCGCACCCCACCGGCCCAGACGACCGTCTCCGCCCGGAATGACCGCCCATCGTTGGTCCGGACCAGGCCCGCGCCGACCGCTGTGACAGACGTACGCGCCACGACCAGGATCCGTTGCGCTGCGAGCGCCGCCTCCGCGATCCGGCCGAGGCGCGGATCCATCGCCGCGATGACCCGCTCACCGGCATCGATGAGGATGATCGATGCCGCAGCGCCGAGGTCAAGCTCGGGGTACATCCGCCCCAGGGAGTCATCGAGCAGGTCCCGCAGCGAGGTCGCGAGCTCGACGCCCACCGGTCCTCCGCCGACGATCACGAAGGTGAGGAGCTCGCGGCGGCGTTCCGGATCCGCGGCCTTCATCGCGCGCTCCACCACTCCGAGCACGCGCTTGCGGACTGCGAGCCCATCCTCGAGCGTCTTCATCTCCAGCGCGTGCTCGGCCACCCCCGGGATCCCGAAGTCGTTCGTGACGCAGCCGGGCACGAGCACGAGGTGGTCGTAGCCGAACGCTCCGTCGGCCGTGCGTACCGTGCGGCCCTCCAAGTCCACCGACTCCACCTCGGTCTGCACAAACCGCTGATGGGACCGGGCGATCGGCTGGCGGAGTGGATACGCGACCGCGTGTGGCGGGAGCTCGCCGGTCGCCACCTGATAGAGAAGGGGGGTGAACAGGTGATAGTTGTTCCGGTCCAGCAGGGTGAGGTCGACCTCGCCCGGGCGGAGGAGGCCGTCGAGCCGCCGGATCAGATGGAGGCCGGCGAATCCGCCACCGACGATGACGATCCGCTTCGCCATCAGCTGACCGTTCCCACCGCGGCCTCGACCCGGACGAGCTCTTCGAGGTAGGCCCGGGTGATCGGGTCCGCCCCGTTGCGCTCGCGCGCCAGGGTCAGCCGCTCGCGCGCGGTCCGAAGATTGCCCGCGCGCAGGTGCGCGAATCCGGCATCGGCCAGATACCCGGCATCGTCCGGGCGCAGCCGGGCCGCGGTCTCGAGGGCCCGGACCGCCTCATTCGTCTTGTCCGCCATCAGCAGGGCCACGCCGAGCTCATGCAGCGCGTCCGGCTGCTCGGGCCAGAGCTCGAGGACCCGCCGGAAGTGCCGTTCGGAGGCGTCCGCGTCACCCCGGCGCCGCGCGACGAGGCCCGCACCGAATTCGGCTTCCCAGAGGTCCGGTACGGCGGCGATGATCGCCGCGAGCTCTTCCCCGGCCGCCGCGAGGCCCGAGTCCGGCCCGCTCACGGCGGCGGCGCCGGCGGCCTCGAGGCGCCGTTCGGACTGGGGGTCCCGAAGGCCGAGCAGCAGGCGCCGGGCGTGCGCGGCGAGCTCGCCGGCCGGCTCCGCCGCCAGGAGGTGCTCGAGCTCCCCGGCCGCGCCGCCCTGGTCGCCCGCGGTGACGAGGGCGCGGGCGAGGTCGAGCCGCGCGACCGCCGGTGCGCCGGCGGCGATGGCCTCGCGATACCGTTCGCCGGCCGCGGCGAGGTCGCCGGACCGGTGGAGCCAGACCGCGTGGGCGAGGGCGAGTTCCCACGAGGGGGTCGCCCGGTCCGAGCGCGCGAAGATCGCCGCCGCGGCGGCCGCGTCGCCCGTCTCCAGCTGCCACTGCGCGAGCCGGGCGTACAGCGCGCCGTCGCGCGCGCCCGCCGCGATGGCCCGCTCGCCTTCGGCGATGGCGGCGGCCAGATCGCCGTCTTCGGCGGAGAGGACCGCGAGCGCGGCCCGAGCC